>JAGTQT010000048.1:0-6937 GCA_018396615.1 Candidatus Bathyarchaeota archaeon
CTATGGTTTTAAGGGTGCATGAGGAAGAAGGAGAGCCGTCTCGAGGGATAAGTATGGAGGATCCCATAGCCGTCTTATCTGAGCTTGTAGAAACAGCTATGCGCCGGCTTGGAGCAGACTTCAAAGTCACTGTGAAGGGCGACTACAAAGAGTTGCCTGTGACCCTGACGACCACAGTGGAAGAATATGAGAGGTGATTAGGATGAAGGTTCCCAAGATCATGGCAATAATCGGAATAGTAGTTATCGTTCTCGGCCTAGTTATCGCTATCGTCTCAACAACGACGGAAGTCTGGAATCCCAAGAGCGATACTCTAGCTAGAGAGGTTGCCACCGTATATTCGCAATCGCATTACTGGCCGTTACTCCGCCCACAATATATTCCTGAAGAGTCGCGGAATCTAATGATCAACGGCTATGTTGAGGGGCTGAAGGGACGTACATTCGACCTCTACGTCTTCAACAAGGTTAACTATGAACTATGGAAGGCTGGAGCAGCCTATAAGGCCTACCTCGAAGCGATTAATGTGACTTCGCATTCATTCTCTATGCCTGTCAGAAGAGAGGATGTCGGTGAAGGCTTGCGCCTCGTCGTCTCAAACATCTACGCAAAGGAGCTCGCAACGAAATCGCTGGTTGATGAGGTTGTCACAGTTTACCAGTGGATGAACTACACTTGGCCCCTTATATTTCCCCCCTTCATACCTGAGGAACCAACGGAAGTTAAGGTAAGCGGTACAGCTAAGGAGACGAGAAATCAGAGGTTTAACCTCATCATATTAGATCACAAGAACTATGATCTGTGGAAAGCGGGTCAACCCTACAACGCCTTTTACGAGATGAGGAACGGGTCTACGTGCTCCTTCACATACCCACTCACATCCGAGCAAGCCAAGAAGAGCCCATACTTCATTGTGCAAAGAACGGAGCCAGATACGGAACTGAAGGTGCAGATCTCAGCTAACATTTCATATATGAAGCCAGTCGATATCTCCGTGCGGTATGACGTCGATATCTCATGGGAAGAGAAGAGCTACGCCCAAGTTCTAGGCGGCCTCATCCTAGGTGGAGGTCTAATCGTCCTCGGAGCCATCTTGATGATCGTCGCGGCCGTAGTGAAGTACGTCTTCAAGAAGTAACGTATCGCCTCTGGCTTCAAACCGGAAGAACTGCGAAGGAGGTGAGAATCCATGTCAGAGACGAAAGGAAAAATGTGTCCGTTGATAAGGCAGGAATGCCCAGGCGAATCATGCGCCTTTTACACGAGATGGTCATTGATGAGGGGAACACCGACCGGGTGCATCTTGCTGAACTACCTCATAGTGAAGAGATGAGATCACAGCTGAAGGAATGTGAGTAACTCACAAGATAGACCGACAATATGACCGAAAGAGGGTACGCCTTAAAATTTCTCGAATTTGACTCGAATCGATCGAAAAAACTCGTGAAATTTTAAGTGGGGGGTAGATGGACAGCTTTTCCAGCCGAAATTGGGGGGTCTTTCGACTTAGGCGCCTCTCCGCCTCGAGAATGTGCTGGTAAAATTCTTTGGCTCTTCGGATGGCCTTTTCAGATGCTTCATCTATCTTTTCATTGTCGACCGGGTTCTCATAGCCACGTTCAAGATCGGCCTTCTTGGTGAGGAAGTAGGTATAGAATGGAAAGACGTGGCCGGATGGATGTGTAAATTCGCCTGGTTGTC
Source organism: Candidatus Bathyarchaeota archaeon (assembly GCA_018396615.1). Taxonomy (GTDB): domain Archaea; phylum Thermoproteota; class Bathyarchaeia; order Bathyarchaeales; family Bathycorpusculaceae; genus JAGTQT01. The sequence goes on from JAGTQT010000048.1 coordinate 1,702, forward strand.
TGAAGACTAGTCCTCGACCTATAAGGCTTCGGAGGCTTCGACGTATCGTCCTCCGAGACCGTAATGGGTCCTTGTGTGGTGGTGGCTTCTGGCGGTGTCGGTTAGGCCGTTCGATCAGTCCGTCGCGGCCTATCTGTCTCCGTATCTGGTTGAGGCTCATAGGTTGCTGTTGTAGCGCCTTAAGGATCTCTATTTGAAGGGGACCCATATCGCATCTGATATACCTGTTGAAGGCGGGCTATATAATTCTGCATCTACACCCTCCAAGCTTCACAGGATACTTAAAACGGGTTAACTCTGAGCCTTCACATTGACATTTTCATGTATAAAAATCATGGATCAAGCGGAATCCTCTAGCCTCTTAATGGAGCATATAAAAAAGGGGGAGTTTGCAGGATGCCCGATAGTAGAAATGGTCTTCCAGAGTTCTGTTATTGGGGACTATCAGCATTCTTTTTATACGCCGCCGTCCTTCAGATAGGTTGTAGTTTAAGAGAAAAGTTTATGTAACATTTTTGTTATAGTAATCTCAAATAACGGAAGTATAGAACAGGCAATTTAAATCTTGGATAGGTCAAACTTTTTTCGACGTATGTTGGGCTGTGTATTCCTTCTCTTTCGTATTGGAATAGTATGTGTTTGTCTGTTTCTAGTTCTGTTTGTGTTGCATGGTAGTGTCGAAACATTTGAGCTACTTTGTCGTAATGTTCTTAGATATAAACTATCAGTACCAATGAGAAAAGAAATAAAACAATGAAAAACATACATGGTTCTTTAATAGAATCTTTATAAAGTTAATGACCGAGGCTTGGTATAAAATGAATGTAATCATCGTTATGCTGGATAGTTTGAGAAAGGACCATGTAGGATGCTACGGAAACAAGTGGATACATACACCAAACCTAGACAAATTCTCAAAGGAAAGCACCGTATTCACAAGAGGTTTCCCAGAAGGGCTACCTACGATCCCTGTTAGAAGAGCAATGTATACAGGCATGCGAACTTTTCCAAATAAAGGGTATGTGCCCAGAAAGGGCGACCCTGTTAAGATTCAGGGATGGGAACCCATACCAGAGAACCAGGTGACGATGTCCGAAATCTTCAAACATCAAGGATACTTAACTGCTTTGTACTGTTCAACTTACCACATGTTCAAGCCATCAATGAACTTCCACCGAGGATTCACCCATTGGGAGTGGATTCGAGGGCAGGAACACGACCCTTACAAGACTCCACTGAAGGGAGATGTAGAGGACCCAAAGAATCTCCCATGTGAATTAACATATGGCTGCGTCGGTCATGGGCTTTCACACTTTCTTAGCAATATCCAAGACTGGCAGACAGAAGAGGACTGGTTCCCCGCGAGAACCTTCGGCGCTGCCATTAACTGGCTTGATAGGAACCGTAATGCTGAGAAATTCCTTCTGGTTATTGACGAGTTTGACCCACATGAACCTTGGATTCCTCCAAAGCCTATGCTTGACTTGTACTTTAACACTGCTAGTTACAAAGGTAGGCGTGTGATCAACACTCATGGGGGCAACTTTCCATTTCAGGAGGGTGAACTCGACTACACGAGAGCGCTGTATGCAGGCGAAGTCACCCTCGTTGATAAATACTTTGGAAAACTCCTCAACAAAGTAAAGGAACTAGGGTTGTTCGAGAACACGGTCATAATGGTTCTTTCTGATCATGGTCACCCGATTATGGAGCATAGGGTCCTGCACAAGGTGCCTCCTATGTGCCTCTTTCCTGAACTCATGGATCTCGTCTACATGATTTATCATCCAGACAAGGAGTATGCGGGAACCAGCTGTGAGGCCTATGTGAGCACTCATGATGTAGCTCCATCTCTATTGGCTCTGGCGGGGATTCGGTCACCCGTAAAAATGGAAGGACGAAACATCTGGGAATGGGTGACGGAAGAGAAGGCTGATCGAAGAAAGTATATGACATCGATCTACGGAGGATATGTCTGGTGTAGAGATGAAGAATACGCTTACATTGCTAATCTTGATGGCGGCGATGCTAGGCTCTATGACCTTGAACAAGACCCTGCGCAGCAAAACAATATAGCCAAAGATAAACCCAAGATATGCGATAGAATGTTTAAACGGGTTCTGAAGGATGCTGACGGACCTTTACCGCATTACCAGATTGTACGACCAGGCTTGCCGTGGTACGATTCAGCTTGGATATAAGGCGGGCTTCGCCTCAACATTCCTTCTTCCTGACAAGGAGACTTTTCAGTGTGATATGTAACTTCGTTTATAGTACAGGCAAAAACGGAGTGACCAATATTGCTAAGACCAACGCTATGATACCTGCCAATAGCGCTACAAAAGCTCCTATCGCAAAGGGTTTAATGCCAAGCTTCGCGATTTGACTGAGCTTAACTTTAAACCCTTCTCCAGCAAGACATAATCCTAATAGAAACTTAAATACAACTTTTGAAAGCACTGTTTTTAATGGAAGCCAATCAAACCCTAACAACGCAATTTGCGGGGCATAAATATCGAGAAACGCACCACAGACAGAGAGCGCAACGAAAACAACGCCATATGCTGGCAGAGTAGTCCTGCGTCTCCCAGATAAATTAGCCTTCCTCGCTATCATGTATGTAGCCAGTAATATCATAGGGTCTATCATAAAAATCCGTATAGATTTTACGAGTAGTGCGTTACCTTCGACGCCAAGAGCGCCAGCTGCAGCTATTACTTGAGCTGTCTCGTGAACTCCTGTACCAACCCATATAGCGTACGCGTTTAGGTTATGGCCTAGCGGGTCACCTACAACTGTACTCGTATACAAGAAAGGATGAGAAAACATGGCTAGGAGACCAAAAAGAGTAATGCAAGACAGAGCTAGACCAGTCTCCTCCTTTTTTGCTTCTATACATGGCGCCATAGCTGCAATTGCAGAAGCTCCGCAAATAGAAGTGCCGACACCGATTAGCGTGGCTAGTCTTGTGGTTAGACCCGTTTTTTTTCCAAGCCATAGACTAAAAAATAGGAGAGAAAAATGACAATTAATGCGTTAATAACTCCTATCCCAATCTCAAGCCATACAAAGGCGCTTGTGACAATGCCTAATGCGATTACTCCTCTTAAAAAATCTCTGGAACAAAATGTTATGCCAGGAAGAAACCTTTTAGGGATGCTAACGAAGTTTGTGATAAGTATACTGTAAATAAAGGCCCACATTAGACTACTTATAAGGTTATACATGATAGATGCGGCAAATGAAATAACTGCTATTGTTGTGCAGATAATGATTCCAGGCCAAAGCTCTACGGGTTCTTCGCTGCTCATTTAAACTCTCTCTCCAATAATTTTATTCTGGTAATACCGATTGGAACTTGTTGTAATGAAATTTGTCTTCATATATATCTATCTGAGATGGCTTTGAAGTTAGTATAGTTGAGGAATTCTGTAGAGATAATTCCATCTATGCTTCTCTTAAAGCTTTTACCAACCTCGGAAAATACGTATAGAGCTGATTTTCCATCTCAGTTAGCGTTCTTTTTATATTAAATCGGTACTTGGGGAGGTTTACTATATTATCTAAACAAATAAACCTTTTCCAGTCTGTACCCTTCATTTGACCCAGATTTGAATCAGAAATAAATCCTTCATGCAAACCTTTGAAGTCTACCCTAATTTTCTCCAAGCTTCTAAACACCTTCTCCAAAGAAAAGGCATACGGCTTTCCATTTATTTTTATAATGATCTTTTCTAGCGCCTTATTATAGGGCAAGTCCTTTGGTGGACCTTTACGAATTAAGTCGAGAAATCTAAGTCGATACTTCTCGACGCAGCAATCCCATCGGTAATTCTGCTCAACCCTCACTCGGGCATTTTTACTCATCAACTCTCGAAGTCTCTCATTCCTAAACAGTTCCATACATGCAGATATAATGTCCATCTGATTAACCCAAACGTCTCCATCATACCAGCAAGTTCTTGCGAGAAAACCTACATCGGATGAAACGGTGTCAAAGTAACCGTTCCAGGCGGTTGTCACAATAGGTAAGCCACAGGACATAGCCTCAAGGTTTGTTAAGCCGAAACCTTCACGGGCTCCAGCTACAGGATTAAAGAAGACATCGCAAGAGTTCAAAAAATGAGGAACCTTTGACTTCTCAAGGTAGCCGAGATAAATAAAATCATCCTTAACGTAAACTGGCTTAACCTTTTTGTTGCCGCCAGCAACAACAAGCATAATGTTATTTCGCCCAGTAAGTCTCTTGATTTCCCTAATAGTTTCATAAGCCAAAACAAAGTCAAACTTTTGGATTCTCCCAAGATAACCCAGAATAAACTGCTCTTTAGGAAGGCTGAGACTTTCTCTACACGCATACTTGTCAAGAGGCTTGAAGAAATCGGTGTCTACGCCGTAGGGAATCACATTCACGGGGGTTCTCCAGAACCTGTTCAGTGCTTCTGCCAAGCATCTGCTTCCTAAAGCTATCATGTCGTGTTCATCAACGTAGAAAGCGGAGGCTATTCTTATCCAGTCAGTCATCGAGGCGGCTGAATGAAGCGTATAACAATGCGGAATAAACGTGTTAGTGAAAGCCCTATAGGTGAAGACGGGCGCTGCATCCCAAATGTGAATTAAGCTGTAGTCACGTAGAAAATCTTCCTCCAGACGCCACAATCCTTTGGGACGAAGAACAAATCGTCGCCTAAAACCAGCTGTAGTCTCCTCAATCGTCCCAACCTTACTGTGGTTGCTTGTCTCAAAAACCATGTCGCAATCAAAATATTTCGAAAGTCGCCTAGTCAATTCGAACGTTACAGCAGCTCCTCCTGTAGGCGTCTTACCCCTCCCATCCCACAAAGTCCAACCCATAACGGCAACAAAATCTTTACGCAACAGCTCCACCAGACAAGTCTTATACATATAACTCAATTTCTTACCAATAATTAATATCTCATTATGTTGTTAAATATACAGCTAAAGTTTGGCAAATTTTTGGCTTTTGCCCATTTCTTTAAAGTATTTTACCAAAATAATGTTAATTTTTCATATTTGGAACTCCATTTTTTGCGTTTTTAATGCTTCCGAAATGAAAATTTGCCAAAGTTTAGTATACAGTTAGATAGTAAGGTTTAAAAAAACGAGGTTATAAAATTGGGCAATACAGATCGCTATAATGTCATAATAATTATGGAGGACAGTTTCCGCCGGGATCATCTTGGTTGCTACGGGAATAGGTGGATCAAAACCCCAT
>JAGTQT010000048.1:6968-8840 GCA_018396615.1 Candidatus Bathyarchaeota archaeon
TTTTGATTACGCATACGCTGAAGGATTACCCACTATACCTGTCAGGGTCTCTATGTTCACTGGACGATACACGTTGCCATTCCGGGGGTGGCAGCCATTAGAGCAGCTTGATATGCCGATAGCCGAGATCCTTTGGGATAAAGGCGTAACTTCAGCTCTGATATCCGACACTTATCATATGCATAAACCCCAGTTTGGCTTCAGCAGAGGCTTCGATTATGTCGATTGGATTAGAGGCCAAGAAAATGACCCTTGGATCGTGGATCCCAACTTAAAAGTTGACTTATCGAAATATAGTGAGAAAAATTGGCATCCGAATTATCCTGGTCAGCCGAGTAGTATAGTGAAGAAACAGTTTGAGCAATATCTTAAGAATAGAGCGCATTGGAAAGATGAAGAAGACCACCATGTAGCCCAAGTTTTCAAGGCATCCATGAATTGGCTTGAAACAGAAATTTCAAAAGGTAACAAAAATAGGATATTCTTAGTGATCGACAGTTTTGACCCGCATGAGCCTTGGGACCCACCTAGCCAATACCTTGACATGTATCCCGTGCCTGAGTATGACGGTTCGCCCATAACTTGGGGAGGCGGAGCTGCTGATGACTGGACATTACCGGAGATTCGCCATCTTCGAGCCCAATACGCTGGAACCATCACACTGGCAGACAAATGGACTGGTATTTTCCTCGAGCAAGTAGAGCATCTTGGGCTTTTGGACAATACTTTAATCATCTTCTTGTCGGATCACGGCGAACCTCTAGGCGAACACGGAATAATCAAGAAGGTAAAACCATGGCCCTACGATGAGCTTTCCCATATACCTTTTATTATGCGACTTCCTGACAAGATGAATGAAGAAGGCAAGCGAATAGAAGGCTTTGTGGGTGTTCAAGACTTGGCGCCTACTATCTTGAGCCTTTTTGGGGTTAAGACTACGCCATTTATGCAGGGAAAAAATCTTTTGTCACTAATTCATGGAGAGGAAGAAGCGATGGAGTTCGCAGTGAGTGGGTTCCACGAGAGATCATGGAGCATAAGAAACCATGAATGGAGTTACTATCTTTGGTTAGGCTCTGAAATGGCAAATGCAAAGATCAAGCCTGAATTATATAAATATAGTCCAGACAATGTTCCAACAGAACCAGCAAAATATGTGTTAGAGAAAGACCAGGCCGAAATGGAGAACCTTATTCAAGAACAGAAAGAGGTAGCTGACTCTATGGAGAAAGATCTACGGGAGTTTATCGAAAGTCTATCTCCATCAGCTGGAGATATAATGTCACAGGATTTCATGAAACGCCAAATGACCCTCAGAGCGCCTACTTAATCCAAAGTAGGACCTGCAGAAAAGTGTTAGGAAACCTATTCCTTTTTCTTTTCAGAGTTACCTTTTTCCTCAACGGGTTCGAACTGTTCGCAGGCTAAGCTATCTAAGTAATGAAAGGTACCCCTTTTATTGCATCTTACGACGGGAGGGCACTGAAGTTCGGCATAGACGCATTCTGCGCATGTAGGCATATCTTTTCACCTTTCGAAATGTCTGTTTACTGAATAGTTTACTTTTATGCCTCTTTTTAAGCTTCTGCTCATTAGGCAGCCACGCTCGAAAAGGATCTCAGCCCTTTTAAGCTTTCTTAACGTTTCTTCATCTTCCGGGATTCCAATATTGACATTCACGTTAATGCTGTCGATGCAGAGTCTGCCTTCCTCATCCTTTCCCGAAATTACTTTAGCCTCAGCTTGAAACATTTTTAAATCAACCCTGGCCCAGTTAAGGAGGGAAATGAGAGTTGAACACATACATTCAACTAGTGATGCTGCTAAGAGTTGACGGGCTTCTGAACCCATTTTTTGGAACCTGTTTTCGGG
>JAGTQT010000048.1:8856-10971 GCA_018396615.1 Candidatus Bathyarchaeota archaeon
TATACACACTACTGGTACAGTGAAAGCTCGATCCAAAGGGAAGCATTCGCCAAGATTGTTGATGACTTCAATGAGGATCAAGAAGTTGAAGGACCGCAAAGGCGACTATATTGTTTAGGTTTGCTGACGGATGAAGTGCATTAGCTGTGGAAAAGAGAGGGAGGACAACGGTTTGGAATGGTGCGATAAATGCGAGAGAGACTTCTAAGAGATGATACGAGTCTTCGAGAGGATCTTTGTTCAGCGTAAAAGAGTGTGGTGAAACATGGCAAGCAACAAGCGAAAGTTGCTGGAACTGATAGACATTTGGTTCTACAGCGACTTAGAAATCGAGTGCGAACTTAAATATAAGGGTTCGAAGGATAGGGCTCTTTGCTTCTTTGAAAGCGATGTCTGGTATGAACATATCAACAATTCTAGAGGGGTCACAGTAAAGTCGATTAGGCATAATGGAAACCGGAGAAGGCTTGTGGCCGTTGAATCAGGCGATGACCTTTGGGAATACCTTAGACAGTACTGCTACAGGCTCTATGCCATAGACGAGCTTAATGAGGTTGTTGAGGAACTCGCCCATAACTGTAGAATTTACTGGAGTGACTGATGGCTGAGGAGGAAACCGAATGAAGAGGAAATATCTGGTCACCGTAAGCCACACTCGTGTTGGGGTGTGGGAGGTTGAAGCATCCTCTCGAGACGAAGCTGCACTGAACTACGAGGAAGGCGATCTCGTAAGCGAAGATACGCATCTAGAGATTTCTGAGGTTCAAGAAATGGAGGAGTGAAGTGTTTAAAGGTGAAAGTTTTGGACAGGTTTCAGAGGGTAGCGGCAGCTATAATCGACATGGTTGAACATGCGATTCGAGAGGCGCACCCAGAAGTGGACGAGATAGCGTCTAAGTGTGAAGGCAACACGCTTCTCCACGGTGAAGCATACTACGCTCTAGAAGATGACATAGCGGAAACCTTAAGGGAGGAAACGGAATGCCATCATACTGAATCGGAAAACTAGTTTATGGAGTAAGGAAGTTAGCCGATTCTACAGTTGAGCTTGAAGGCGGCAAACTGCTGCACAAACCAGGTTTTTTCTTCGGCGGCGACTGCAGAGCATGCGCACTCCTAGACTTGGTTTGCGAGGAGCTTGAAGCACCTTGCACAAGCCTTCTCAGAGGATGCGAAAAGCCCGAAGACGAGAGGAAATGCGAAGAATGCGAACAGTTAGAGGATTGTCTAGGCGAGAAGCCGTGCTGCTGGCTTTGTCCACACCTAAAGGAATGTCTTGAGATAGCTAGAGAATCCGGCGCTGAAGACTTTGTGAAGAGCAGATATGGATGTGACTTGCAAGAGTTTGAAGCAGCCGTGAAGATGTTGCTAGGGAAGAGGAAGGCGAGTTGATGAGCAATTATGAGGAGCTTCTGAATGAGATCGCCAAGATGCTTTTCAGAGAGCTTGAAGGACGTGAAGAGGAAGTTCAGAGAATGGTTTCTCAACTTGAAGTAGACGAAGCCAACTACAAGAACTTGCTGGTTCGCGAAGTGTTAGGCGACATCACTGTTGATGCGCAGTTTGCCTTTCCACCAATGCGAAACCACACCCCGGAAGAGGTGAAGGCTAAAGCCCTCACCGTTTTCCGCAAAAAGTTTGATAGGGACAAGAGGCTCTTCAGCCGATAATCCTCTTAATCTTTCGTAACAGTTTTGGAGGTGGTTTAATTGTGTAGCTCACCGTATGAATTCTACGTTTTCAAGTTTAGGCCGAGCAGTCATAGCGACGACTACACCTTGGTCGCCACGTACAAGGGTGCGGTAAGAGCAGAGAAGGTTGAGAAGGCTTTACAGAAGCTTTTGAAGGATATGAAGGATCATTCCGACGACTACGACATTGATTGGAGCCCTGACGAAGCCAGCGTCTCTATTTCAGGCAACAAAGTCTGGTTTGAAGTATACACAGCCGGATATCTAGACGACATTGAATCTGTTTTAAGGAAGGTTGCTGTGCCAGAAGAAGTTGAATGCTACAGAGACTATCAAGAGTTAACGGTTAGGGTAAAAGTTCCTAGAGGGTTAACGCCTGAATCGGCATTGCTCGTCCTAGACAAGGAGGAGGCGGAAGCCATCA
>JAGTQT010000049.1:0-196 GCA_018396615.1 Candidatus Bathyarchaeota archaeon
CGCTGCGGTGTTAATACCTACGGTTTTGAACAATGGCATCTATCTTGTTCTCCAACTAGCTTATATTGAATTGTGAAACAAAATAGTAAACTATTTCGCCTCTTCGGTTCATGGCAGCTAAAACAAGCTCCTTCTTTAGGCTTTGACACTGCTTCAAGATATTGGCTAGATCTCCGAGCAGCATGGGTTTTCCCTC
>JAGTQT010000049.1:251-5980 GCA_018396615.1 Candidatus Bathyarchaeota archaeon
TAGAGACGAAAATCTATACCTTTGCCAAAGCCTTCTCGAACCACGTAGCCACGGTTTCTCAGGTCACGGTAGACTAGGTATTTAGCCCAAGCATTCTCATCCGCGTACTCGTATTCTTTGAGAAGATCTCGAAAGGATATTTCTTTGTGTTTGCTACTTTCAACTTTAAGCATTCCTTTGTCTAGCAGATAAAGGGCTTCGTGAAAACCTAGCACAATTGCCTTTCCTGCTGGAGTGCCGTATCCTCTTTCGGAAAGATCTTGCTTGGCTTCATCTTTGAAGATTCTTACTCCTTTTTTAGTTAACAGTCCTCTGATGTGAAGCTCGGTGCGCACGTCTGCACTTTTTTCGATGTTACCTGTTTTAATGTTAAATCACCGCTTGTAAACTCTCTTGGGAATACTCGATTTGAATTTAACTAGATTGTTCCTGTATAAGATGCCTTGTTCGCAGATTATTGCTGTAACATATTTTAGCGGCGTAGCATCAAATGCTGGATTCAGCACGTCTACGCCTTCTGTGGCAATTCTTACTGATCCTATGTGAGTCACTTCTTCAGGCTTCCTTTGCTCTATAATGATGTTGTTTGCTTTGTTGGTCAGATCAAAAGTGGAAGTGGGCGCGGCGACAAAAAAGGGTATGGAGTGCTCTCGCGCTAAGACGGCTATGGTAAATGTTCCAATCTTGTTGATTACTGCATCTTGAACTACTCTATCTGCGCCTACAACAACCTTGTTCACAAGCTGCTTGGCCATAACATATCCAACCATGCTATCGGTGATCAATGTCACCGGAATGCCTGCTTGCTGAAGTTCATAAACAGTCAATCTCGCTCCTTGAAGTTGTGGACGGGTTTCAGTAGCAAAAACTTTGATTTTCTTTCCTGAATCCCATGCGGCTCTTATAATGCCTAACGCTGTACCGTAATCAACAGTTGCTAAGGCGCCTGCGTTACAGTGGGTTAGAACCACATCACCGTCATGGATAAGGTTGGCGCCGTGTTTTCCAATTAAATGATTAACGGCTACATCTTCATCAGCAATTTTCTGCGCTTCGTTAACAACAAAAGCAGCCAATTCTCTGGAACTGCCAAAAAAACCTTTGGCTTTGTTAAGAATTCGATCTATTGCCCAAAAGAGGTTTATAGCAGTAGGTCGCGTTGCCCGGATAATCTCGGCGGACTTTTCCAGTTCAGCAAGCAGTCTTTCTCGGCTCTCTGCTTCTGACAAGTGTGCTGTTAAGGCTAGGGCAAAAGCTGCTGCGGCGCCAAGCAAGGGTGCACCTCTAATTTTCATGTTGCGTATGGCATCGGCAACTTCCTCGCAGTTTTTCAAAGTAAGGACCACGGTTTCCTTTGGAAGTTTCGATTGATCTATTGTAACTAAGGTGCCGTTTTGCCATTCTATTGTCCGCATTCTTATACCGTGTAAACCGTTTATTGGCTTAGCGTATAAGTTTTTTTAGGCGACGCCGATGACTACAAGAAAAGAGAGCTTGAGAGTGATCGTTGAAAACTTGGGATATTTTAAGATTCTTGGCATTAATCTTTCCAAGAGAAAAGAAGAGGTTTTTCAAGTAGTTTTTGGCTTCTTTGCTGTTTGGCGCACCAATAAAGAATTATCTGCGCTAAAGATGTATAGATCCTTTGAGAAAAAACACGTAGGTATTAACACCGCAGCGTGTTCTTGAGAGAGGCTTGAAAGGACTTGCCGAAATATTTGATGAAGGGGGTTATATGCGATACGACTTCAAAACGACTGATAAGCTTCCGGAAGTGATGCGGAACCTTTCAATAAGGTATGGTGGAATGCTTCCTTATTCACAAGCAGGCAGCTGATGCAAAAGAGTTAGAGAATAGAATAAAAGAGCTAAGAAAAGGTTTTGGTGACGTTGCAGCAAACATTTTTCTGAGAGAGCTTCGCGGTGTCTGGAAAAAGGCTGATTCAAACCCAACAAGCTTAGTGATTCTTGCCGCTTCTGAGCTTAAAATCTTGAAAAAATGTTACTCCACTTGGGGCGTTGAAACAATTGAAAGCGTTCTAGGTAAGGAAACGAATTGCTGAAAAATCCTTTGTCAACTTCAACTGCGCTGCTTAGGCTTGGCAAGGATTTTTACAAAAAAGGAAAACGCCAGTCTCTCCTCTCTTAGTAGTGGCTGCTTGCCTCATGTGGTGCCTTCACGTAGATTATGACTTCCACAGGGCACTCAGATGAAAGTTTCAACACTCGTTTCCAGTCTTCTCCGACAGCGATCAGCGAGAAAACGCCTGACATTTCGGCTTTTGCCTTTCGCACCAAGTTAACTAATGCAGCTTGTGTCTCTCCTGTCTTAATCATGTCGTCAACAACTAGGACGCTGTCGCGTTTCTTGATTGCTTCTTTAGGGATATAGAGGGTCATTGTGACTCCTGAGTATTTGAAAACATACGTTTCTTCTAGAAATGCTTTGACTCCGACTTCTTTGCTTCTTTTCGCTACTACTAGGTTCACTCCAAGAGCGTTGGCAACCATTGTGGCTAGAGGAATTCCATCAACAGCAGCGGTTAGAACCTTGGTAACGCGTTTTCCAGCGAAGTTTGCTAAGGCATGGTTTGCGGCTTGCTGAAGAATGTTGAAGTCGCCTATGATTTCGGTGTTGTCGAAAAACCCGTCTTCGTCAAATTTGATTCTGTTGCGAAGCTCTGTTTCTAAGCCAACAAGCTTTGTTAAAACCTTCCACAGCTGCCTTGCTCTTGATGTATTCGGTAAAACATGCCCCTTAGCGTATCTGCTGAGAACTGTAACTGGCAAGCCTGTTTTTGATGCAAGTTCACGGTAGGTTATGTTTCTCTTGTATTTTGCTGTTCTAAGAAGTTCAATTGTCATTAAGCGAAGTTTAAGATCTTCTGCATGAGTGCTCATAAGCATCCCTTACACATCTACAAGTTAAACGTCAACACGTTTACCCTTTATTATTGCACTAGTGTTATAAAACTTACTAGCCACACAAAACAGTTCCCACTGGACAAATCTTCGATATTTTAGTAATAGAAGCTAACTCATCACTTGTTTATCTATTTCGGGTGCTCCGTTTTTGTTGGAGAAGGAGAAAATGCAGAAAGTAGCTCCAATAGCCCTGATAATCATTATTGCCAGTGCACTTGCGTATGCATCAGACGCCCAACCAATCAGCATTAGCGATAGGTTTGTCTGCGACGTAAATCGTGACGGAGCAGTGGACCTAAAAGACGTGTACGAAGTGGCATTAGCTGTCGGCTCCTATCTTGGTCATTCCAGATGGAACAGTAAAGCAGACGTTAATCAAGATATGAAAATCGACATGCTTGACGTTTACATCGTATCCAGCTGTTTCGGCGAGAAGCCAGAAGTTGCTATCTACGCCAAAATAAGGATTTATCCACGCTGCCTAAATCTGAGAAAACATGGGAAATGGGTTACGTGCGTAATCAGTCTTCCAGAAGAGTACAGCGTCTTTGATATTGACTTTTCTTCGCTTATGCTGAACCACTCGATTTCAGCAGACCGCAGATTCCTTTGCTTTGCAGATTGCGACGGTGATGGAAGATACGTGCTTATTGTGAAATTTGACAGACAAGCAGTAGTAGAGTTGATTCAAAAACAGCATGGCATCTCGTGCAAAATTAGATCAGTGACCTTGACTTTGACCGGCGCGCTGATTGATGGCACATCTTTTCAGGGAAGCGACGCCATCAAGATATTAATGAAAAAACCGCACTGCTAGCCACGTAATCCAGAGCTTTGAGAGGGCGATAAGCAAATTAGCCGATCAGGAAAGTGGCGGATCCGCTGGGATTTGAACCCAGGACTTTCGGCTTAGAAGGCCGACGCGCTTTGTGGCTTAAAGGGTATCCATGCTGCGCTACGGATCCACATGTTTCTGCTTTTTCAAGTGTTCGAATATAGGTTTGTCCTATTAAGTTTTCAGACCAAGATGATAGTTGCTAAGAACTCTAAGAACCATTTGCTATGAAGGTTTTTGGCTGGTTTAGGTAAAATCTTACCTCAAGGTTTTTAAACCCTTTATAAAATTAGTATATGTTGGGGGATGTAGGGTGTCTGAGGTACAGGTAGGGAAGGTACCTATTCCTCTAGTTAACTACATATACCTAATAATGAATCGCAAGTCGCCCTACTACGATATTGTCCAACACCTTCTGAGAGAGATGGAGATACACTATTCTAGGACAGGAAAAGATCTTTCAGAAATAGTGTACACAATTAATCCTCGGATTCTTCAGGAAGAGATCGAGAAAAGAGTCAAAAGCGAGAAATTGACGACGGTTAATGTTTGCCGTACGGTTTTGGCTTTGCTTTATGCAAGTGAGCTTCGCGAGGAAAAAGATTTTTACATCACGACTACTAGTGGCGGTCGAAGAAACTACCATGTCAAGGTTAATCCTCGCACATTGAACATGCTTTTCAGATTCGTGTAGAACACTTACTCTACGTATATGGCGGGGCGACACGGAGCACTCAAGGAAGCCCTCATCTTCGGATCGTACCGCTCTACATCCTCCTCGCTGTAGACGTGGATTTCGGCGGCGAATCTTTCGGCGAGAAAGTCTTTTGCGCTTTTCAGTGTTTCTTTTTCGTCAAAGGATGTGGCTTTTAGTAAGCTTGTTTTCCTTTCTTCTTGCATTCTGTCGATCTCTTTGATTATGGTTGGAGCGAACTTGGCTAGTTCTTTCATATGTTTTTTGAGTTCTGCGTTTGTTGCGTACTCTTTCATGAGCTCGCTAAGTTTTACTTTGCCTTGTGCTGACTTTTCAAGTATGTTTATATATATTTTCCACTTCCATGGTGAGGCGGTGTAGTAGCAGATTTTTTTGGGTGTGATTTTTGTTGCTTTCAGAACGCTAAATGTGTCTTCGATTATGTTTTTGATGAGGTTTTCCTGTTCTTCGGCTTGAAGATCTATCTGTTTGGGATCTGTGGTGGGCCAATCTGCTAGAGAGATGAAGTTTTTTTCGCCGGTTTGGTTCCATATTTCTTCGCAGGTGTGGGGGGCAAATGGAGCAAGTAGCCTAATCGCGGTTTTCAGAGCTTGTTTCAGGGCTTTGGCGTTTGGCTTCTTTTTTCTGTGGATGTACCAGCGAAAGTCGTTCCAGATCTCGAAGAGGGCGATGGAGAGGGCTGTTCTGGTTTTCATCTGTTCCAAGTTCTCTGTAACTGCGGAGATGCGGCGTTGCAGAGTACTCATAAGCCATCTTTCCAGGTGGGTGTATTCGCCTTCTTCACTGTTTTCTATTATGGATTTGGCAAAGTTGTAGAAAGATTCAAGCTTGTTCTGCATTTCTTTGACGTTTTCTGTTCGCCAGTCAGGATCATCCATGCCTTCTGCTGCCATGAGCAGAGTGCAGCGGGTGGCGTCAGCGCCGTATTGTTCAACGGCGTTTTTCATTGTTACAAAGTTTCCTTTTGACTTGTGCATTTGTTTGCCTTCGATCATTAGCATGCCGTTGACGCCTATGCCTTTTGGCCATTGTTTGGGCGGGAAGAGTGCTGCGTGGTGGAATATAAAGAATGTTAGATGGTTAGGGACAAGTTCTTTTGCTGAAACTCTTAGGTCGACTGGGTACCAGTATTGGAATTCTTCTTGCATTTTGGTGATGGTTTCTGCGGGTATTCCTGTTTTTTGGGATATCTTCTGTTTGTCGCCTTCTTTGTAGAAGATGTAGTTGAAGAGTTCGCTCCAACCATAATCAAAG
>JAGTQT010000049.1:6010-10859 GCA_018396615.1 Candidatus Bathyarchaeota archaeon
ATGGTGTAGAACGCCATGTATATTGTGGAGTCGCTTAGTGTCTCGATGATCCAGCCTTTTCCCCATGGAAGTGGTGTGCCAAAGCCTGTTGTTCTTGCACAAGCCCATTCTTTTAGCCAGTCGATTACGGTTGTGAACCATGATGTGGCGGTTGGGGGGTAAATTTTCATTTTGCTGAGTGCTTGGCGAGCTTTTTCTTTCCATTCCATGTCCGAGTAGTTTAGAAACCACTGATCTTGGAGTATCCGCACTATGCACTGGGACATGCATCGGCAGACAACTTGCTGGGGAAGGTCATACATGGCGTCGGCTATGTTGCGGGCTTTGAAGTCTCTGATCAGCATGTCTTTGACTTCTCGGACTGTTTTTCCAGCGTATTCTCGGCAGTTCGCTTTTAGTATGCCTTCGTGAAATTCTTTTTTGTATAGCAGTTTGGTGGCTTCATCGGCTTTCGGGTCGTTTTGATCTTTAACATTAAGCTGCTTGGAGATTTCGATGGCGGGGTAATCTCCGTAGCCTGCTACTTCGATGAGGGAGATTGGCTTTATGTTCTTGACTGTTTCTGCGTCTATGTTGAATTCTTTGAGAACTTCTGGTTTTTCTTGGAGATCCTTTAAGGCTAGCCAATCATATGGTGCATGCGCCGGTACACTGTAGACGATGCCTGTTGCATGTTTGGGGTCAACAAACCATCCTGGCAGTATGGGGAATTTGGCTTTGGTTATTGGGCTTTCGAATGTTTTCCCGATGAGATCTCTGCCTTTTATTTGGCGTATGGTTTTTATGATTCTTCCTTGTTCTTTGAGTTTTTCTGCGGCTTCATGGCTTATGATCCATTTTTCGTTGTCTACGTGGGCTTCAATGTATATTGCGTCGGGGTTGACCCACATGTTGGTTACGCCGTATATTGTTTCGGGTCTGAAAGTTGCGGCGGGTAGAAACGTTTCTTTGTCTAGTTTGAATTTTATGAGGGTGTATTCTTCGGGTGTGACGCCTTCTCCTACTTGGCGGTCATGGTCGCCTGTTGGGCTTTGGCATTTTGGGCACCATACGACTGGGTGGGTGCCTTTTGATACGTAGCCCATGTTTCTTAGGTTTTCATATTGCCATTCGATGAACTTTTGGTAGGTAGGCATGGTTGTGTTGAATTCTCTGCGCCAGTCGACGGAGAAGCCCATTTTTTTGGTTGCTGTTCTGCCTTCGTTGGTGTAATATGTTGCCATGTAGATGGGATCAACGAATTTTTCAAGCTCGTTTTTGGGAACGTCGTCGACTTCTATTAGGCTTTTGATGAAGGCTTTGTCGCCTTTGGCGACGCGTTCGCTTGCTCCTATAAGTGGTTGTCCTGTCCAGTGCCATGCCCATGGGAAAAGTACGTTGTAGCCTTGCATTCTTTTGAATCTTGCGTAGGTGTCTACGCGTGATGCTGTGAATGCGTGTCCGACGTGTAGTGGTCCGTTCATGTATGCGTAGGGGAAGGTTATGAAGAATTTGGGTCGGGTTTTGTCTGGGTTGGCTTCAAAGATTTTGGCTGTTTCCCAGCGTTTCTGCCATTTTTCTTCGATTTGTTTTAAAAAGCTCATGGAACTTGTTGAATCGGGTTGAGGGGTATTAAATGTTTTGTTTTGGTGAACAGAGAACGTTATCCCTCATTTTGTGCACCAGAAGGTATCTTGTGGGAACTTGGATAAAACTTTTGCTTCTTTAGCTTGTTCTTTGTCTTAGGCCCCCTATATATACTGAAGAAAGGCAGTGTTCATGTGGCATAACAAAATGTGGTGTATGTGCCTTTTGGTTTAGTTACTGTTGTATGGTTTTCTTCGGTCGTTCGCCATCTTGAACAGTTCAGCAAGTTCCTCATCGCTTGCGCCGCTTCTCAAGGGTGTTAGGATATCTACTAGGTTGTCTTTTGTCATGAGGCATGGTTTCAGCTTTCCCTCGCTTGTCACCCGCAGCCGCGTGCAGTGGCTGCAGAATTCCGCGTTCTCCGTGGGGTGGATAATCTCCACGCTGGTATCTTGCAGATGGTACACTTTGCGGTTCTGCATGAATTTTCTTGTCTCAGTTCTCTCTGCCATGCCATCCAGCATCCGTTCATATTTGTCAAGTGGCATATGTCGGCTTAGGTAGTATTCGCTGCTGATGTTTAGAGGCTCAAGTTCAATCAGTTGCAGAATCACCCCAGTCTTCTTCGCGAACTCGATCATGTCAAAAACAGCATCATCATTGACGCCTTTCAAGAGGAGCACGTTAACCTTCACAGGACAGAGACCCGCCTTGACCGCGGCTTCTAATCCTCTCAGCACAGGTTCGATCTTGCCTCCATTTAGCTTCTCATAGGCTTCAGCGTCCAAGGTTGGAAGCGTAACGTTAACGCGGTCTAGACCGTTTGAACGCAGATCCTCTGCAAGATGCTCCAGCATCGTCCCGTTAGTCGTCATAGATAGATCGCTAACATCCTTGATCGCTGCGATTCCCCTCACAATTTCAACAATATCCTTCCTCAGAAGAGGCTCTCCGCCTGTAAGTTTCACTCTAGAAATACCTAAACCTGCGGCAACCCGCACTATGCGCACGATTTCGTCGGCTGTCATCTCGTGTGACGGCGGATACTGCTTGTCTTCGCCTTCCATGTGGCAGTATTCGCAGCGCAGATTGCATTGTCTGGTCACAGCTACTCGCAGGTTCAGTAAGGGCCTTCCACAGCGGTCTACGAGCGTCATCGTTATTCCCGGGCATGCTTAACGATGTGAGACGCCTCCGGCAATATAAGCCTTTCAAAACAAAGCCTCACAGCGTCAGGAGAGCCTGGAATGCAGAAAAACGCTTTTCCCTTGGCTACACCGGCGATTGCACGAGACAAGACCGCCGCAGACCCCACAGTGCCAAAGCTTAGATGCCTAAAGATTTCGCCGAAACCGGGTAAAGTCTTCTCCAGAGATGGAGAAACTGTTTCAATGGTGACATCAGACGGCGCAATTCCTGTGCCTCCGCAAAAGACAACACAATCCAATTCAGCTAGGCTAAGCGCATATTGTATGCCCTGCTCTATCATGGCTTTGTTGTCTGCAATGATTTTTGTGAAGCGAACGTTGTGTCCCGCTTCTTTCAAGTAGGATTCAATTAGGCTTCCGGAGATGTCTTCAGGTTTTTCGCCTTGGGCAAGCTTTTGATAACGCGATGTGCTGCAGATGAAGACTCCGAAGCTCAGTTTTCGTGGCGCTTCAGCTTTGTGTTTTCTTGTGCTTTCGCTCACTATCTGCGCCTTCCTTAATTTTTTTTATTACGCGTATCTCTTGAATCACGGTGGCTGGATACTGTCCTTTTTCGTCTTTCTCATACTGCTTAACCATATCCCATATTGTTAAGAGGCTGGCTGAGGCTGCTACCAGCGCCTCCATCTCAACTCCGGTTCGAGCCTTTGTCTTCACGGTTGACAAGACCTGAGCACTATTTAGGTCTTTGATTTCTGCCTGAACCTTGACCTTGGTCAGCGGCAGTGGATGGCAAAGAGGGATAAGTGTGCTTGTCTGCTTGGCTGCGAGAATCCCCGCAACTTCAGCCATACGTAGAGGGTCTCCCTTCTCGATTTTCCCCGCTTTAATCATCTTCACAGTTTCGGCTTTCAACCTTATTGTCCCAACTGCTTGAGCCTCGCGAACTATTTCCGGCTTGTCGGAAACATCAACCATACCCATGTCCAAAACCTTCTTGAAAGCTGCAGACAAGTGTTATTGATGATTCTGGCTATTTTCTGTTTTGCTTCCATCTGGCAAAATTCATGCTACCACAGGTTAAGCTGCTTTTCACCGAGTTTCCCATGTCTCTATAAGGTTCTGGATAGCTCTCGCCTTCGCTGAGCCTTCATTAATCTTGTACAGCCGGATTCTTCCAAATACCTTGTGCTTCAGTATTCCTTCACTTTCCAGAACCTCAAGATGTTTAACTGTTGTCTTATAGTTTGTTCCGAGCCTTCGTGCCATTTCGGAAACGTTGAGCTCCCCGAGCTGGCACAGCAGCCGTAGAATTTTGATGCGAGATTTCGACGAGAAAACATCTTCAATTTTCATAGCTGTTTCACTTTACCTCTTTTTCCAGCAGCTCCCTAAGCTCCTTCTCTAGCTCGAGCGCTGGAATTCTAGGAAGGAAGATACGGGTTGACCTTCCACGCGAACCTTTTCCAGAAACCTCTGACTTCACGATGCCTAAAGCCGAGAGCCCTTGAAGATACTTCCAAAGCTGTGTGTGACTGTTCGGTTTAACTCCAACTTCCTCACACACAACTGCATAAGCCTGCTCCGCCTTTACCAAAGATACGGAAGCCTCTTCGTTTGTCTTGAAAAGTCGAGCAATACCCATCAGGAAAAGTTTCTCGTGAAAAACAAGATCAGCCAAGTCGCTTTTCCTGAAACTTGGAACTATACTTGAAACAGCCTTTCTCACACACTCAGGCGTAACATATCCCACAGCCTCAGCATTCGCGTATTTGCCTGCCCTCCAAAGCAACTCAATTCCAAAGCGTGCGTTTCCTCCTTCGGAAGCAGCAAGCTCCGCAATCAAGCTCAATGTATCCTCGGAAACCGTTAACGGCTTAAAAGCAAGCTCCACCCTGCTGCTTAAAATATCCAAGAGCTGCTGTCTCGTGTAATTATCAAGCCTAATCACGTTCGACTGCAACGTACTCCTAGTGCTAGCGTCCAGACGCTGCATTACCTCCAAATTTCGCATAACACATATAAGTGAAAGACGCTGAGCCTTGCCTTGCCTCGTCTCCTGCAATCGGGTTAACTTATACACGGCTTCTGAGCCTTCTCGGTCGATGACACTGTCAAATTCGTCTAAAGAGAGA
>JAGTQT010000050.1:0-3526 GCA_018396615.1 Candidatus Bathyarchaeota archaeon
TGCTTTGTGACATAATCTTTATATTTTCTTATGCTTTTCTTAATAGTAACCATGTATGGTGAGTTGTATGGGTAAGAAAGAGAAAGAGTCAGATTACGCTGTTTACAAGATTCCTAGGGAGCTAGACACGGAAGTAACCAAGATTGTGGGGAAGCACGGCTACCGCAGCAAGACGGAATTCGCCAAGGATGCTATTCGGCGGCTTTTGCTTGAGTATGGAGGATCTGGAGAAAGCAAGCGGTGATGACGAAGTGGTAGCCCGGGAGAGATTCGAACTCTCGTCAGCGGCTCCAGAGGCCGCCATGTTTGACCACTGCACCACCGGGCTAATCTCTAAACAAGAAATCAAGCTTCAGAATAATAACCTTAACCCTCTTCAGCAAGCAAAAAAGAGAAAGCTTCACGTTACTTAACAACTAGCACAGGACAGGTTGCATGATGTATTACGCCGTCAGTCACGCTTCCCAAAAGGAACTCTCGAATATGGCTCACCCCTCTTGCGCCTATTACAATCAGTTTGAAATCGCCTTCCTTGGCGGCTTTGATGATCTCCTGAACCACATGCCCTTCCTTAAGCACGGCGTCAACCGGGATTTTTTCTGCTTTAATTTTCTCTTTAGCCTCAGCCAAAATACGATTACCAGCACGTTTGGCTGCTTCCAAGGCTTTAGACATTTCAACAGACATCATGTATGGAGCCCCAGTCGGCGTCATCGTTGCCGGCTCTGGAACAATCACAGGCGCAATTGATACGGAATACACGTGAATCAACGTGATTTTCCCGTCGAACTTTTTAGCGATCTCGGCGGCAACGCCTAATGCCTTCAAAGAGTGCTCGGAGCCGTCAACCGGCACCAGAATCTTGTCGTACACGCAACACGCCTCATACAGTAATGTAGAAAGTTGCAGATATAACTTTGTAGCTTCCAGCGGCAACAAAAGACTAGAAAGGCAAAACGGGGAAATCAAAGCAGAGAAGCATTCATCGCCTTGATTTTTCCCTTAGGATTCACAACAACTTCAAATCGCTCTGCCCAAGGATGACCTTCCATGTCAATGGGACATGTGCCTCTCACAACCCAGTCTTCCCTGTGCTGCTCGACTGCTGCAACATCAATTTTATCGGTATTCTTCTTTTTCTTGACAAATTCCACTGCTATCTGCTGGGCATTCTCTCGCGAAATCTGCATTTGTCTCTCCAACCTTTGCCCATTATCTGCATCGTGAAAGCATTAAGGGTTATGAATGCAGAATCATTAGCAAAGTTACATGCATCGCGCAACGTATGCTAGCAATCAGTCTACGATAAGTTCAAATCATCACAGAAACATCTTCTGAGATAACAAATGGCAGACTGGCGAAAGCCACAATGAGTGAAAAAAAGAGAATAATACTACACGTAGACATGGACCACTTTTACACTGCGATTGAGGAAAGAGAAAACCCGAACCTGAAAGGCAAACCAGTCATCGTGGGAGCCGACCCGCGGGAAGGCAAAGGCAGAGGAGTCGTACACACATGTAACTACGAAGCACGAAAACACGGAATCAGATCAGGGATGCCTATCTCAAAAGCATGGAAACTCTGCCCCGAAGCAGTCTTCCTGAGACCAAACTTCGAGCTTTACGATAACATTTCAAGAGAGATCATGCAGCTGCTTCGACAAATGGCAGACAAGTTTGAGCAGTGGGGCATAGACGAAGCCTTTCTTGACGTAACTTCCAAAGCAAAAGACTATGCAGAAGCTGAAAATCTGGCGCGCAAAATAAAAATGGAAAT
Organism: Candidatus Bathyarchaeota archaeon; assembly: GCA_018396615.1. GTDB lineage: Archaea > Thermoproteota > Bathyarchaeia > Bathyarchaeales > Bathycorpusculaceae > JAGTQT01. The sequence goes on from JAGTQT010000050.1 coordinate 1,780, forward strand.
CTTGAAAAAACACAAACTAACATGCTCAATAGGCGTAGGCGCAAACAAGCTCCTCGCCAAGATCGCAAGCGACTTCAAGAAGCCAGACGGACTAACCATCGTGAGAGAAGATCAAGCTCAGCAGTTTCTTGCACCTCTTCCAGTCCGCAAGCTTCTTTGGGTTGGAAGAAAAACAGAGCAGAAACTGGCCGCCATGGGAATTCACACAATCGGAGAACTAGCCAGCTATGACCCATCGGTTTTGATAGAAACCTTCGGAGTCATGGGCGCCCAGCTTTATTCGATGGCGCATGGCATAGACAAGAGCGAAGTAGAAGAGAAAGGCGAAGTGAAATCCATAAGCCGAGAAACGACCTTTGAAGAAGACACCGCGGACTTTGAACAGGTCTTAACCGCGTCAGACAAGCTCTCTGAACAGGTGCATGGAGACCTGCTGAAGCAGAAACTCTTCTACAAGACCGTGACCGTGAAAGTCCGCTATGAAAACTTTGAAACCCACACCCACGCTAAGACGTTGCCCACCATAACGAACAGTTACGATGACTTGAAAAGAAGCGCAAGAGAACTTCTTCAGCACTATTTCAGACCAGAAAGAAGAATTAGACTAATAGGAGTTAAGGTGTCCAACTTCACCTCAATCCAGAAACAGAAAACCCTAGTATAGCCAGCTACCTATCAGCCTTAAACCTATTTCTAAATAAGCGGTTGCTGACATATTCAGTGCAGTTTTAGACTTAAAGCTAGGAGTCGTTAATGAAAATTTCAACGTTTCCCAATTCGCCGAATCTCGAATACAACAGGGTTTTCCGCGTCGGGACAAGCATTATAGATAACATCCTTATCCTTAGCCCACGGGAACACAGCGCCGAAGCGCATGGCGTAAACCTTTGGAAGGATCACCATCAGCGCGCTATAACAGATGTCTCCTTTCACCGATTTTCCATCAAACACTATCTTATCGCCGACCTTGTGCCCAAAGGCGCACTTCCCTTTCTGACTTTTAACAGTGACTTCAACGTTTGACATGCGATACTATCTCCTTTTCCGTACTTCTGGGTACTTCTCCCTTATTTTACTATCTGCAATCTTGGCGATCAACGCATTAGAGATCAACACAAATTTTACGCCTGTCAGCTCAGCGAGATCTGCCGATTTTTGATCTTGAGTCACAAGCAACAAATGATTCTTCAACGCATATTCCACAACATCCTTGTCCTTAGCACCCATCAAGCCTACTTCCTGAACCGACAGGGCATCCCACCCCAGCGTCTCAAAGTACTCCTTCAAGCCCGCGTACATCTCGTCCAGCAGAAGCTTCAATTACTGTCACCTCTAATGGAAAGTGTCTTAAACCTTTCTAGTACTAGAGGTTTTCTCGCCAATAGTCTTTAATAAGACTGAGAAGAATTTTCTGAATATTGCCAAGGGAAGGGCATATGGGTAAAAATTCCGGCGTGAAAGTGGTTCTGACCGCCTCAGCAACCGAGATGAGCGACTACTACAACAGCCCTTTTATCGCCTTCGTAGCTGGTTTCGCAAAGGGACCTACCCCGCTTTGGCTTCTGAGAAAGACGCTTTATCCTCCTGTCCAACGCGATAACGGTCGAAGAGCCGTTTATGCACCATACGGCTTGAGAAAAGTTGAAGCGCTTCTTCTGGAAAACGGATTCAACGAATCAGATGTCGTGGTTGCCCACCCCGCCGATCTCGATTTCTTCGTAGGACCTGACACGAAAGTGGTAGGCAT
>JAGTQT010000050.1:3532-10827 GCA_018396615.1 Candidatus Bathyarchaeota archaeon
TATGGACCCTACGGGAATGGGCTACGTGAGCAAGACATACTCCTCCATCGTCGGCGGCGGAGAACCTATGAACGCCATCGAGTTCCGAGAACTTGTCAAACATCCAAGTATTCGAAAATACCGGCCTAAGGTTATCGTTGGAGGTTTTGGAGCTTGGCAACTTGAGCGCAAGAAGGTGGCTGAAAGCTATGGTGTTGACTGTGTTGTTATCGGCGAAGGGGAAGAAGCAGTAGTCGAGATATTCAGGAAGGCAGTTAATGGTGAGCCTCTTCCGCGTGTAGTCCGAGTGAAGTCAATGCCAGAAAGCGAAAACACGCCACTTATTAGGCACGCGGCAATCCATGGGGCAGTGGAGATTTCCCGTGGATGCGGTCGCAACTGCCAGTTTTGCACACCGACCATGCAGAAAAAACGCGACATACCCCTAGAAAAAATCATGAAGGAAGTCGAAATAACCGCTAAAGAAGGCTCAACGCATATCACGCTGATAACGGAAGACCTGTTTCTCTATGGATCAAAAGAGAAGAACTTTACGCCAAACAGAGAAGCAGTTGTGAATCTCGTCAAAAGCGTAGCGTCCTGCGAAGGAGTTGAAGCAATCCAGCCCTCGCACATGTCTTTAGCTCCTGTAGTCTGTGATCCAACTATGGTTAAGGAAGCCGCAGAGATCCTCATTGAGCACCCATGGTACAGCCTAAACAAGAAGCCTATAGTCACTGCTGAGACAGGCATAGAAACAGGAAGTGTGAGGCTTATGAAGAAGTACATGGCAGGCAAGATGCTTCCCTTTAAGCCTGAGCAGTGGAAAGAAATTGTTGTAGACGCTTTCAGCACCTTGAATGATAATCAGTGGGTTCCGCTTGCGACGCTTATAATCGGGCTTCCTGACGAGAGAGAGGAAGATGTGCTGGAAACTCTTGAACTTATGGACGAACTTAAGGATCATGCTGCTTTTTACGTTCCACTCTTCTTTGTCCCGCTGGAAAACTGTTTATTGATGAACAAACAAGGGGCAGAGCTTGACTCTCTTACAAAGGCGAGATGGGAATTCCTTGGGCGCTGCTGGGAATACAACGTAAGGATTTGGAAAGACACTTTTTTGGAACAGAGAATCCGCAACCCTATACTGTTCAAAATCGTTAAACAGGCTGCCATTCCTCTAGCTGGCAGAATTGCAGAAATCTACTACGGAGCCAAACATGGCGAACAGATGAAAAAAGTCATCGTCAGAATGCTGAACGCTTCTTAATGTTGTTGAAGATTTACCCCCATTTTGCTTTACGAACAATCAAAAGTCTGTAATTTTACACAAATCATAAAAGGTAGCACCACTCAACAACTGTTAAAATCGTATAAGCAGTTCTGTCGATGAGAACATGAAAGACGAGCGTATAGAAAAGCTTGCAAAACTCTGCGTTCATTATAGCGTGAACGTCAAGCCTAAAGAGAAAGTGGTAATCCGTGGAAGCGCCGTGGCAAAACCTTTGATCAGCGCGATCTACGAAGAGTGCCTACTAACAGGCGCGTATCCGTCGGTTTTTCCAAGCTTGGAGCTTGACTACATCTTTTTCAAACATGCAGAAGACCATCAGCTAAAGTTTGTCTCTCCCTTTGAAAGATTTCTAGCTGAAAATGCAGAAGTAAACATTAGCATCGCAAGCGACCCAAACCCTAAAAGATTAACAAGCATAGATCCCTCACGCCTAAAAATCTTCAGAGCCTCACGCCGCGAACTCACAGAGATCTTTTACAAACGAGTTAGCGAAGGCAAACTTAGATGGACACTTCAGCCATTTCCAATCGAGGCTCAAGCACAAGAAGCCTCTATGTCGCTGGCAGAGTACGAAGACTTCGTCTACAAAAGCTGCCTAGTGGACAGAAGAGACCCTATTGCCGAGTGGAAGAAAATCCGAAAAGAACAGCAGAAAATCTGCAGCTTTCTAGACAAAGCTGAAAAGATCCGAGTAGTCGGCGATGACACCGATCTGACTTTCAGCGTCAAAGGAAGAAAATGGATAAACTGCAGCGGAGACAAAAACATGCCAGACGGAGAAGTCTTCACCGGACCAGTAGAGAACTCGGTCAACGGCAAAATAAGATTCACCTTTCCAGGAATCTACATGGGAAAGGAAGTGGAAGACATCTCACTGACGTTCAAACGGGGGAAAGTTGTCAAAGCTTCGGCGGTAAAAGGCGAAGACCTGCTTCGGGAGCTACTTAAAATCGAAGGCGCAGATCACATCGGCGAAGCGGCAATAGGCACTAACTATGGAATAACGAGGTTCACAAAGGACATGCTATTTGACGAGAAGATGGGCGGAACCATCCACCTTGCCTTAGGCAACGGCTACCCAGATTCCGGAAGCAAAAACAAGTCTGCCATACACTGGGACATTCTGAAGAACATGAAGAACGGCGAAATTTACGCTGACGGCAAACTGTTTTATAAGAATGGTAAATTCATGATCTAGCTCTTTCACATTCACCGCTTGCATAGCACATTTTGCTAAGCATATGAAACAGCGGTGTTATCTTGCCTTGTGATTCTTCTTATATGAGTGAGCACAGTGCACACAGCAAAAAGCCATTTCTCTTCCTTTGATTTTCTCTCTGTGCCCTCCTTCAAAAACCTTGCAACCGCAGTTGGCGCATATCGAAAGAGTTGGTGCGATGACGCTTGAGACAAGGTTTGAAAAACGCTTGAAAAGGTTTGCGCATAGCTCTTTGCCCTCCTTAGTGAGTTCAAATACCTTTCGTTCTTTTGCGCCTAAGGGTTTGCATTCGTGTTTAACTAGGTTTTCGTTTTCAAGTTGTTTAAGAAAAGGGTAAACTAGGCTTGGGCTTATATCTTTCCCGATTCTTTTCCTAAACTTGCTTATTATGCCGTAGCCGTGGCATGGACCTTCGTAGAGGATCAGCAGTATGTAGAATCGGGAGAAATCCTGTAGGAACGCGCTTGTCTGCTTCGACACGTTGACACACCTAGCTATATCCTTAAAAGATATATCTCTAAAAGATATATTTATATATTCCGCACACCGAATACCGTCTAGGAGTAGCGATATTTGGCAAAAACAAAGACTACAATCAAAATAAGCGGGATGCACTGCGCTGCTTGCGCTCAAACCATTGAAAAAGCTTTGCGCAAGGAAAAAGGAGTTGCAACAGCAAACGTGAACCTTGCCACAGAAAAGGCGTTCGTAGAATATGATCCAGCAAAGGTTACTTTGGAGAGAATAATGGACGTTATCAAAGAAGCGGGCTATGAACCAGCAAGTCCAGTTGGCAAAGAGGAAGAAAAAGCCCGCCAGATTGATATAAGAATTAGTGGTATGAGTTGTGCTTCATGCGCAGTTAACATTGAGAAAGGACTTAGAAGTTTGGAAGGAGTGAAAACTGCGAATGTTAATTTTGCAGCCGAAAAGGCAACGGTGACCTATAATCCTGCTACTGTGTCGATAGTTGATTTGAGGAAAATTATCGAAGACTTGGGCTACCACGTTCTGTCCGAAGAAGAGGTTGACAGATCGGTAAAGGAGATGGGCGCAGCTCGTCGGCGAATGATCATTGCTTGGGCGTTCACGGTTCCGATAATGGTGTGGATGATTCCTGAAATGTTCTTTGGCGTTGCGTTGCCAGACATGATGACCTTTAATTTGGGCATGGTGCTGCTTGCGGTTCCCCCGATTTTTGCAGCAGGGTTCCAGACTTACCGATCAGCTACAAAATCCCTTATGCACAGAAACGCAAACATGGATGTCCTAATTATGATAGGAACCTTGATTGCCTTTCTAACCGGACCAGCATCGATGATTTCTCCGCTTCTGAATTATGCTGGCGTGGCAGCTATGATAATGTCCTTTCACCTCACAGGAAGATTCATCGAAGCCAAAGCCAGAGGAAGAGCCTCGCAAGCCATAACACGGCTACTAAAATTTGAAGCCAAGTCCGCAAGAATTATCGTTGATGATGAAGAAAAAGAGGTTCCTATTCAGGAAGTCAAAGTCGGAGACGTAATGATTATTCGTCCTGGAGAAAAAATCCCAACGGACGGTATTGTTATTGAAGGGGAAAGCGCCGTTGACGAGTCGATGGCGACTGGTGAGTCGATGCCTGTGCAAAAGAAGCCAGACGACGAGGTTATCGGAAGCACGATAAATCAGGAAGGACTGATAAAGGTAAGAGCTACCAGAATTGGAAAGGATACGTTTCTCTCGCAAGTGATAAAGCTGGTTGAGGAATGCCAAGGCACGAAAGTGCCAATCCAAGAGTTCGCTGATAAGGTTACAGGCTACTTCGTTCCAGCGGTGCTATTAATCGCGGTATTGACTTTTCTTTTATGGTTCGTGGTTCCAGACGCGATGATGGTTTTGTCGAAGCTGGCTGAGCCTGTGCTTCCTTGGGTAGATCTAAGCCAGCCGGTTCCCATGCTTGCGATATCGGCAACTGTTTCGACTCTTGTTATCGCTTGCCCATGTGCTTTAGGATTAGCCACGCCTACGGCACTGATGGTTGGCACGGGAATAGGGGCTGAAAGAGGAATTTTGATTCGAAAAGGCGAAGCCATACAAACCATGAAAGACGTGAAAGCAATAATATTCGACAAGACTGGAACACTGACAAAAGGGAAGCCAGAGGTAACAGACATCATCTCGTTCGCAGACCAGAATGATAAGGATAGAGTTCTGTATTTTGCAGCAAGCGTGGAACACGGTTCAGAGCACCCAATTGGACAGGCGATTGCGAAGAAAGCGGTTGAAAAGGGAATACGCCTTGGAAACTTGGAAAAGTTTGAGGCTGTAAAAGGACAAGGCGTAAAAGGAACCGTAGGCGGCCAGAAGGTTGCGGTAGGTAAGCTATCCCTCATCAACGATAAAAAAACAGATTCACAAGTTAACAGCGAAATCAAGAAACTTGAAGAGCAGGCAAAAACTGTGATGGTGGTTACTGTGGATGGAAATGTTCTAGGGTTGATCGCTGTTGCGGACACCTTGAAAGAGGATGCTGTAAAAGCATTGCGTGAACTTGAAAGTATGAATCTGAAAACGGTGATGCTGACGGGCGACAACCGAAGAACCGCTGAAGCTATAGCCAATCAGCTAGGCATAAGCGATGTTTATGCTGAAGTGATGCCGAGCGAAAAAGTTAAGGCAATACGGCAGGCTCAACAGAAGTATGGATTAGTAGCAATGGTTGGCGACGGCATAAATGATGCCCCTGCGTTGGCACAGTCGAACGTGGGAATAGCTATCGGAACAGGCACGGACATTGCCATCGAGGCAGGAGATATAGTTCTCGTGAGAGGCGACTTATCAAGCCTAGTTACAGCGGTGAAGCTTTCCAAAGCTACGTTTCGAAAGATAAGACAAAACTTGTTCTGGGCATTGTTCTATAACACGGTCGCCATCCCTCTAGCGATTTTCGGCGTGCTTCACCCAGTTATAGCTGAACTGTGTATGGCGACAAGCTCAGTATCGGTTGTTACAAATGCTAACCTGCTGAGAAGAGCTAACATCAAGCCTTCCTACGCAAATAACTAGAGAGGAGGTGAAGTCATGGCGAAGGATCCCGTTTGCAAGATGGACGTTGATGAAAAAACTGCAAAGTACAAATTAGTGTATAAAGGCAAGACATACTACTTTTGTGCGGCAGGCTGCAAGAAAGCTTTTGAGGCGAACCCTGAAAAATACTTGAAAACCTAAACCTACACGCTCTACCAGTTTTACTAATCCCCGCGACGTTTGTCCAAAAGCCGTGTAGATGCCCCCTACAAAGTTTGAAAAAAGAGAGGATTCTGGATGGCTGTTTGATTTCGTAACTCTGCTATTTCCAAGGAGTCTATTGAAGCGCTAAAAGAAGCTGCTGCAGGAACAGGTTCTCTGGAACCGCTCCGACGAACTCCACTTTCTCGTTAATAACAATCTTTGGGACACCCATTACTCCATACTTCAAGGCAAGCTGCGGAAACTCTCCGGAGTCGATCACCTCAGCCTTTATCAAGTCGCTTTCAACCGCAAACTTGAAAGCAGTAATCGCCGCTGTCGGACAGTGAGGACAAGTTAAGGTAACAAAAACCTTAATCAAAACCGGAACACTGATCTCCTTTAGCCTTGCTTTTGTTTCTTCCGCAAGATCAGTTTTTCCCCTTTACACTGCTGCTAAGCTTTGCATCAGAGTTTGAAACTCGTAGCCAAAAGGAATTCCATAATATCTTATCCCATAGTCTTTTTCACCCAACACCACAAGGGCAGGCACCTTATCGATGCCGTACTCTTTTGCCAGCTGCGAGTCTGCGACGAAATCATGGATTTCAGCTTTTATCTTATCGTTTAAAGACGCCAGCTCGATTACCAGCTGTCTTGTGGCGGCGCAGAACTGGCACTCCATCTGCTGAGTGAACATGACAAGCCTAACAGGGTTAACGAGGTTTTCTGCAAGCTGATTCCGCACATGCTCTTTATGCTCTTCCGGAATCAAACTCATCGCCTTGCTCACCTACTCCGATTACGTGCTCACTCATTTTTCTAAAATATTAACCTTGCCAAACTTTTCGCGCGTCTATATTACATAGCGCTGCGATGCCTGTTGACTGCATGTGTGTAGTCAGCCTGGAAAAGGGCATGTTTGTGTTGGGCATCCGCCTGCGTACTCTGATTGCGCTGATACGAATTTTCCTGTTTCAGTTTTCACTTCTCCGATATAGAGAACTTGTTCCGGCTTGCTTCCGTATCTGAATACGGTTACACCTTTGCATTTCAATTTCAACGCTAGCTCGTAAACCTTTTTCACGTCTTCAACCGTTGCCTCATTCGGCATATTCACGGTTTTCGAAACCGCGTTGTCAGTGTATTTCTGGAATGCAGCCTGCATTTTGACATGCCATTCGGGCTTGATGTCCAAGGCAGTAACGAATAATCTTTTAACGTCTTCTGGAACTCCGCTAATGTTCTGGACTGAGCCTGTTCTCGCAACTTCTTCAAGTAGCCTAGCACTGTAGAAGCCTCGTTCTTTGGCTGTTGCCTCAAATAGCGGGTTGGTTTCAAAAAGCCTTGCTCCGCTTAGAACGTTTCTTATGAAGGAAATCGCGAAGATAGGTTCGATTCCAGAGGAGCAGCCAGCTATGATGCTTATGCTTCCCGTAGGCGCAATCGTCGTCACCGTCGCGTTTCTGAGCACACTATACTTTTCTTTCCAGATGCTTCGGTCAAAGTTCGGAAAGGCGCCCCGCTGCTCCGCAATCTCCTTTCCAGATGCTTCGGTCAAAGTTCGGAAAGGCGCCCCGCTGCTCCGCAATC
>JAGTQT010000051.1 GCA_018396615.1 Candidatus Bathyarchaeota archaeon
CCTAACGCAGAAGCCCAATCGTAAACTGAGCAGTTGGCAGCATCCATTCCTGTTAGCTCGCAGATCATGCTTTGATACTCGAAAAGAGCTTGAAGTATGCCTTGAGAGATAAGATTTCAGTTGACGGCTTCTTTAAGCTTTTTCAAACATGTGCTATGCATATACCCGTGTTATATTACGGTTGTAGTTGTCGTAGCCAAAGTGTTGTCTTATTATGGTGTATTTAGGTTGATATAAGTGAACTAGCCCATACGTGACGTAAGAAATCTACTACTCTAATAGTAACTATATCACTTATTTATCTGCCACTCTTTGTACTTGTAGCCTCTTTTTCCTTTCCAGCTTCATTTGCTTTAATTCTGACTCTAGTTGTGTTTGTTCCTGTCCTGTCGTAGGATAAGGTAGCACTTCAACCGAGGGGTTAGAAATCGCTGCGTGAACACAGCTCGATCAATCAATACTGTATTCCTTTTGTGGTGACAGTTTCCTTTGGAGCTTTGACCTCTACGAGTTCAACAACAAAATCTGCTCTTTCAACAAGCTCTTGTGGCGCATATCTACCCGTCAACACAACATCAACATTCTTTGGAAGTCTATCCAAAAAGTCTATAACTTCGTTGACCTGTAAAAGTCCACAGTACAATGTTAAATTAACTTCGTCCAACACCAGCAAATCAGGTCTTTTCTCCTTTATAGCTTTCTCGGCAAACTTTAATCCTTTTTCGGCTAGTTTCTTGTCTTCCTCATCTAAAGTTCCCAGCCCTATCCAGCCTTTGCGTCCAAACTGGTAGATCTCATAATAGGGTTTAAGCATGCTGCGAATCTGGTATTCTCCAGTGTTTTTCCACCATTTAAGAAACTGGATAATCACGACTTTGCGTTTGTGACCTACCGAGCGCAGTGCCAAACCCAAGGCGTTCGCGGTTTTTCCCGCGCCTGTGCCGGTGTAAAGGTATATGTACCCCAAGCAGAACACACCTACCATTCTTTCTTTGAATGTTCACAGTAATAAAGTTTAGAACCGTGCGGTACGCCTCTTTTTGAGTTTCACCGTGAACAAGACTTTAATATGATTATCGCCATCTTTTCCATGGAGACACAGTGAATGAGCTACGATTACGAAAGCCTCCTAAACAGAGCGCGTTCGCAGATACCTGAAATAACAGCCAAGCAGGAGCGCTTGGAGCTTCCCCGACTACGCCTCACCGTGATTGGCATGCGAACCATAGTATTTAATTTCAAAGAGGTAGCCGACATTCTCAACCGCGATCCCCAGCACATCATCAAGTTCTTGACAGGCGAGATGGCTACTGCTGCAACTACTCAGGGAGAAAGAGTAATTTTTCAAGGTAAATTTAACAGTGAAACATTAGAGCGACTTTTGCAGCGCTACGTAGAGAGCTTCGTAAACTGCCCTATCTGCCACCGTCCAGACACCAAAATCATAAGAGAGAAGCGTCTCTCCTTCCTGAAATGCGATGCGTGCGGGGCACGCTCATCAATTAAGCAACTGTAAGAGTGCTGAAACCAATTGGAAGTGTACATGAACATCAAAAAAACTGAAAAAAATGTAGTATTAGCTTTATGTGACGTTGACGTGATCGGCCGAACCCTATGTGAAGGAAAAATAGTCTTCCAAGTACGTGAAGAGTTTTACAAGGGCAGAAAAATGGACATTGACGAGGCACTTATGATGATTGAGAACTCGACAATCGTGAACATGATTGGCAAAAATGTGGTTCAGAAAGCAATAGAGAAAGGATACGTGCATCCAGACGCTGTTCTAAGCATAGAAGGGGTGCCGCACGCGCAGATAGTGAAACTCTAGAGGCACAAAATCACTCTTTTATGAAAGACCGCGGCTGCAGCTTTTATCGCTTATTGGTGCCGCATCATTTTTGTATACAAAAGCATCAACAAAAACCATTTTTTAACCGCGTGGCATAGGCAACCATTTTAAGCAAGATGCACACTTCTTTCAGAGGAATATGCTGAGGTGCTGAATTGGGGAAAAAGAAAGTCCTAAGTGAAGGCGAACTAAGCGAATTGGTTCTTCCCTCGCAAGGCGAAGTACTAGGCGTCGCCACGAAACTTCTCGGATTCGACCGTGTTCTCGTCAAATGCCAAGACGGCAACGAGCGACTGTGCCGTATTCGGGGAAAAATGAAAAGACGCGTATGGATCAGAGTCGGCGACGTAGTTCTCGTTTCACCATGGGATTTTCAGTCAGACAAGAGAGGCGACTTAACATGGCGCTACACAAAGGCTCAGGCAGAGGAACTGAGGCGAAAAGGGTATTTATCAATTTGACCTCGCAAAGCTTTTTGAAACGGAGAATAGTCAGTGTCCTTTAGGAAACATGTAGAAAAAAGGCTTCTAAAAAAAGAGCGAACATACGAAACCGAGCAACTAATGAAAGAAAAGCGAAGCGAGGAATACGAAGCACTTGAAGAAGTTTTCGACCGCTCAACCCTCATGATTATCTATGATTTTATGAACAAAGGCGTAATCGACGAAATCCACGGAGTAGTCAGCGCAGGCAAAGAATCCCGCGTCTACTGGGCAAAAAACGCGGAAGGAAAAGAGCTCGCAGTCAAGATTTACTTAACAGTCTCAGCCGAGTTTCGCAAAGGCATCCTTAAATACATTGAAGGTGACGATAGATTCAAAAACGTCAGAAGAGACACACGGTCCCTTATCTTCGCTTGGGCACAGAAAGAATTTAGAAACCTGCAGCAAGCTACCGCCGCCCGCGTACGCGTTCCTAGGCCCATAGCCGTCCGAAACAATGTTGTAGTGATGGAATTTATAGGAAAGGACGGCGCCAACGCACCCTCCATGAAAGAGCTGCCTCCAAAGAATCCAGAGAAAACCTACAACATCCTTATGATGAATCTGGAAAGACTCTACCGCAAGGCAGAACTCGTTCACGGCGATCTCAGCGAATACAACGTCATGATCTATCGAGGGTGTCCAGTGCTGTTTGACCTTTCACAAGCCGTTCCCACATCACATCCGATGGCAGCCTACCTGCTAAGAAGAGACCTAGAGAATCTGAACAAGTTTTTCAGCCGCCTCGGCGTCAACGTTCACTCAGTAGACGAATCCTATAGGAGAATTACAGAACATGGCAACACCTGAAACATACCTTAAAATTCCAACTGAACGTGTAGGCGCCCTAATCGGGCCAGAAGGAAGAACAAAGAAGACCATAGAAGAAAAGCTTGGGGTCAACCTTGAGGTGGAAAGCCAAACAGGCGGCGTCACCATCGCTCTAAGCGACCAGTGCAAGGATCCCTCAGTTCTTTTTAAGGCTAAAGACGTGATAACCGCAATTGGAAGAGGGTTCTCCCCTGAACGAGCCTTCAGACTGCTTCTAGACGAGGAAAGCATGCTGGAAATCATAGATCTGCAAGCAGTCTTTGGCAAATCTGAATCCGATCTGAAACGCGTGAAAGGACGGATAATAGGCATGAACGGCAAAACCAGACAAATTCTTGAAGAACTTACGGAATGCGACATAGCCGTATATGGACGCACTGTAGGCATAATCGGACCTTTTGAAAACTTGCAGGTTGCAAGAGAAGCCGTGCAAATGCTGATCAGAGGAAGCATGCACAACGTGGTTTACCGGTTTCTTCATCGTAAACGTAGAGAACTCAAAAAGAAGAAGCTGGAACTTTGGGAAAAACCTCCTGAAGAAAAGGAGAAAGGAAGCGCAACCGGTGATAGCCAAGCTAGAAGTAAGAATGAAAAAAGCGAAGACGCGCTTAGACAGATAGGCTACTCTGCTGAACCTGTATCCTCTAGAGATTTTATGACTACATGACTGGAGAAATCTTTTCAGACGATTCCACAACCTTGCAGGATGTTCTCAGCAACAAGTTTCTTATGGTGCACGAACTAGCAGAGATAAGTGAACTGAAAAAAATAGGAATGATCATCAACAAGCAAGTGATACTCAACTCACCCAAAATCATAATATACAAGGCTCATTTCACCGCCATGGAACTGGAATTAAAATATGCTATGCTTAGACGTAACTACGAGTGGGCAAAGCTTCGGCTAAGACAGCACAAAGAAAGCGTTCTTGATAATGACCCAAACCTCCCTGAAGCGCTTAGACCATGCGGCGAAGAGCTTTATTCAAAATTCAAATCATTGCTGAAATAGCCTTGCTTATCATTTGATAAGCGCGTATACAAAAGCATCAACAAAACTCAGTTTACTACTTCTTTTGTTGTGGTGGGCTCATCGCACTCAAGATCCAAATCATCAAGGTCATTGGGGCTAGAGTCGTCATCGCCCACCAAGAGAATTAAACCTCGGCAAAGATAAAAATCTATAGTAGTCACGTGGCTTATTGTAAAAGCATGCTTAAGCACATTCAGGTAACTCCTTTAGCAGGAGAAAGCCTTGGCACACGTTCAATGTGCACGTATGTAGAGACTCCTGACATAGGGATTCTATTGGACGCCGGCGTTTCGCTGTGCCCGAACCGTTTCAAACTTCCTCCGCACCCACGGGAGTTCAAGGCTATAGATGAGTCTCGAAAAAGAATAGCTGAATACGCCAAGAAAGCGGAAGTAGTAACCATCAGCCATTATCACTTTGACCATCACACACCTTCATTTGAAGACTGGTTATGCAACTGGACCGCGCGAAACGAAACTGCGCAACAAATCTACAAGGGAAAAACGATTCTGGCAAAGAATTCAAGCGAAAAAATCAACTTCAGCCAACGAAGAAGAGCCTGGCTTTTCCAGAAAACAAGCGGAAAATACGCAAAAAAACTCGAAATCGCCGACGGAAAAACCTTCGCGTTTGGAGACTCTACGAAACTGCGTTTTTCCGAGCCTGTCTTTCACGGCTTAGAGAAGTCAGAGCTAGGATGGGTTCTAATAGCCACAGTAGAATTTCATGCTGAAAGATTTGTTTATGCGCCAGATGTTCAAGGACCCATGTCTCTAGAGGCAACTAAGCGAATATTAGCAGAGTCTCCAGATTTACTTATGATCGGCGGTCCACCAACATATCTTGCGGACTTCAAGATAAGTGCAAGCCAAATACAATTAGCGTTTGAAAACCTCGAGAAGCTTGTTCAGAAGGTGCCCTCTGTTATTGTTGATCATCATCTGCTAAGGGATGAAGGCTGGCGTGAAAAATCACGCGGCATATTTAACGCTGCAAAGAGGATTGATCATAATGTTTTGACGGCTGCAGAATTCATTGGAAAGGAGAACTTGTTGTTTGAGGCTTTAAGGAAGAAACTTTACGTTGAAAACAAGCCTCAAAGGGAATTTGAAAAGTGGATGCGCAAAAGTGATGATACTAAGAGGTTTTTCAAGCCGCCGGTTGATGGCTAAGCTTAGTCTTGAAGTTTCTCGAAGGCGATTCTTCTCTGATCCTCTTTTATTTTCTCGATCATGTTTTCTGCGATCTCGTCTTGTGGCAGCCTGCCCACCATGTGAAGGGTTCCATTCGTCGCGGCGGCTATTGACTCCGTCACAGAGAGACCGTAGGATTCATAGCTGTATCTGTGAGGATTCGTGTTAACCACGATGGTGTTTATTTCATCATGTTTAATCAAACGTGCAACAGATTTCACATCTTTTACTGCAAGCTGCTCATAGTCACGCACGATAACGCGAACCTCATCAATCTGCCGGACTTCCCCTGTCTCGATGCTTTTTCTCAGAGGAACGTTGGCGCTGCCATCCGTTATAATAATCATGACTGGAACAGTTGAGGAGTCCCTTCTCTTGGCTTCCCGCAGGACTTCCCAGCCCTTAAGCATTCCGGCTGCCAACGGTGTGAAGCCGCTTACCCGCAAATTGACAAGCTTGTTAGCGACAACACGCAAGTTTGTTACTGGATGCTGAACAACAACCGCGCCCAGTCCTTTTAGGGCAACTATGCCTACACGGTCGCGGCTTCGGTACGCGTCAGCATGAAGCTTTAGCAATGCTTCTTTGACAGCGCTGAGGTTGAAAAGCATTGATCCGCTTAGATCGACAACAAACACCATGGTTAAAGATGCCTTATACACCTTGAGTTTCTCGCGTAAATCCTCCAAGGCTATTGCGAGCGTTATTCCCAGAGGTTTCTCACGCGTGCCTTGCTTTCTTGCTGCTTCGCGAATAGTTGCGGGAAGATGGATGTCGGAAGGTTTTCCGTGGGGGATTCTCCATGCGTAAGGCTTACCCTTATTCAACGTCGTCACTGCATGTGCACGTCTTCCGGCATATACTCCTGGCTTCCGCGCTTTGATTTTTCCCATTTTCAGAAAAAACTTGGATGGCGACACCATCTTATCTCGGAAACTGCTTATTATTGGGAAGCCTTGTGAAACGACCGTGGATCTTGCCGCGTCGCTGACTGTCGGAATTCCTTTGCCTTTTTGACCGCCATACTTGTCCTCAAAGGTTTCTCCCTGAATCTTTGTGTTACCAACCGGCGACCCTTCAACAATCGGCGCCTCTTTCGGGCTTTTCTTTAGCCGTTTGCCAAAGGCAAAAAGTAAGCCGCCAAAAAGCCTGTTAATCATGTAGAGTAGTCTAAACTGTGCACGCCGTAGCCTTTTGAAGAAGCTATCTTTTTGTGCTTCCTCTTCTTCCTTTGGCGTGGCATCCGTTCTAGCCCAGAAAAACATCTTTCCCTTGAGATTCTTTCTCCTATCCATTTCTTCTTTCGTTGTCTCTCCTGTTTTTTCAAACTGGAACACTTGCTTCAGAGATGCTGTAAAGACTTCTCTGATTTCGGTGGGCGACGCAGGCTCCAGAAAACCGCCTTCTCTTGTTCGATGGCTGAGAGCAAGCTCTGCAGCTACCACAACATCATCAAGTGATACTGCTGTACGCTTCTCAAATGCCGCTAAGGTTGCCGCTGCTTTAGTTATGACGATGTCGGGACGCAGACCGTCAACCTTAAGTTGCAAACACGCTTTGCATATCGCCTCGATCATTCCGTCCTTGAGAGTTACTTCCTTCAGTATGCTTCGCGCCTGCACGATTCTGTTTCTAAGTTCTTCCTGCATAGGGCGGTTTTCTTCATAGAACTTTTCAGGGTCAGCTTCAAATTCCATGTTCCGCTTAACTACTTGAACTCGGTCGTTAACCGAAGCTATAGTTCCCACACTCACTGACAAAGGAAATCTATCCAAAAGCTGTGGTCTTAGCTCTCCTTCTTCTGGGTTCATTGTGCCGATGAATATGAATCTGGAGGGGTGCCCAACCGAAATTCCTTCTCTCTCAACAACGTTCCATCCTGTTGCAGCTGCGTCAAGCAAATCATCCGCAATATGATCGGGCAAAAGATTTACCTCATCCACGTACAAGACGTTTTGGTTGGCTTCTGCTAAAACTCCTGGTTCCAATGCCTCTATGCCCTGTTTTATGGCTTTTTCAACGTCTAAGCTTCCGATAACGCGGTCTTCTGTGGCGCCTAAAGGTAAATCCACGACAAACATTTCCCTTTCCTCGGTAGGCAGCTTCTCGCCCTTGCGGTATTTTTGACTGCAACTTGGACACATGTTGGAAGGGTCAACTGGGCTGCAGTTGAACGGACAGCCTTTTACTACCGCTATTTTTGGAAGAATATCAGTTAATGAACGGACAAGCGTGCTCTTTCCAGATCCTTTTGGGCCTCTAATAAGTAGGCCGCCAATTTTCGGGTTAATAGCGTTGATAAGAATGGCAAGTTTGAGCTTCTCTAAATCTACAATTGCTGAAAAAGGGAAAACCAGCCTTTTCCTCTGCATCTGCTCAACGACTCCATATAATCAGTAGTAAAAGCCTTTCTTGACCTATTAGTTTTTAGTACGAGGTTTTCATCATTAGCTTCAACCGATATCAGTCTATTTCCTCTTTCTAAGAAGGTCGTTGGGACGATTGAGGGAAATGAGAAGCTGAAAGTTTCATTGGGAGTGAAGCTGCCTCTATAACGCCGTTGGCTGGAGCCAAATGGGCCGTTGTGATTGGCATAGCGGATTATCAGGGGACGGGTTCTGACCTGTGGCATCCAGACAAAGACGCTAAAGAAATGTACAGCGAATTAACAGGGCAACAAGGGTATCCGAAAGCTAACGTTAAGTTACTGACAAACAGCAAGGCAAAAGTCTCAGCCATCGTAAGCGCGATCGACTGGCTCGTCGCCGACGAAAAAGCTGGAGACGAAGTCGTGTTCTTCTACAGCGGTCACGGCTACAGGGCACCAGACTCCGAAGGCTGGGACAGCGATGTCGAATTAGACGGAAACGACAAGATGATCGTGACCTACGACTTCTACGGCTTGCCAGACGGCTGGTTCAAAACGAAGTTCGCAGCCATCCAGAGCACAAAGTTTGCCTTGATGTTTGGCTCCTGCCACTCAGGAGGCATTTTTGACGACAATGATGACTTGCAAGGAACTGGTAGAATAATCGCATCTGCATGCAAGGCAGATCAATATGGATGGGACTATCTGCAGCTAGGCAACACGCTCTGGGGCTATTACTTCGTGGACGAGGCGCTTCTGGACAACAGAGCAAGCTCGGTCGAAGCGGCGCACGCGTACGCCTACCCACGCGTTGTAGCAATGCAACCGGACTCACAACCCCAGCTATACGACAACTACCCAGGGGACTTCACGCTCTAAGTACAAGTGCAAAGACAACCTCTTCTCCTTTTTTCTGTGAAGACAGCCCCGATATCTAATCGCACGAAATCTCACAGTGGTTACTTGAGAAAACTCATCTGTGTTTCGTCTACAGCAGGACTCATAGGCCATCAAATGAAGGGTTCCGAAGCCTGTGCCATTTGAGTCAAGATCTGCACGACTATTGATTGGGCAGTCCTTCTGTATGCAGCATGATCAATACGATGCTCTAGAGGCGCTTTGTCCTGCGCATGCGACGACTGGACAAGTTATTCCGTTCAAGAAGAGTTCTTCAGGATGATTCTCCCGATACCCAACTTTCAGATGCATTCCTACATCGTAGACTATTTGCTCAAAGGCTGCAGTTGATACTGAAACGATGTTTGTTCAGAAGAGTGCACTGTAGGAGCTCTTTGAACTTCAGTTGTCTAGGCAACAAATGCTTAGGCTGACAGAAAGAGAGTGGCGACCTACCATCCTTTCCCGAAGTTTGTAGTCGGCACACAGTAATCTTTCAAGTCTATTCTTCCATCGTCGTTAATATCCAGATCAGGATTGTAACGAGAATCACCAATCAATGAACCATAGGCTTTGCAGACGGCGTAAACGTCCTTAAGATCTACGATTTTGTCAGCGTCTACATCACCCGGAATCGATATACAGATAGACCCACCAACGAGAAAATTGTCCCATGTAAAGACTTCGCCTGGAATTTCGCTTACCTCGGCGTTTATCGTGTAGTTGCCTCTCGCAAAATCAGTCGTATTCCAGATCATGATGAAGCATGCCTCGTAGTCTTGACACCCTGGCAATGTGATGCCCATAGCTATTTCGAGAACCGTGTCGTTGGCTGAGACTGTGATGTTAACGGTCGCCGCAAAAGCGCCAAAGTTTGCCACTGTTGTATTGATGAGGAGGCAGTAGCCTTGGCCAATAACGGTTTTGGAAAAGGCAACTTCGACAACACTCACTTCAAAGATTGGACCGCCTAACACAGGTTCCACAATTACGAATCCCAGCAGAGAAGTACCCGCTGGTACCTCACTTGCGTCATGGTAAAGAAACACGTTGCTGAACTCAAGGAAACTGTAGTCAACGTCAGAACTAGGAGTGGGCGGATTGCCTGCCTGAGTCATCACAGTGAACCTTATCGTAGCAACGTGAACGTTGCCTGAAGGATTAGACGCTGGGTCGCTGACGCTTATGTTAACTGTGTCAAGGGTTGCCGGATCCAGGTTTTCGGAGACCGTTACCGCAAACGTGGTCCAAAGCAGATCCATCGTAACATTCGCATTCCCACCAACTATGCCGATCACCGTCGCATTATAGGTCAATGTGAAAGACGCCCCAGTTAACCCAAGTGCCTCATCTACGTCATTTATCACGATGTCCTCGTTGAAAGCATGACCAAGCCACACTGTGGATTCATCGAAAAACGAATGAAGCGGGTAAATCCCTAGAAACGGCGTCCCTGCTACAACTGGTGGAATGTATAACGTTGAGACCATAATCCAAGAAAACGTCACGATTGGCACTAGTTCAATAAGCTTTTTCTTCGGCAATTTCCCTTCCCCATAATATCCTATTGGGTTAACCAATAGATAAAACTTTTGGAGAATATCTCCAATAGAACATTTCACAAGGACTCTTTTCGTTGCAAGAAAGCGCAAATCCTTCGCCAGAAAAAACGCCCGTCTTGACCAGTTCCGACAAAGATCGCTCAAAAAACAGAAAAGCGGAAACCGCTACTATGAGGGCCGGGGCTGGGATTTGAACCCAGGCGCTAGGCTCCACAGGCCTATATGCTGCCAAGCTACATCACCCCGGCCACTTTTTGGCAACTTTGTCTTTGGGGGCTGCTTTTTGTTTGTGGGAGGTTTTCTCTGTTTCTTCATGGTTTTAGTGCTTATTTATGTTTCCGAAGGGAATATATGTGTTGAATTGCTATTGCCTCAGTTTTGGTAGTGTTGGTTTGTGATTAAAGTTGTGTTGTTTGATATTGGTGTTCCTGCAC
>JAGTQT010000052.1 GCA_018396615.1 Candidatus Bathyarchaeota archaeon
GATGAAATTGCGGGGCTAGCTATCATTCGCCAAAATGAATCTGAAGGCGTCTCAGCCGATATAAACGTTTCTTTTAGATTTAATATGTGTTGTTATGTTTCAATCAGTAAAAGGTGTTGGCTGCTTGTTTGAGCGTTTAACCGCAAGATTAATGGTTCATCCGAGAGCCAAGTTGTTACTGCTGATAAATGGCTAAATATATATGCAAATAGTTTACGATACTGGAAAACATTAAGGGTTGTGGGTCTGAATAACCGCAAACTTTTGCTCGCTGTCTCAGAGGCGCTTATAGTATATGGGTTACTAGTTGTTGGATACGGCGTAGTGGCAATTCATGTCACGAAAACATGGTTTGGAGACTGGCACGTAGACATATATCTCCCTTGGCTTACACTTGACATTTTCATGATGATCAGCTTTGCCTTATCATTCTTCGCATTCATCACATGGAGATACCTAAAATATACAGAGCCGCAAAAGTAACTTCTACTTTTTGGTGTACCAGCTGCCGTTGTCGCCAAAGATATATTTCACAGAGCTTACAAGTCTTGCCGCGATATTGATTAATCTGAGAATGGGATAAAATGGAGTATAAAACAGCAGAGATTTGTAGTTGTGTTCACTGTACGCGTACTTCAACGCTATAGACTGATTGATCAAACCAATGAATAAGCTGTACAGTCCGTAGATGAACAATCCAAAGATGAAAAGTATATGATCGGGGGCGAACCAAAAGACAAGCGGGAACGCGGCTAAAGCAGCTAAATCAACTATCGTGCCGCCATATTCGAAGATGTAGCAGTACCACAGAAATAGTGATAACCAAGACTTTTTCATCAGCATTTCCCGATGAATCTTGAGCGTGTTGTGGAGCCATCCGGTAAACCATCTTAACCGCTGACGCCAGAGAGACCTAAACGAAACAGGGGCGACACTAATGCTTACCGCACTGTGGGTGTATCCGATTTTTTCTCCTCTCCTGTGCATTTCAAGAGCGATCTCCAAGTCCTCGGTAACCGACCGTACATTCCTTTCGTCCAAAATGTTGCGAAGAACGTTAGCATCATACAAACTAAGCGCTCCAGACACGACTAAAACGTTGTTGCTTAATGACTGCGCCTGCCGGATGATGCTTAAACCTTGACTATATTCAAGCTGCTGCAAAAGTACGTAAGAGTCAAGTTCCGAAGCTCCATCAGTTGGATGAATATAACCAGTGACTGCTTTTTTTCCATTTGACAGCATGTAACCCACGAGGCTTTTGAGCGTGTCTGGTCTCCACCAAGAGTCTGCATCAACCACCGCGATTAAGCTGCCTAATGCCCTGTCAACGCCGGTCTTTATGGCTTGCACTTTGCCTAGGTTTGCAGAGTGCCTTACAACTTTGCCTCTTACGCTTGGATTCCGTCTCCTGTTGAGCTCGATAGCTGACCAAGCGACCTCGTAAGTGTAGTCTCTGCTGCCGTCATCTACGACAATAATCTCGCATTGACCAAGGTATTTTTCGGTGCATCTAAAAAGGCTTTGGATACAGCGGGCAACATTGCCTTCTTCATTGTAGGCTGGAACCACAAAAGAAACCATCGGATACTGAGGCATCTTGTTTTCATACTGCTCCAGTCTAGCAAAAGTAGCTGCCAACGTAAATACGCCTGCTACGCCGATTGCGAGAAACGTGTACCAGCCGTAGAAAAACTGGACAGCCGCAAGCCAAAACACGTTTGCCTGCTGAGAAACAGTGTGATATCCGAAAAGGTTGGTTATTATCCAGTTTGCAAATGCCGGGAAGTATGCCCATGAAAGAAAGGCCAGAATGAGGGGTATGCAAAAGGCGACATAGCGAATTCGGTGACGCAGCGAGTAACGGTATTTCATTTACAAGTTTACCTTCCAACCTGTAGTATGGTTAGCCTTCACCTTCTCCGTGATTCACATGAGCCGTTAAGGGATAAATTGACTATTCCTAGAACGAAATATTACATAATAAAACAATCAAGCCGTTGACGTTTCCAAGGCGAAAGACGTCTCAATGATGGCGTTTGAAGATTGCTGTGGATCTGGAGTAAAAAAAACTGTTCAGCTCATTGATTGTGCAATAACTAATATTAACATGAGTGTGCAATGTTAGCTAGGGGAGGAGCAGTGACTATAAGAGCCCGCAGCCTCATCATCATTATCTCGATAGCATCTCTTCTGATATCTTTGATCCAACCCCTTCAGGTCACAACTGGCATAGTAACCAACAGCACGGAAGACCACACCGCTTCAATTGCAAATTTTACAAGAAAAATCTCCAACATCCCAGACGCAACAGATCGTTCATCCCACGCTAGATTTAGCCGCTTTGCCGAACTTGACCTTGAGGAATCTGTTTGCCAAAATGGAGATTTCGTGGAGGCAATTATAGGGGTTAAAACAAGCTCCAAACAAGAACAGGAGAAAATCAAGGAATTAGTCACAGAAACCGGTGGCAGAATAGCACACTCGTTTATTGAAGAAGGCAAACCGCAGACAATAGTCGCAAACATCCCGCAGAGAGCATTCTCCGCCGTTAAACAGCAGCTTCTCAGCGAAGGAGTAGCAAGCTACGTGGAACTCAACATGAAGCTCAAGACCTACGCAGTGCCAAATGATCCTGAGTGGAGTAGAAACTGGGGACTTGGCAGAATAAAAGCAGATTACCATGGAACACGACAACCGGCAGCCCTTCCATAATCATCGCAATAGTGGACACTGGAGTTGATTGGCACCATCCAGACCTAGCAAACAACATTTGGAACAACACAGACGAATGGATAGACGGAGTAGACAACGATGGCAACGGCTTCATAGATGACGTACGCGGCTGGGATTTCGTTGACACCTTCATAGATGTCTGGCAAGGCGAAGACGGCACTGTTAGAGATAACGACCCAATGGATTTCTACGGGCATGGCACACACTGCGCAGGAATCGCAGGCGCAGTAGGCAATAACAGCATAGGCATATGCGGAGTTACATGGAACTGCAAAATAATGCCTGTCAGAGCAGGATTCATGGACACTGAAGGCACAGGAACACTTGAGATTGACGACGCGGCTGCAGCAATAATCTACGCCGCAGACAACGGTGCAGACATAATAAGCTGCAGCTGGGGAGGGCACTATGACAGCCACACAATACACGACGCAGTAAACTATGCCTACCAAGCTGGAGTTCTGGTGGTTGCGGCAGCCGGCAACGAGTGGACAGATATAAGAACCTATCCAGCTGCCTACGACGAAGTCATAGCCGTTGCAGCCACTAGCAGTTCAGACTACACGACATTTTTCACTAATTTCGGCGAATGGATAGAGCTGGCAGCTCCTGGAGAGGACATTTACTCTACGCTCCCAGAGGCTTCATATGATTTCGCTAGCGGCACTTCGATGGCTACTCCCTTCGTCGCAGGGGTTGCCGCTCTGGTTTGGAGCCGATTTCCACAGATGAATGCAAATCAGGTAAGACAGCAGCTTCGTTTTACAAGCAAAGATCTGGGTGACGTAGATTTTGACATTCTTTTCGGCTATGGGAGAATAGACGCGAAAGAAGCAGTTGAGCTGGTTCAACAGGAAAGCGATGTGGCAGTCTTCGAAGTCAGAATTCATTCGCCAGTTACCCTAGGAACTACTGCAAGCATCGACGTTGCAGTGATCAATGCAGGAACGCTCACAAAATACGGTTTGAACATGAGATTCTTGGTCAACGGCAGTCAGGTTGACACAGAAACTATCGCGATGCTGTCAGAAGGTGAAGTTGAATGGGTGCGGTTTCTGTGGAATACGGCGCAATGTCAGCAAGGCTATTACAATCTTACAGCGCAGGTTCTTCCTTTAAATGGAGAAAATCGCACTACAAATAACTCGCTGTCCAAAACAGTTTTTGTTCGGCAGCCTCGCACCATCAGCGTTCCATGGGACAAGGAGACCATACAGCAGGCAATTGACAACGCCACAGAAGGCGACACAATAGTGGTGTACACAGAATTCTCTGTGGAAACCTTGTACCTTTACAAGGACGGCATCAAGCTCATAGGCAGTTCGACGGTGGTTGATGGAAACACGTGGCTGGACGTTCTCAGAGTGTGCGCTAACAATGTTGAAATCAGAGGATTCTCCTTCAGAAACAGCAAAAAGATCGCGACCCGATATCCTCCTTTCAGCGGTATTCTTCTTTACTACTGCAACAACGTGAATATAAGTGACGTAGAAGTCGCAAACAGTCGCGTTGGGATTTTTGTCTACTGCTCAAACAACGTGACGCTTAGAAACACTCACATGGTTGGAAATATCTTTAATTTTGGAATCGATGGAATCGAGCTTTCAAACTTCATGCATGACATTGACGAGTCGAACATGATCGAGGAAGAAACTTTCCATTATCTGAAGAACAAGAGAAATGTGACGTTTTCCAGCATGAGAGGCTGCGTTGTGCTGGTCAATTCGACCAATGTCACATTTGGAAACTGTGAGCTAACTGAGAACTATGGTGGAATCACGTGTGCATACAGCACGAACATTGAAGTTTTCAATTCACATTTCTCTAAGAATCAGATAGGCATCTGGATTCGTAGCTGTAGTTTGGTTACAGTTCAATACGCTGAGTTGCTTGAGAATAATGTTGGCATACACGTGGAGAATTCGTCATCCATCACGTTGAAGAACAATATTGTCAGCGGCAAAGTGATCTCTGGCGCTGGTATATGGTTCCAGACCTCATCCCAATGTAAAGCGGAATCCAACAGCATAAGAAGCAGTCGCTTTGATTTTTATCTTCTTTATTCTAGCGAAAATAACATAACTTGCAACGGAATCTCAGAGTCAGGTTCTAACGGGCTATGCCTACAGAACTCTGATAATAACGTGATCTGTGGAAACCAGTTTTTTAACCACACATCAAGTGTTGCAGGTCAAGGAGTTGCCTTGAACATTTCAAAGTCCTTTGGCAACCGAATTTACCATAACAGCTTCATAGACAACACTCAAACTGCAGTCTCTTTTGATTCGGTGAACGTGTTCGATGATGGCTACCCGGCAGGCGGAAACTACTGGAGTGACTATGCTGGGGAAGATGTGTACTGCGGTGTCTTCCAGAACGAAACTGGGCGTGACGGAATAGGAGATGTGCCATACGTTATTGACGCATCCAACATGGACCATTATCCGCTGATTTATCCATGTTTTGGTGTAAAATTTGAACTCGAAAAACTGAATATTGTTGAAAGAACTCAAAGGATCCAGTGCGTTATCGAGTCTCCGCTGTTTTACATGTTTTCTATCAACAGCTCTCAAGTCTTTATAGACCAGCCTATTCAGGTTTTTCCAGAGTCTCTGGTTTTCGGAGATTACAATAATAATACTGTGCCGGATGTTCTTGCTTGTTTTCCTATGGTCGGAATAGCGGATTTTGCGATGACTCAGATTGAGGACAACGCTGAATGTTTTAGGTTTTTCAGAGGTTTCGCTTTGAGGATAACTGTGATGGTTTGCGTAGTCTTAGGGAATAGCGCTTCGCAAGCAGAAGAAGAAATCACTGTTGTCTCGGATGTTTCCTCGGTTCCTAACTAGTAGTAATGGAATGGTCTGTTACAGGGGTTGACCGCTTGCGTAGGGGGAGAACTATGTTGCTTTGTCCTTATCATTGTCTCTGCATGTGTTTAGTGCTTGATGTATCGGCTGTGGAAATAAAGACTTATATGGAGTATTGCTACATAATATTAGGGCACTAAAATGAAGGCGTCATCTCAAACCGAGGAAGTCCGTTGGCACGTTATCGTTGCGATGCTTGAAGAGTTCCCTACTCTGAAAAAGAGAGTTGAACAGTATCTTAAAGAAGAACAAAAACAAAGCAAATGAGCTTTTTCAATGCGCATCAATAAACACGCGTACTTCTCATAAGTACTAGGCATATTGATTATGAGATCAGTTTCTTTTCAGAAGGTGGGGCGGCGGAACTTTCACGCCGTTCTTGCAGTCATTGTTTTCTGATTTGATAAGTTCTGTTATTTCCCGATAACGCTGCAGAAAATCAAGCCCCTTATCCGTTGCTTTAAATGTTTCTCTATCGTTGTTCAGAACTTTCTCCAACAAGTTGATCCTCAGCATAAAGTCCAAGTACTCGTTTAGCTGCGTAAAGCTGAGGTTAGCTCTGTACATTATCTGCGTTTTCAGCGTACCTTCCCTAGCGATTTCCAAGATTTCAGCTATGATGTAGAGCTTATCTCTCCTTTTTGTGGAAGGATTTGATTGTGCTGAGTTCATTTTTCTATAATCCTCTTTTAGAGGCTTCTTCTATAATTGAAAAGCAGCGTTGAGTGTTTTAAACGGTGTTTCGCTTAGGCAAGTATGTCAATTATCGAAATATTCTCTAGAACAAACTTCTATACAGATACTAACACGGAAGTCTTATCTTCTAAGAAAAAATATGCTTAGGAACGGTGAAAGAGCCTTGCGGATAGGCATAATTGCTGACACACATGATAACCTGCCAAACATAGACAAAGCGGTAAAAAAGCTGAACGAAGAAGGCGTAGAACTTGTACTCCACGCAGGGGACTACGTGGCGCCTTTCGTAATTCCAAGACTCAAAGGACTCAAGGCAAAGCTGATCGGCGTTTTCGGCAACAATGACGGCGACCGAGAACTTTTGAAAAGAAGATTCAGTGAAAACGAACGATTTGATCTAAGAGGAAAATTTGCCCAAGCAGTTTTTGGAGAGCTAAAAATTGCATTGGTTCACGGTGATGAAGAAGAACTTCTCAAAGCTCTAATAGAAAGCGGAGCATTCGATGTCATAGTTCATGGACACACTCATGCTGCTGAAATCTACCATAAAGGCAAAACCGTGATTGTTAACCCAGGGGAGGTTTGCGGTTATCTAAGCGGAAAGGTAACCATCGCTATCTTGGATACTGCAGACCGAAATGCAAGAATTATTGAGCTTTGAGCGAGTCACCAACAGAATCATTAGAAACAAGAGTAAATCACCAAATTTTGTACTAGAAGAATTTTTCACAAACTTTTAAGGCAAGTTCAATAAAAAAGACAAACTTTAGAAGAGGGAAAGAATAAAAAAGCAATACCTTTCACCAGCTACGCCTTCAGCCTATATATAGGGGGGTTTAAATTTTTCCACTCAACAGGTCAAACCTCAATGCTGAACAAAAAAACCACGAACGCCCCCACATTAAACATCGTCGACACTTTATTAAAAACAAACACACAGCAAAGCCCGTTCATTCAAAAACTAAATCAGCCTTGGCTCAGCCTTTTCACTCATGTAGCTAATTGCCTGAAGCATCGTCTTCGCAAGCCCCAGCAAACTAAGCACAATCGCAATCAACATAAACAGCCGAAGATCAACCATCAAGCTAACATTCTCAACCGTCATGCCAAAAACTCCGCCATTCAAAGTATACATCATATACCCAATCACAAACAAAATTCTAGCTGCACTAAAGAAATACTGGAAAATAGATCCCGAAGCAAACTCGCCGACAATAATTAGAACAAGATAAACCATCACAAAAGACTCAATTACCTCCTGAAAACCAGGAATAACCTCAGAGAAAGGCGCAATAAACATCCAAGCCACAAGGTACACCAAATAGAAAACTACCCCTTTAGCAGCAGCCTTTACAGCTTTAACCGCCAACGTCTTGGCAAAGCTTCTCGAGCTATTTCCAACTTTAACCATAATAAATCACCATTGGACCATAGCTAAAAAGCGAAGAGGCAAAACTGACCTCGAAGTATCCGCTTGTCGAAGTCTCCAAGGTCGGCACCGCAACATACATCGCCAGCAAACCATCATAAGCAGAATGC
Organism: Candidatus Bathyarchaeota archaeon; assembly: GCA_018396615.1. GTDB lineage: Archaea > Thermoproteota > Bathyarchaeia > Bathyarchaeales > Bathycorpusculaceae > JAGTQT01. The sequence goes on from JAGTQT010000052.1 coordinate 7,842, forward strand.
TGCAAAACCTCAACACTCGTCGCACCTACACCCAGAAGACTACTGGAATCATCAAACATGCGCACACTAATATTGCAGGCAAGATCAAAAAATGCATGATTCTCAAAACCAATCGGAATCTCGACTCTCATATGCGTTACATTATAAGCTGAATACTGAGGAGCCCCCAAAGCGAAATTGTATAGTGGTGCACCCCACAGCAGAGACACATTTGCCCTCGCCTCAACAGGAATTACTTCCGCTGCCCACAAGCCAATACGTTCTTCAGCTCTAAGTGCCACATCCTCAAAAAGGTACCTCTCACTTTTCTGAAGCAAATCCGCTACGCTAAACGTAACGTTATGACCTGTCGCTACTTCCATCCCAGTTTCAATAATAGGCACCAAAGTAGATCCCCGAACAATCAGCGTGCTTTCCGCGTCAAAAACCAAGGTAGTTGCATTAAAATTCTTAATATTATAATACCCTGTGTTAACAACAGTAATCGGCATAAAAAGAAGCACATCTCCCTCAGAAGTCAAGGACACTTGCGGCTCCCCAAACTCAAACCTCACATCCTTCATAGAATACATCGCCGAAACAGCAAAAATAACAATAAATACCCAAAAAACTGTAGTAGCCACCCCTATCATCCGAATAGACACATTCATAAAAACCTAGCCCCAACGCCTGCCCTAACCTAGGAACCCGAAGGCTTCTGAGCATCACTATTCTTCTGCTGCGGTGGCTGAGAGCTCGGCGTAACCGCCTGCTCTTCAGGAGGTATAACAACGAATTGAGGCTCTGAAGGCTTGACAACCTCCTTAGGCTTTTCCTCAGGCGGCTTTTCTTCTTTCGGTTTCTCAACCTTAGGTTTCTCCGGCTGAGCTTTAGGCTGAGGCTTAGTTTCTGTAGCAACCTCTTTTGCCGGAGCTGCAGGCGCAGGAAGAGGTGTCGGCTGCGGCGTGTGAGCGATAATTGTTACCCCTCTTATTGTTATAAGTGAACCAACCCACCCCATAATGCCCAAGTACATTATCCGAATGCATGTGGCAATCAACGGAGCTAAAGCTTCGCCAAACGTGCGAACCAAGTCTTCTGAGGCAAGTATGGATAAACTTTGAGTTAAGAAGCCGTATGCACTTATGAACGTGAAAATCAGCAGGGTTATGCCTATCATAAGCACCGTTATCCCTGAGACAGCTATCTTGTCTCTGTAATTTTTCAGCATGGTTTTTTCACTGCTTGAATAGTAAGATAGGCATCATATTAAATCTTAAGAAAACTGAAACTTAATTTCGGCTACTAATCCCCAAAACAAATCAAAAATAAACAGGAAAAAAGAAAACAGGAAACTATGTAGATATACCAAGCTTCTGATAAATCCTCTGCTTATTGGCTTCAACGTTCTTTGCAACGTCAAGGAAGATGTTGTTTCCATGCGAGTCAATAGCCACCGCTAACGGACCAAACTCCTCAACCTCAAAGATCCATAAAGCCTCAGGAGTGCCCAAGTCCAGCCACTCAACGCCCCGAACATTCTTAATTGCCTTGGCAGCAAGAATCGCTGCACCACCAGTGAAAGCCCCATAAACTGCACCATACTTTGCCATAGCGTCAGTCGTCTTCTTACCCATGCCGCCCTTGCCTATCACAACACGCACTTTAAAGTTCTTGATGAACTCATCTTCAAAAATATCCATCCTCGTGCTGGTTGTAGGTCCCGCAGCCACGGCACTCCATTTATCTCCTTCTTTGCTTACAACTGGTCCACAGTGAAAAACCGCCAATCCCTCCAGATTCAGAGGCAGAGGTTTGCCTTGCTGGAAATACTCCAGAGCTCTTCGGTGAGCTTGATCTCTGGCCGTAACGATGGTTCCAGTCACGTAAAGTACGTCGTTGACCTTCAGCTTGCGAATATCCTGCTCCGAGATCGGTGTCTTAAACTTATAAACTGCCATCGCTTTTTCACCTCACCACTTCAGTTTATGTGTCAAATACTCAACCGAACCGTCTGCGTTAATCCTTGCCGAAGCCCTTCTTGCAGCCCAACAGTTGAAAGCCACAGCCGCCGGAAATGAAGCTGGATGCCTAAACGCATAGTCAACATGTACACCAAGCACGGTTGTTCTTCCACCCAACCCCATGGGACCAATACCAGTCATGTTTGCAGCCTCAAAGATTTCCTTCTCAAGCTTTGCAAGCTCCGGATCCTCATTAGGCTCGTTCAGAGGCTTCAGCAACGCTTTCTTCGCTGTTTTCATTGCAATATCAGCGCCTCCGCCTACTGCAATCCCAAGAATTGTTGGCGGACACGGCTGAGCGCCAGCTTTGATCACGGCGTCCACAACAAACTTTTTCAATCCCTTTACGCCTTCGCCTGGAACAAGCATCCCTCCAATACATACGTTCTCTGAGCCGCCACCTTTGGTCATGACGGTCATCTCTAAATCGCTACCGGAAGCGATCTCCCAGTTGACGTAGGGTATGTATCTTCCTGTGTTGTCTCCGCTGTTCTTCTGTGTAAAGGGATCAACGGCATTTGGTCTTAGTGGAACCTCTTTCGTAGCTTTGCGCACAGCGTTAATGATTGCGCCTTCAACCTTGTCGAGGTCTTTTACTTTGTCTCCTGCTTTGACATAGAAGATTATGGTGCCTGTATCTTGGCATACTGGAGCTTGGTATATCTACAT
>JAGTQT010000053.1 GCA_018396615.1 Candidatus Bathyarchaeota archaeon
CATAGACCATTTTTTATTTGCTCCTTGTCTGTTTCCACGTGTATACCAGTCTTTGAGCCACTGTTATATGGGATAGGATTCCTACCAAAATTACGGCATAGGACAGTGCCGTGGGATAGGAGGTTGTAATCAGTGAGCCCAAGATGAGTATGACAAGTTTCTCCTGTCTTTCCGCGATTCCTACCGTGCAGTGCTCGAGTTTGCCTACAGATTCGGCTTTTGCTCGAGTGAAACTTGCCATAAGCATGCCGATTAAGGCAAAGACGCCCCATATCCATTCAACGTAATTTCCGAGAATAATTCCCATGACAATGAGATACTCTGCGTAGCGGTCTAAGACATGATCAAACACGGCGCCGAAACGCGTCATTTTTCCAGTAGCACGTGCAACTGCGCCATCAAGCATGTCAACTAGTCCAGTAAGCAAAATGAAAAAAGCTCCGAGGATGGCGTTTTCCACGCGGTAAAACCAAAAAGCGCCTACGCTGACTATCATGCTAAGAGCCGAAAGCGCGTTAGGAGTTATGCCCAGCCTTCCCAATAGTCGTCCGGCAGGCGCTATGGCTTTCTCGTATTTCCCTCTTAGTTTTCCAAACAATTCTGGTCTTCCAGCTCTTTTAGGTGTGCTTTTACTCTGATTAATATAAGTTCCTATAACGCTGCCTCAAGTTTTTCGTGAACTCCAAGAATTTTTCGGTGTAATTTTTATCTAGTCTAGACCTATAAAATAGCCATGTGAAATCTTATGATCTATGTTGGATCTGTAAAAATTGGCGACAGAGACTGTTTGGCTACGAAGATTGATTTACCAGCAACACCGCCTTTACTTGTAATTATTGCTGAGAAAGGATTTGTGATGTGTGGCTTTCTGAACATGGAAGCGGCTGAGAAATTGGGGGCAGCTGCCGCTATGGTTAGCGGAGTAAAAACATTTGAAGATGTTCTCAACGCTGAAATTAAAGCCGTGACCACGAATGCTCGAAAGCTTGGAATCGACATTGGAATGAAAGGAGCCGAAGCACTAAGACATCTGATGTAAACTGCTGCTGTATTATCAGAAACACGGTATATGAATGTCCTTGATAGGAATAATCTTGCGGCCTTTGGATACCCTATCTATTAGCTGTAGCACGTCGCTGAAATCGACTTTTAAAACCCTGCCTTAACCGGATTACGGGTCTTCATGATCTCTCTAAGAACTATGGTGGCGTACGCTCCACGTGGCAACGCAAAACTGATCTCAGCCCTTTTCTTTCTAGGATCAGCTGAATCGTTTAAGATCTTTTTCAGAGAAAAGTTGCCAAGTGGAACCGTGGCGAGGCGAAGCCTTCCTTTCGAAGAGATCTCTGGTATCTTTTTGATTCTAAAGTTTTCCGGGCAGATTCCTTCGTCATCTAGAATTTGCTGTTCGATTTCGCCTTGAAAGCCCTTGGAGGTTTTTTGCCTAAAACCTATCAGCGGAAGAGCCAGCTTCATCTTGCCCTCCTGAACTCGTCTACGGATGTCGCTTAGTGTTTCTGAGCTTACTTGCGTTTGCAAGGTCGGCGATGGCAGCCCACTCCGCTCTATACGCACTACGTGATCGCCTATCTCAACATCATTTAGAGGCAAGCCATTCTTAATTCGCGCGCTAAGGAATCTATTGAAAAGGTAAGATTGGTATGCCTGCAAAAAAAGAAGTTGAAGTTTTACAGGCAGTTTCTGGAAAGCCCCTATGAAATCGTTTTGCTTTTGAGCTAGATGCCTGAGCATCACCCGCTCATAGTGAAGCTGTTTTGGAAACTCTTCTAGCGCCTTTTCGAAGTTTTGCGTTGAGCCTAATTTCTGTCGCGCCTTTCTGGACTCCGGATGCTCATTCCGGCTTGGCTTTGCGAGGAAAAGCATTACGGCTTTTCGAAATTCTCCTTTAACGAGATATTTACCAACCAGATGAGTTATCGGTCGGATGGTGCCGAAGCGCTGATGCCCGAAAAAGTTTGGTACGCCGCCAATTGCCTTAAATTCTGCTACAGTTTCTTCTATTTGCCTTTGAACCATGCTTTTTGCGTGTCTTATGCCGTTGATGGTGATAGTGAAATTGTTGCTTAAGAGATAATATGAGGAAAGCTTGTTCCGCACATAGCCAAGTGGATGAATCTTGACATCTTTCAAACATATTTTTGAAACATCGTCGGGCGAGATGTCTTCTATGGTGATGAATTGTGCGGTTAGAGCTTTTGCATCTTTTATGCCAGCTATCTGAATTTTTGATGGAGCTACCCCAAGGCTCGACGCAATATTTTTAATGGCAATGAAAGTATCCCAGTTCCGCTTTGCCAAGACGCAAAGCAAGTAGCTAGTATGCGCGGATTTTGCTCCTAGTGGCGACTCTTTTTCGGTCTCTGATGGATTTTTTGCGTTTGCTTTTGAACCGTCTACAAGTATCTCCTCAACTATGAAATCTTCAGCATCACGCTTTATTGCTCCGCCGATGCCTTGGCTATTAGTCGCAAAAACTTCGATTCCCATGAGCTTTTCAAGTCTGCTTGTCTGCAAGTGATTAACGCTCTCAGAGAAGAGGAAGTTTACTGGTTAACTTATCGATCTTTTCTGAGGGAGCTGGACCGATTCCTAAACAGGTTATTGTGTTTGGCGGGATTTCGGTTAGTCCCTTATCCACTATAAGGGAGCATGGTAGCCCAAGGCGCTCAGCTTGTTCCTGCAGCTCCAGCAGTTCCTTTTCTGTCTTGACTTTCACGGCTATTTTGCGCTGTCCTTCTTCAAGCCAGCCTTCCCACCATTTCTTATTGTGCCTACGTGCTTCCTCTGCAGCGGAGACTGAGGCGTGTCCTGCTTGAACTGCTGTTTTTCCTTTGCTAAGCTTCAGATCGGCACGGAAAACTATAACCAACTTATACCGAAACTCTAGCATCGCTCTCTAACCGCCTACATCTTATCTAATTTGGATTTTAAATATTCGCAAAAAGGTAAAGCCTAACAAAGTAGGAAAGCGCTGCCAGCATTCTAGGATCCCGCAGAAGCTTGAGAATGGCTTTTCCTTGAAAATCAATTTCTTCAACCTTTTGGAGAGATTTATCAAGATTTATCATTTTACAGAATCGTATAGCTTTGTCAACTTGCCTATCGTTCAGTGTGTTAAGCATTTTTCTCAGCCGCTGCATCACGGATATGTCGAAACCGAGCATGCTGTCACATTCTTTCTGATATGCGTTAAGAAAAGCAGAAGAAGTGTCACCTTTTTTCAACGCCATGTATGCAACATCAGCAGCAATTTTTGCGCAGTTCATTCCAAGGATGACGCCACCGCCTGTTGTAGGCTTGATATGAGATGCTGCGTCTCCCACAGCGAGGAATCCGTTTGAATAGGTCTGAGAAGGAGGCCCTCCAAGACTTAGAGGATGGAAAGAAAGCCTTGTGATTTTTCCGCGGCATAGTTCTTCAGAGGCTACAGGATGAGTGAGCATTAGCTTTTGCAAGAGCTTCTGGGGGTTGCCAGTCTTGGATGCCAGTCCAACCTTCGCGCACCCATTGCTTTGGGGAATAAGCCAAGCAAAAAAGCCTTCGGCATACTCTTTTCCCAGAAAAACTTCAACCATATCCCTTTTGACGTTTTCGACGTTCTCTACTTCTGCTTCCACGCCCGTCATAATCATAGAGCGGACAGGCGTAGGCAAACCCGCCTGTCTCAGAAGACTAGAGGAGACTCCCTCGGCGTCTATAACGATTTTTGCAGCATACTTCTTGGTTACGCCATTTTGCCTAACATAGACTCCGCATACACGTCCGCTTTCAATTGCCAGAGACTCAACTTTGGAACGCAGAAAGTAATGTGCCCCAGCGTTCACCGCAATTTTTGCCAAATGTTTGTCAAAAAGAACTCTATTTACCGAACATGTCACTGGCGCGGGAAAACGAAGAGAGAAGCTCTCCCCACAGGGCGAGTGAAAAACTACACCATAAATTACATTTTCGACAATGTCCTTAGGCAAAGGATACATTCCTAGCTTCTTCAAGCCTCTAATACTAAGGTGCCCTGCGCAGTGAGAAGGCACACCGATTTCTGCATGCTCCTCGAACACCGTTACGTTAACACTCTTTTTTGCAAGGTTAAACGCTGCAAATGAGCCGCATGGTCCTCCTCCAACTACTATCACATCTGGAACCGTTTCCATGTGTTGCACTCAGTTGCGGAGGACAATGCCTAAGCTACGAGTTCCACGCGACGCTTTCCACGAGCCATAGAGGTAACGCGGATTTTGCCGCTTACCTCTCCCCGCATCAGCAACTCGTTAAAGTCCTTGAAGCCCAAGTCTGCGTATTCCTCGTTCAACGCCTCAAACAGCTCTGTATCTGTCATCGCACCTTTCTTCTTCTGCAAAACCTCGAAAAGCACAAAATAAGCAGGGTGCGTCTTCCAAGTTTTAGTAGGCACAGGCATAGCCATGTACTCCTAGTAAACAGGCGTTGCAGGCTTCTGCACTTGGCGCGCCTGCTGCATAAAGCTCTTGTACCATTTCTCCATGTCTGGAGTAATAGAGGGCCCGCTCTTTTTCATTGCCTCCTGAAAATCCTTAAGCGTAACTTCAGCGGCGTTAGGGTCTCTACGCAATGCGTTCATAGCGGCTTCTCTGCATAGTGCATCAATGTCGGCGCCCGAGTAGTTCTTCGCAGACGCAGCCAAAGCGGCGATATCTACGTCTTTGGCTAGAGGCATCTTCTTTGTATAGATCTTGAATATCGCTAGCTTGCTTTTCTCATCCGGCTCTGGCACGTAGATTAGCCTGTCAAATCTTCCAGGTCGAAGAACTGCTGGGTCCACCATGTCGGGTCTGTTCGTGGCGGCCACTATGACGACATCTTCCAAGGTTACTATTCCATCCATCTCTGTTAGAAGTTGACTTATGACTCGTTCAGATACGCCGCTGTCAGAGAAGCCTAATCCTCGGCGTGGAACAAGAGAGTCAATTTCATCAAAGAACACTACGGCCGGAGATGCCATGCGTGCTTTCCTGAAGACTTCTCTTATGGCTTTTTCAGACTCGCCAACCCATTTTGAGAAAACTTCTGGGCCTTTAATCGTTATGAAGTTGGCTTCGCTTTCAGTTGCAACAGCACGCGCTAGCAAGGTCTTGCCGCAGCCAGGTGGACCGTAGAGCAGTATGCCTTTCGGTGGTTTTACTCCGAGTCGCTTGAATATCTCTGGGTTCTTCAACGGCCACTCGACGGCTTCTTTAAGCTCCTGTTTGACCTCTTCAAGTCCTCCTATGTCATCCCAGTGCACTGTCGGAACCTCAATGTAAACTTCCCGCATAGCAGTAGGCGTTATCTCTTTGTAGGCGTTCACAAAGTCTTCCATTGTAACCTCCATTTTTTCCAACACGCTTGGCGGAATGCGCTCTTCCTCAAGATTTATCTGAGGTAAATATCTACGCAGAGCTTTCATAGCTGTCTCTCGGCTCAGAGAAGACAAGTCCGCACCCGTGTAGCCGTGGGTCATATCGGAAAGCTTCTTGAGATCTACGTCCTCAGCAAGTGGCATACCGCGGGTGTGGATCTGCAGAATCTCGTATCTTCCCTGCTTATCTGGTACAGCAATCTCGATTTCTCTATCAAATCTTCCGGGTCTGCGGAGAGCAGGATCGAGAGCGCCCGGCCTATTTGTGGCGCCTATGACTATTACGTTTCCTCTCCCTGATAATCCGTCCATCAGCGCTAGAAGTTGGGCAACCACGCGTCTTTCGACTTCGCCTGTTACTTCCTCTCGTTTAGGAGCTATGGCATCAAGCTCATCAATGAATATTATGCTTGGAGCATTTTGCTGGGCTTGCTGGAAGATTTCTCTGAGCCTAGCTTCTGATTCACCGTAGAATTTGCTCATAATTTCGGGTCCGTTTATGGAGAAGAAATTCGCTTCAGACTCGTTTGCAACTGCCCTCGCCAGCAGTGTTTTGCCGCAGCCGGGTGGCCCGTGAAGCAGTACTCCTTTTGGAGGGTCGATGCCAAGCCGCTGGAAAAGTTCTGGGTGACGAAGGGGAAGCTCGACCATTTCTCTTACTCTTTGAATTTCCTCGTGAAGCCCGCCAATGTCCTCATAGGTGGTGCGTGGCAATCCTTTGCCTTCAGGCGCAGGCTCGTTTAGAATTGTAAGTCTTGTTTCGGTTGTGACTTTAATGATGCCGTGGGGGCGGGTTTTTGTCACCATGAAAGGGATGGCGTGCCCCAGCATCATGACAAGAGTTGTATCGCCTTCTACAAGCGTTCTTTCCATAAGCCGATTTTTCACAAAATTCGTGAAGTCTTCATCTACGTTCAGCCTCATGTCAACAGGAGCCAGCGTCAGAGCCAGAGCAGTTTTCACCTTTGCTGGACGCACAATAACATACTCATTTATAGCAACCCCTGCGTTCTTCCGCGTGAACCCATCTATCCGTAACAGATCACGGTTCTGGTCCTCACTGTAAGCTGGCCATGCGATGGCGGAGGTTGATCGCTTGCCCGTAATTTCTATCACATCTCCTGCTGAGATGCCTAATTTCTGCATGGTTTTCTGATCCAGACGGGCTATTCCTCTACCGACATCTCGTTGCCTTGCATCTCCGATGCGCAACTGCACTTCATTACCGCTCAACTGGAACACTTCCCAAATTAAGACATTTTACAGTTCGAAACAAGAGTTCTTCCCCTATAAATCCTTTCACTACGACCACTCATCATCCACAATAATCATAAACATGACTTACATCTATGCCAGCGAGACCTTAAATTCAAGGCGTCTCGTTCAGTTCAAAACAAACATTGCTTTTTAGCACAGGTCAATTATGAAAACAGTCTATCTGCTCGTTCTTCGCACCATGACAGTTTGAACTTGGCTTACGCCGTTTATCTTCTCCAGCTTTTTCTCCAACTCTTCAAGCAAGCCAGTCTGATCTTCAGGAAACTTGATCTGTGCCAAGAGCGCTTTTAGACCAAAGGCGATGGGTTCCTCGCCATATCCTGTTACTGAAGCAGAGGTTGGTATGTTTCCTTCAATTTTCTTCTTAAGTTCTTCGAAGCTAACTGTTACGTCTTCGGGGAATATTTTGTATGTGATCACGACACTTCCCATATACGCCACCTTAAGTCAATTTTAGGGTCCAACGAAGCCGCATTTTGGACACTTGTATGGTCTTCCGAATTTCCGGCACTTGCCACAGCGCTTTATCAGTATTTCTCCACAGCTTGGACAAAGAAATTTCGTTGCTTCCGCTGCTGGTGGTATTGGTTTACCGCAGCTCGTGCATGTGACCAACGTGATTGTTGCAGCTTTGTCAGACATGTTCAACTCTTCCTTGACGAGGATAGGTTTGTAGTTGCAAGACTCATTTATATCTTCTATGTTTCGTAGCTCGCAACCTTATTATTCAACTTGCCTAACAATATGTGACTGGGACGTTTTTGGGCGTCAATCTCCGCGACCTAGTTCCAAGAACACTGATAAAACTTGAAGATCTCGGAGGCAAATCCATAGCCATAGACGCCTACAATGCTTTATATCAGTTTCTTGCCATAATCCGGCAACCAGATGGCACACCCTTAATGGATAGTTCAGGCAGAGTAACAAGCCATCTAAGCGGTCTTCTTTATAGGACAAGTAATCTTGTGGAAATGGGAATAAAACCAATTTATGTCTTTGATGGAACGCCTCCCGCTCTCAAGGAAGTTGAAATTAAAAGACGCATGAAGGTCAAAAAAGAGGCGCTCGTTAGATACGAGCAGGCATTGCAAGAGGGAAAAATGGAAGAAGCCCGCATGTACGCTCAAGCCACATCGCATTTAAAAGACTATATGGCTGAAGACAGCAAGAAGCTCCTCGATCTCATGGGAATCCCGTGGATTCAGGCTCCAAGCGAAGGCGAAGCGCAAGCAGCATATCTCAGTAAACATGGAGATGCCGATTACTGTGCAAGTCAAGACTATGACTGCTTGCTCTTTGGAGCGCCTAGACTTGTGAGGAACGTGACGATTTCTGGACGAAGAAAGCTTCCAAGCAAGAACGTCTACATTGACGTAGTGCCGGAAATGGTAGAACTAAAGCAGGTTTTGGCAGAATGTGGAATTACTCATGAGCAGTTGATTGACGTAGGTATTCTAATTGGAACAGACTTCAATCCAGACGGCGTCGAGGGACTAGGACCTAAAACTGCCTTGAAACTGATCAAAGAGCATGGAAACATAGAGAATGCTTTGCCATACCTGAAAAATGTGGAGTTTCCGGCTGAACTACCGAGAATTAGGGAGATATTCCTAAAACCAAAAATAAGGGAAGACTACAGAATCGAGTGGAAAGACCCAGACGTTGAAGGCATAGTGAACTTCATCTGCAGAGAAAGAGACTTCTCAGAAGATCGTGTCAGAAAAGCGGTAGAAAAGATGCAGACAGAATTAACTAAAGCAAAAGGCAAGACCACGCTGGAAAAATGGTTCGGTTAATCTTGGCGTTTCCTACAGCAAATCTTTAATCTGGAGCACGTCATACTATCGGAACTCAAAAACGGTGAATGATCATGGAGAAGGATCAAATCACTCTTCCACTAGACGAGTTTCCAACAAAATGGTACAACATTATACCTGACCTTCCAGAGCCGCTGCCTCCGCCGAAAGAGCCTGAAACGGGGCCATCGAGAATGGAGTTTCTCTCCAGAGCAATGATAAAAGAATGTTTAGGACAGGAAATGTCCGATCAAAGATGGGTTACGATCCCTGAGGAAATTCGTGAGCTATACATTCACATGGGCAGGCCTAGACCACTTTACCGCGCTAAACGTCTAGAACAAAGTCTTGGACTGAAGAAAGTTAGGCTCTACTACAAACGCGAAGACCTATCGCCGACGGGATCGCATAAAACAAACACAGCAATTGCCCAAGCATATTATGCTGCGAAGGAAGGAAAAACCACCCTAAGCACTGAGACAGGCGCAGGTCAATGGGGGACGGCTCTGGCCTACGCGGCTAGTCTGTTGAAGCTTGAGTGCGTAGTTTTCTGGGTCAAATCAGTATTTGACTGGAAAACAGAGAGAAGAATCATGATGAAGCTCCTAGGCGCCAAAGTATATTCATCGCCGAGCAAAGAAACAAAAACCGGCAGAGAGATTCTTTCTAAAAATCCTAACAGCCACGGTTCGCTTGGCATCGCTATATCAGAAGGTTTAGAATACACTGAAACCCATGCCAACAGCGTCTACTGCTTAGGTTCGGTTCTTAACCATGTCATGATGCACCAGTCGGTCATAGGATTGGAAACAATCAAGCAGTTTGAGATGATTGATGAGAAGCCGGACTTGATTGTGGGGTGTCTAGGTGGAGGATCAAACTTCGGCGGCATCGCTTTGCCCTTTATTGGCGAAGTTCTCAAAGGCAAGCGGGAATGCGAATTTTTAGCTTCACAGTCTCAGGCGGCACCTAACTTGGTGAAGGGAGAATACCGCTATGACTTTGGCGATGTAGGAGAGCATACACCACTGCTGAAAATGTATACTTTGGGGCACAAGGTAGAGATGAACCCTATAAAGGCGGATGGCCTGCGCTACCATGCCGCAGGGCCAATCATAAGCCTACTGAGAAAACATAATATTGTCAAAGCAGTCACATACCCTCCGGATGAGAAGGCAATATTTGAGGCTGCAAGAATTTTTGTTCAAACTGAGGGATGGCTGCCCGCACCAGAATCTAGCTACGCAATACGCGCGGGAATCGACGAGGCCCTGAAAGCTGAAAAAGCAGGAGCAGAAAAAGTAATCTGCATGAATATCAGCGGACACGGGTGGCTAGATCTAGACGCATACCGCGAAAAACTTGGAATTCAGTGACAGAGTATCGGTTTAAACATCTTGGCCATAGCGGCCTGTCAAGGGAACAAATGCTACTCCGCCAAGATTTTCTTCTCTAACTTTTCCATCAGATCCTTTTGTAAGTCTCAGAAGATTCTGGAACAGGGAAACATTCCCCACAGGAACCAGCATTATTCCTCCAGGCTTAAGTTGGTCAATCAGCGGCTTGGGTATTTCGGGAGCAGCAGCAGTTACAAAAATCCTGTCGTATGGTGCCTTTTCAGAGTGCCCCAGTGATCCATCCCCACAGATTATAGTTACGCGGTCGCCGTATCCCGCTTTCATTATGTTTCTTCTTGCAAAATCTGCGAGTTCTTGAACTATCTCCACGGTGTAAACGTGGCCATGTTCCGTTCTCGGGGCACTGCTGGGCGCGATTATTTCTGCAACGGTCGCGGCGTGCCATCCTGATCCTGCTCCGATTTCGAGGACTTTGTGGCCCGTTTCTAGCATTAGGGCTTCATTCATTATTGAAACCATGTGGGGCGCGGAGGCCGTTTGCCCGTATCCTATTGGAAGTGGTGTGTCTACGGCGCTATATTGTTGCA
>JAGTQT010000007.1:0-24250 GCA_018396615.1 Candidatus Bathyarchaeota archaeon
TGTCAATTCTTGCTTGCCTTCGTTCGAGCCTTGTTCCGCAAAGTAGCGTATTGAGAATCGCTTCAATCTGACAAAGGCCACAGACTACTCTGACTCGATCTCTGAAGTCTTTCTCTGTTTCTTTAAATAAAGTTTCTTTAGCGTGTTGCTTGTACTCAAAAGCGAATGGAGTGAGCTCAACTTCACCTTCAAAAACGCCGCAATTTGCACAAGGGCTCTCGTGAGCAATTTTTGCGAGAGGCACGTCATCGTCGATTGCAAGATAATTTCCCACATCAAATTGAAAATCGACAGTAGATTCGTTTATTGAATTAAGTGCAACTATCAATGAGGATAACTTGTTATAGACTTGATCTTTGCACGTTATTTTTGCGGCATCTGCGCCAGCTTTAGAGAGTAACTGTTCGATCCGCGGCATACCTTCATCTACAATTTTTCTCATCAGCTTATTCTTCTTATCTTTTGGAAATAGGTTCTCTACAACCCATTTTGGAAATCGGTCATTTTCATCTGAGAAGAGATAGTATTTAGTGGTGCTTATTCCTTTGATTCCTTTTCTTGCAAGTTCAGATATTTCGTCAAGTCTTGCTAAATTTGACAGAATTTCAAAGCTAAGTCCAACATCTTCGAGACTTTGAACGCGTTTCTTCTTCAGCGAATCCAGTATGTCTTGAGCATATTTTCTCACAGTGAGGTCAATCAATTTGGGTTTTATTTGTTTAGGCATGTTTGTGAATTGAGAATAAATGTCAGGGGCGCCACCCAATATGCCTTCAAGGTTTTGGTTTTCGATGAATTTTATTAGGTTTGTCTCAAACTTCATGACTACAAGTTTCTTTAGACTGCTGGAATCCAGCTTTGTAACTACCCTGCAGCCGTTAAAGGTCTCATATAGAAGTGTTACTTCTTGTATCTGCTCAAGAGTTTCAAAAAGCAGTTTTAGAAGAAATAGCCTTCCGATAGCGTTAAGTTCATTCTTAGAAAAGGAATAGAATCTTATGTAGTAGAAGTGCAAATTCGAGAAACCTTGCATTTCGTTCAGGTAGGTTATTAGAGTAGAAATTGGAGATTTCTTCAATCTGTTCTTGAGATTTTCATCACTCTCGGATGAAGCAATTTGATCAGCTATTGCTATGTAAGCGCTGAGTTCATCAGCAGAGTCGTGATGTCTTTCTATTGCGTGAATGACGCGCTCATGACGCGACAAGTCGTCAAAACCGAAAGCTCTTAGGATTGTTTGATATTCTCTCGTATTTTTTATCGATTCCAGCGCTTCCTTCGTTTTAGGGGTATGTGGTTCACCTGGTCTGGCTAAAAGTTTTCCCGCGTCATGAAAAAAACAGCCATACAGAAATTCTTTTTCGTCCAATCGCAACTTCAGTTGGTCGTAAATGTACTTTCCAACATGGAAGGTTTTGATTGCATGTTCAATGAAAGTCTCGCTTGTCCTTGGTTCGTCATATTTTACTTTTTTCATTAGCCAATTTGTTTCCATATTTATCACTCGAAGAAATTACATGGTTTAAACGAGCTATGTTTCGGTATTAATTTTGTCTTGTCGATGAGGATATAAGGGTAATCCTCGAGATGTCCAATCTTTGCATTTACTGAAAGGGAAATATTCCGCAACTTCAGTCGTAAGTTGTAATAAGGCGTTTCTTTGTACCTCTTCTTTTCAACAAGGGTAAAAATTGGCAAATCTTCTTTTTTTGCTCTTTGATATTCTCTCCTGACAAACCTACCTCCATCTCGAAGTTCACCAACGAAGAAAGTGTCATCTGTGGGTTCGATATTTAGATAAGCATCTTTAAACGCCAGTATTTCGAAAATTGAGAAGGCAATATCCTCATATTTAACAGAAGGCGTTGGTTCTCTAAAACCAAGGTCTGGGAGAAAATCCTTGAACTCTTCATAATCTCTTTTCATCTGCTCTGTAATGATGACACTGACATGATCCTTCAGCCGAGTTGTGGTATATAGTTTGTACCACATGGCATTCATCATACGTTTCTGTTCTTCAAATGATGGCAGCTTAAATAACTCAGAAAGAATCGACTCGAACTCTCCCCGTGAAACTTGCCTGTCGGAGTTCAATACGCTAAGAAGTTGACTTTTGTTCGTAAGCAGTATAAATTCGCTTTGGCCATGTCTTCCGCATCTTCCGAAGGTTTGAATGGCATCCTGAGAGTTTAGCGGTTCTTCAACAATCAAGCGCTTTACATCAATATTAATCCCTTGACGAAACACCGTGGTTGCGAAGGTAAGAGAACCCTCTTTGCACTTCTCAAGGTTTCTTTTTATTTGATCCTCTCTGGTCTCTTCATCGGTTTCATACCATGCTTTACCGACCAGCAAGGCAGAATCTGCAAAGCATGAGTGCAGCCGTATAGCACGATCAACCGAATTGCAAACATAAACTGTATCTCTTTGAAATTGCTTCTCTTTGAGAAATTTCGCCACTTCTTCCGTGTCGAAGTAGTTCAAAACAATTGCGGAAACCTTTATGGGATGTGTAAGACTCTCTCCATCAATGGTAACAAATGACGACGATCCAATAATATCTTTAAGGTCCATCGTTGCACTGAGTAGATAAACATTAAGGTTTGGGTTCTGATTCTTCATTATATTGATCAAATTCTTAATATTCAGCATGGTATAAGTGTCAAAAAGATGAAGTTCATCGAACACGATACAATATAAACTTTTCAACAGTTGTGTATATTCAAATTCGATATGCTGAGTTTTCTTTTTTCTTAATAAAATATAGAAAACTATGTCGGGCGATGCTATTATGAAATCGTTTTCCCAGAAATACTTGAATAGCTCAGCAAAAGAGTACCCACTCTCAAGAATTCGATGAGGTATTGCGAACCTTTCCAAATTACACCTTAAACTTTCAAATTGAGACTGCGCCAGAAGTCTTGTTGGGACAAGGTAAAGGCACTTTATTCTTTTATTGTTTTGTCTCGCTTTCAGATACTCATTTATAAAACTGAAAAGAAAACAGAATGTCTTTCCTGAGGCTGTTGGACTCTTCAAAATAATATCACAATTCCGATTCTCAAAAAATCTATATTGATGAGCAAACGGTTTAGGGAATGGAAAATTTGAAATCGGTAACTCGGAAAGTTTAGGCTTAGATTCGCGAACCATCATATTAACCACCTACTCCAATTTCAAATGCCTCTATACTCTTGTTTAGCCTTGAGGAGAGGAACGTACTTTGTTTCTCCGTATCCTCCTGTTTTGTTTCCTCCTATGTTTGTGTATTTCGCATATCGTGCCAGCATACAAGTTATCCTATTCCATTCGCTTTCTTTATCCTTCATTTCATATGTAACCCAGCCTACAAACCCCGTCGCCTTCTTACTCCGCATAACCGTCAACCTCGTCGACAATTCATACTCGCATACGCCCACATTCTTACCTAACCATTCTTTATAGGCTACGTACTCTTCCTTACCAAACCGTCTACTATCACTAAACAAATTCCAAACCCGCATCAAACCTGTAAACACCTTAACCGCATCAGGAAACATCCAATGATAGCCACTTCCCAAACTCGCAAAATACGTAGGCGACCTAAACACAAGCCTAAACCTATCAACCGCCACAGCTTCCTTCTCCAAATCCCCATAACCCTTACAGTTAACGCTCAAAGAAGCAATACGAAAAACCGTATCAAAAACCATCAAACTGTTCTGCTTCTGAAAATAACTAAGAATAAACGCGCTATACTCGTCGCGCAAAAACCTAAAATTGGCACGACATGGAAAATACGGATCCAACTCATAACCGTTCTCAACACGGCTTCTGCTCTTGAACCGCAAAGGCGTCACACTGTAGGGCTTAGAAACATTCAACTCATGCAATAAACCAGACGCAGCAGGGTCCACCTGCCTTACAACATGCAACAACAAACCGCGAGCCACATACCCCGTAAAAAACGGCAAAACCACAGGCTTCTCAGCAAACATCTCCAACCCTATCTCAACAGGCAAATTCGCTCCACTCCCTCCAATGGGATTTGCAAACCT
This sequence comes from Candidatus Bathyarchaeota archaeon, assembly GCA_018396615.1. GTDB lineage: Archaea > Thermoproteota > Bathyarchaeia > Bathyarchaeales > Bathycorpusculaceae > JAGTQT01. The sequence continues at coordinate 4,038 of JAGTQT010000007.1, forward strand.
TAACAACAGATAACTAAGCATAAAGCACCAATTAAAACTTTAACATATTCTGCTAGTTGCAGTTAAAAGAAAAAAGCAAGTTCAAAAATGCTAAAATAGAAAAAGAGGGGAAATTCGCGGGAGAAATCGCCAATCTATTCTTTGATACGATTTATGACTTATTATAGGATAATATAGGTCAGTTTCTAAGACGCTATTTACAAAGTTTCGTCTACCAGAGGCAATCATTATTTTTCCAAGCACAGACGCAACATATGTGCAACATTGAGTGCTTTTTTATACCTAACTATAAGAAAGGAAATAAAGAAGATATTTGTAAACGGCCATTGTCGAACAGAGGTAGAAACCCTTAATCACGTTCTTATGCTGGTAATGCGAAGACGGTTAATGTTCTGCTTTCTACGCTTCCTGTGCTTGTACCGTAGTACATTTTCCATTGTAGTTTGACGTTGTAGACGCCGGGGCTTACGTTTGGCAGGTAGAAAATGTAAGAGTAAGAACCTGTATTGTTATGCGTTGTTCTTGTCAAGACTATCAGGTTTCCAGTGTGTGATGGGTAAGCCACTGTTGAATTGACTAAGGCTTGCACAAGGAGATAGTCGCCTTCTACATTCAGCCAAGCTTCACTGCTGAACATGATTATCATGTGGCTTGTTGTAGATAAAGTTATGTTAACAGACATGTAGGGCATATCAGCCCATGATGTTGATGTTGTGGACGCTGTTGATACGCTATAGGTGGAAGCAAAGGGAATTGCTTGGGCCGCAAGTTTCCTGTTTGTAACTGCTTCATCAGCAATTTTGTTCGTGGTCACTGCGCCGTCTGCAATGGTTACCGTGGTAACCGCACCTGTTGCCAAGTCTGAAGTTGTTACTGCGCCGTCTAATATCTTGGCGGATGTCACTGCGCCATCGGCTAGCTTTATTGTTATAATCGCGTTGTCAGCAATTTTAGCAGTTGTGACAGCAGCATCCGCAATTTTTGTTGTGGTCACTGCGCCATCTGCAATTTTAGCGGTTATAATTGAGCCGTCAGCCAAATCTACAGCCGTAACGGTGCCGTCCAAAATTTTTGCTGAAGTTACGGAGCCATCAGCCAATTTAGCCGTTATCACTGCACCATCTGATATTTTTTCAGCCGTAACTGCGCCATCGTTAATCTGGATCGAAGTTGGAAAAAGATTTGGAGCAACGTAAACTATTGCCAATGTGGAAAGTAGGGATAAAATCCAAGTTACAACGATTATAGGAATAGCCTTCTTCATGGAAATTGCTCCTTCACCCATTCTATCACCTCCTTTCGAGAAGATTTAATTTTAGGTAGTTTGGTTATCAAATATATAAATTCACAATCAAGACAACAAACGTTTTTTCATGCACTGTTGTCTCCTATCGTTAACAACTGATTAAACTTGACGGAAACCATATCGCAGATGGATGAAAGCCGCAAACACCGCCCACAAAAACACGGCGAACCCGCCTCTTAAGAATACCAAACCCTAAATTTCTAAGAAAACTGTTGGTTGTCCGCGAGCAGTTTATAGCCACTCTATATATAAGGGGCCTAAAAACAAAAACAGTTAATCAGCACTAAAATAAACAGTAGCGAAAGACTAGCAAATGAAAAAAGTAATCATAATAACAGGAACCCCTTGCGTGGGTAAGACTTCAACAGCCAAAAGACTAGCCCACAAACTAGACGCTCTGTACGTAAATTTAACAGAATTAGCCACCAAGAAAGACTTTATCCTTAGAAAAGATGAGAAAAGAAATACGCTGATCATAGATGAGAAGAGGATGACGCGGGAAATAGGCAAGGTTATACAGAAAACAGAAAAAAACGCAATTGTAGCAGATGGGCACTGCGCGGCAGACGTTGTCCCTGCACACTTAGCCACGCATGTTTTTGTTCTGCGACGCGACCCAGTGGAACTGAAAAAACTAATGGAGAAGGCGGGATTTTCAGATAACAAGATGTGGGAAAATCTGGCTGCAGAAATTTTGGACGTGTGCTTAATCGACGCCATAAACGTTTACGGAAAAGAAAAAATCTGCGAAGTTGTCGTCACTGGCAAGACGGTTGAAGAAAACATTAATGAACTGTTAAACGTTCTGAGAGGAAAGAGGAAACCGCGCGTTGGAGTTGTAGACTGGCTGGGCAAGCTGGAAAGCGAAGGAGTGCTCGACAGTTACCTAAAAGTCTAGCCAGTTCATCTCATGCTTGACAGGATTTTCTGTTTAGGCAACAAAAGGATTTTTCTTCTGTTCGCATAGGACTTGGCATGGTCGCTGAACTTTCTGCCAACAACTATGGGGTTAGCAAGCCCAACATCCTCAGAAGCCTTGTCAATGTTGATAATTAGGTTAACGCCTATTGTTCGGTTCCAGTCCCTCACCCAAACCCCATGCGCTAAACGGCTTTTCTGAACAATCAAATCAAACCTTCTCACGACTCCGCTGTAGCCCTCCATCGCCGTCTTTTCATGCTCAACCTCGTAACCTTCTTTCCTAAAATATTGAATGACGGCTCCCATCAGACCGCCAGAAGACTTTGTGCCCGCTTTCTCTTCCCCAGCCATACCCTTTTCCTTCCAAACTAAAGGGTTTATAGGCTTGAAAAAAGGAAAAGGTTTTCGGAAAAGGGGACTGAACGTGACCATCACCCACATAGTCAGATGCATCAGATGCGGAGAACTCTTACTGGCAAAAAACGAACAAGAGACAAGAACATGCCCCTACTGCGGCAACCGCATCCTCATCGAGAAAACCCAGAAAGTGGCCTCAGCTCAAAGCGCCTATGAAGCTTCAGTTCTTCTGCGCAAAATGAAGGAAGAAACAGCTGCAAGGAAGAACCTAACCGCCGATCGTGGTAGCTAGATAAGCCATTAACCCAATTCCCAAAAGAATGGATAAAAGCTGAACAACCGACTCAGTCAACCTTGTCTTTTTGTGAAGCTCAGGCATAAGATCCGTCGCGGCAATGTAAATGAAGCCTCCAGCAGCAAACGGAACAAGATAAGCCACTACGTCCTTAACATGCGACAGAAAATACACAATCAAAGCGCCTAAAACAGCGGTTAAAGCAGAAATAAAGTTGAAAGCTAAAGCCTTTTTCTTACCCAGTCCTCCATAAACTTGTACCCCAAAGTCTCCTATTTCCTGAGGAATCTCGTGGAAAGCCACGGCCAATGTTGTAGATAATCCTAAACTAGGAGAAAAAAGGAAAGCGGCTGCAATTATCATTCCATCAATGAGATTGTGGGTTCCATCGCCAACCAAGTTGAGGTAGGCAAACATGTGTGCCTCGCATTCGCCTTCGTGGCAGTGTCGCCAGTAAAGAAACTTTTCCAAGGCGAAAAAGACAACTATGCCGAGAATAACAAGAGAGAAAGTGCTTACCATGCCGAGTTCGCTTTCGTTTAAGGCTTCTGGCAGCAGATCCAGAAATGCGCTACCGAGCAGTGTGCCTGAAGAAAAGCCGACGAGAATCATGAGAATCCGTTTGAGAATCGCCTCTTTCAAACCCACAAAGATGACGCCGATTAACGATATTAGGCTAACAGCAGTAACCGAAGCCAAAATAGTAATCAGCGTGTCCATAGGTTTGTTTTGTTTGTAATATCTTGCTAATTAGAATGTCGGTTGTGCTGAAGCGTCTCTTTGACAATCTGGCAAGTTTTGCACAGTTTTTCGCTGGCAGGCTCGCCGCATTCCTCACATTCGCCCAGCCTTTCCTTGCTATCCACCTGCTCAAGTGCAAACCTAATGCGTTCTATAGAATTGAAAATCGTGAATTTAATTCCTGCATGTCTCTCTTCCACTCTGTTAAGCATAGTGCGAATGTCGTTTCTCAGCGCCTCTGAAGCGTACGGACAGACGATGCTTTGAAACTTAATTTTCTTGATAAAAGCGTACAGTGAAACTTCTTTTTCGGGGATTTCACAAAAAGGCTTAATTCTTCTGACAAGTTTGCCGTGAACAGCGTCGGTGACAGGCTTTTCTCTTGCTATCCGCAAAACGTCGCCGTGAAAAATGTTTAGCAGAATAGTTTGCACTTCATCGTCCAAAGTGTGGGCAGTCGCAATCTTTCTGGCATCCACATGCCTAGCCGCCAAATTCAACGCTTTCCTGCGGAGTATGCCACAATAAGCACAGGAAGAAAACCTCTTCTTCTGGTTTGTTTTATGAAGTTTAACCAGCTCGTCCAGTGTGCAGCCGAAAATCTCCTTAAAAGACACTACATGATGCTCTATGCCAAGCTTTTCACAGTTCGCAGCAGCAATCTTCAGCGCTTCATCACGGTAACCCTTGATCCCTTCGTCAACCGTTATAGCCACCAGTGAGCTTTTAGGATGCTTCTGCTCCAGCTTAGCCAGAATGTGCAGTAGGCTAACGCTGTCTTTTCCTCCTGAAACCGCTACAGCAAGCCTGTCATCAAACCTCAGCATTTCATATTTGGAAATCGTAGCCTTAACCTTGCTCTCAACTGACCTAACGAAACATTTTTTGCACAGTCTCTCTCCAGAGTATGGCCTAAAAAAGAAGGCTTCACGTTTTTTACAGATAGAGCAAATGGTGGCAAGGCTCAAGTTCTCATCATCAACCGTTCGATAGAATAGTAAAATAAGCGTAATAAAACATTCTTTTCAAACTGTTCTCAAAAAAATGGGTAGGCATGAGCTATTTCGGGTAGAAAATAAGCCCTTGTTCTTCCAGCAGCCTCTGGATGTTGCTTACAGCAATATAGACTTCTTGCTCCTTCTTCGCACCTACGCAGACAAGCTTTCCCGCTGAGAAAATTAGGAAAACCACTTTTGGCTCATCCATCCTGTAAACCGCGCCTGGAAACTGCTCAGGCTCGTACATGACTCGCTTAAGCTTGTAAACTACACTTTCCAAATCTATTTCTCCACCAAGCTCCGCAGACGCTACAATGTTTTGAATGTTGACAATGGGCTTGTTTTTGATGGGCACACCGTGATTCCGCAGCTCCCTCGTTACCTTGTTAACCGCTTGAATTGCCTCCTTCTCGGACTTGGCGCCAGTGCAAACCATCTTGCCTGTCTCAAAAATCAGAGTGGCGGTCTTGGGCTTCTTGAGCCTAAAAACTAAACCAGGGAAAACACGGGGACTGTATTCGGCGTAAGGAAACTTTTCGACTATGAGTCGCAAGTTAACCTGTTGGTTGAGGGCGGCAGAAGCCACTATGTTCTGTATGTTTATAACTGGTTTTCTTTTAGACATTTTTCATCCCAAGTCTACGTTGACGAGCCACATGTGAAGCTGGTTAGATATAGGTTTCTCACAACAATAACTCTTTCTGTTTTAGGCAACGGTTTTCTCTGCTTTGCTTTAGGAAAGGGGAAAGCGAAGAAGCGCTGCGATGCTGCCTAAAGCCACCAGCTTGGTTCCTGCTTCATGTTCAGTGCTAACAACAATAATTTCGCCGCCTTTTTGCTCAACCTCTTTCATTAGGTCTTCCACGGCCAAGCGTTTTTCATCTGCAACTTCTCGCAAAAAGGAATCAGCCAAAACCAGTTTCTCAACTGCGCCGTGCCTTGCTGCTTTCTCAACCTCTTCAGCTCCATAAGCAACCGTCATCTCGCCTTTCCCGAGCCTTTTTAGGATTTCTTCTACGACTTTGGTTTCTTCAACAACACGCAAGCGCTTCGTAGCAGTTAACAAGACGCCTGCACGTAAGGCTTCGTGTATCCCTGCGACGCCGCCGTTGTTGACGCTTTTAACATCCACTATTGATCTGGCAATGTCTGGAGATTCTGCTTGAAGGAATTTGACGAAATCGTTTTTCACAAATCCTACTCCGATGACGACAATAGGATAATGCGATGCTGCCCATGTTTGGCGTAAACTATTAAGCACTTTCGCGAAGTATTCTTTGGTAGCGAGAGTTCGTTTTTCAGTCTCAAGCTTTCCAGGCAGTTTGACGCGTTCTTCAATTTTCTCCTCAACACCATACTGAGCTGTTGTGGCAATTGCGTAGCTTTCATCATCCAAAGAAACTATTATCAGCGGTTTTTCCGAAGTTCTGCTAGCTCTTTCTAACCTTTCCAGGTGATGTTTAGCCCAATTCTTCTTCACGATTGTTGCTGGCGTGTTTAGAGCAATGTTAAGCGTGTGATGCACGCCCATCGGAACCGTTTCAGGAGCTTCACACACTGTTCCGTGAATCCTAAGTCTGCCCAGAAGCTTGTCCCAGCTTACTGTCTCGACTTTGACGCCTAGAAAAACGGAGACCCTCTGCCCACGGTCTGGTCTGACGTATTTGCCGTCGGGTTTTATTTCTCTTGTAGTGTAAGCATACACCTCGTCGTTCTTGTAAATGATGTTGTAAAGGTGCCAAAGGTCGTCCAAAGATTCAGGGACAACTTTAACAAAGCCTTTCTTGAGGTTTTTTTCCACAATTTTCATGCTTAAGCCTCTTCGGTTAAGACGCTAATGGTTTTCTTCCACTTATGCTTTAAACTGTCCATTTGGCTAATTAAGGACCTTAGACTAGGCACACACTTCAAAAAAGTAGAAACACGCGAACCTTTCTGGCTGGTTTTAACTCTTGGTGTTACCTGTCTTTTTCGCTGGGTGCGGGAACGAACTTCTTGTAAACCCATGGTGGAACATGGTAAGATGTGGTTGAAAACGAAATGGTAAGTTTCGTTTTTCTTGTGTCTACAAGCATAGCTTTAAGGCGCCATTTTTCTAGAGCCTTTCCTTTCTTCTTAAAGATTTTTGATAGGGCAGTAACGTCGCTTTCCTCCTCGTATGTTGCTATTGTAGGAAGGAGAAACGAGTAAAAAGGCATGTTTCCAAACTGGTAATATGTCTCACCAAAATATTATGCGAAGCTTAAGCGGCGTTTTGGAAACCAAAAAATATTTCCTTCTGCCGTCTTATAGACTAAGAGTGAACGTTTCATGAAGGTTGTTTTTTGGCTTTTAGACGTCAACTACGAAAAAAGAGAAGAAATACCCGAAATTTGGATGTGGGGAATCAACGCCTCGGGAGAACGAATCCTTGTCATCGATAGAAGTTTTGTTGACTATTTTTACGCAGTCGTCAAAGAAGATAGAGAAGTGATGCAAGTTGCTGAAGACATCAAATGTCAGCATCACGCTTCTATTGAAAAGCTTGAAATCGTTGAACGCAAACATTTCGGCAAACCAGTCAAAGCTTTAAAGGTCTATTGCAAAAACCCAGATGAAACAGCAAAGCTTGCAAAATCACTTCGAAACCTCGAAAGCATCGAAGACTGCTTCGAAGATGACGTTCGCTTCTCAATGCGCTACCTAATCGACAACAACATTTCTCCTTGCGGATGGCACGAAGTTGAAGCATTTGAAGAAGAACCAGATGCGAATGTCTCGGTTGACAAGACGTTTGTGGCCAAATCTGCGCCCAAAGCTTCAGAAAAAACCTCAGTTCCAAAATTGAGAACGCTGGCTTTCTCCATAATAAGATACAGCCGCGAGGGTTCACCAAAAGCCCACAAAGACCCTGTGGTCATCATTTCAACTGCGAACAGTAGTGGTGAAGAAAAACAGTTTCTCGCAGATGAAGCAAAAAACGACAAACAAATGTTAGAAACCTTCATAGAGCACGTTCAGAAGTTTAACCCAGACATAATTGTTGGGTACGGCTCAAACGAACGCGATTGGCCCTACTTACGCGAAAGATGCAAAAAGCTTAGACTTCCCCTTCACGTTGACAGAACAAAAACAGAACCACACAAAAGCACATACGGCCATGTTTCAGTAACTGGAAGAGCCAACATAGACTTAGCCGATTATGCTGACGAATTTCCAGAAGTTAAAGTCAAAACTCTAGAAAACCTCGCGGACTATTTAGGCGCCGCGAAAACCGAGAAACGCACCATAATAGAGGAAATAGACTATGCTGAACACTGGGAATCCACTGAAAAACGTGAACTTCTAAAGAAATTCTCACAGGAAAACACTAGAAGCATCATGATGATAGCAGATGCGGTTTTGGATTTTGCTACGCAGCTTTCGTTTCTCGTAGGCTTACCACTTGACCACGTGGGAACCGCAGCCGCTGGATTGAGAGTTGAGTGGTTCATAATAAAAAACACCCGCGATGAAGGCGAACTTGTTCCGCGAAGAACCGAGCAACCATACATGCCCTACACAGGAGGCATCGTGCTCAGCCCAAAACCAGGACTACACGAAAAAGTTGCAGTTTTAGATTTCAAGTCGATGTACCCAAACCTAATGATTACCTATAACCTTTCACCCGACAGTTACGTGTCGCCCAACATGCCAGAACCGACAACAGGAGTTTATGTTGCTCCAGAAGTGGGGCACAAGTTTAGGAGACAGTCAGATGGTTTTTTCAAGAAAATACTTTTGCAGCTTATTAAAGCGCGAAGCGAAATTCGCTCCAAAATGAACGAGTTCTCACCTGAAAGCGCGGAATACCGAGTGCTAGATGCCCGGCAAAAAGCGGTGAAAGTGATAACCAACGCCACCTACGGCTATGCAGGCTGGGTTGGTGCAAGGTGGTACATCAAGCCTGTGGCTGAGGCAACGGCAGCTTGGGGAAGGCATGTTATACAAACGACGATAAAGATGGCTGAAACGGCAGGGTTAAAGGTTGTTTACGGCGACACTGACAGCATATTCATTGCTTACGAGAAAAAGAAGGTTGAACAACTTTCAAAAGAGATACAGGCTAAGCTTGGGCTGGAGGTTGAGTTAGACAAGGTCTATGAGAGGGTTTTCTTCACTGAAGCAAAGAAGCGCTATGCAGGTTTGCTCTCTGACGGCAAACTAGACATTGTTGGCCTAGAAGCCATGCGCGGAGATTGGGCGATGGTGGCGAAAACCGTGCAAGAAGAGGTGCTGACGATCGTGTTGAAGGAACGTTCACCTGAAAAGGCAAAAGCGTTCGTGAAACAGTTCATTAGTGACCTGCGACAGAAACGAATTGCCTACCATGACTTGGTGATTTGGAAAACGCTAACCAAGCCTCCGTCCGAATACGAGGTCAAGGCTGCACATGTTGAAGCGTCTAAAATGTTAAAAGAAAAAGGGTGGGACTTGACAGTTGGCGACAAGGTTGGTTATGTGATAGTCAAGGGAAGCGGTCGATTATACGAAAGAGTCAAGCCTTACATGCTTGCTTCTTATGACGAGGTTGACATAGAATATTACGTGACTAAGCAAGTGGTGCCTGCCGCTGCGCGCGTTCTTGAAAGCTTCGGAGTAACTGAAGAGCAACTGCTTTCCGTTCAAGAAAAAAGCGAAGGAAAAAAGCTGTTGACCGACTTTTTTGAGACTTAACTTGGAGTTATTTCAGAGAAGGTCAGCAGCTGAACAGTTAGCGAGGGCTTAACAGCTTCGGAAACGCGTGAAGCAATAATCTTTTTAATGTGTTTCTCGCTTGCCAAGTCCACTATTCTTTCGGTTATTATGCCGTCGAATACAATTGTGTCTACTCCGCTGGTTTCTTGAAGCTTCTCGGCAAGGCTGCTGACGGGCAATCTTTCCATTGGTTCTCCTTTTTCGTTCAGAAGAACAGCTTCGAATGTTCCTTCCAAGGTCTTCGCAAGTTCAACAATTTCCTTTGGAACCTCAACTTTTAGCTTAGCTTCCTTTCTCGGCTTGGTTAACTCTTCAATAGGAACCTTGTTCTCAAGAACCTCAAAAATCTCTTTACAGTTAAGTTCTTCAACCTCTTTGCCCCGTGGAGCTCTGCTGACATATTTTATGTTTGTAACCTGCAGAAGCTCTTTGAGAATTAAGTCTCCACCACGGTCTCCGTCAAGAAGGGCAGTGGCCTCTTTTTCTTTACAAAGTGCTTTGATGGATTCAGGCACTTTGGCTCCTTCTAAAGCTACGGTGTTCATTAGCCCGCATCGCATAAGGTTTATAACGTCTGCTCTACCTTCAACAATAATTATTTCTTTTGAACTTTCAAGGTCGGGACCCGCGGGCAATTCGTCTGTGCCATATTTTTCTACTTTGCCGATTTTCAGTGTTCCCGAGATTTCCTTGTAGACTTCGTCAACGGAAGGCAGCGTTTCGATTGTCCATTTGTGCAGAATCTCTTTTGCTCTATCAATTATGATTTTTCTTCGGGCTTCTCTAACGTCTTCGATTTTTTCAAGGGTTACTTTTGCGGCGCATGGACCTACGCGGTTTATGCTTTCGATGCTTGCGGCGATTAGTGCTGTGGAAACGCGGTCTAGGCTTGTTGGGATTGTTATGAGGCCTGATGTTTTGTCGTTTTTGGAGTGCAACTCGATCTCTATTCTGCCTATCCTGCCTGATTTCTGCAGTTCTCTGAGGTCAAGTTCTGGCCCAAATAAGCCTTCTGTTTGCCCGAAAACGGCTCCGATTACGTCTGGTTTTTCTACTACTCCTTCTATCTCGAACTTGGCTTGTATAACATACTTTATGGTAAACGTTTGTGATGAACCCGTAAGTGTCAACCTCCTATGAGTTATGCTTAAGGTTAGCTTTAATCACGTGATTGGGAATTGCTCTCGAATCACGAGATTACGTCTTTACTTTTAGTATATATTACGTTTATGAATTACAAATCTTGCTCTTTAAGGTTTCCATGTATTTGGCTAGGTTTTCAACGTTTTTTGTTTCTTTTCCCACAAGTTTGAATAGCCCTAGCCAGAATGCGAGGCTGACCGTGGTTTTTGAGGCTTCCAGATGCTGTTTAAGTCGTCTTGTAAATTCTTTCCCACGTCGGTCGAAATCAAGCAACAGTATGACTTCGCTTGTTTGGAGCTGTTCTATTTCGGAGACTAGGCTTAGAAGGCTTCTTCCGCCTGTTTTTGCTGAGATTATTGGGCCTTTAATGTTTAGGGCTCTGAGCGCATCTGCGTCCCGTTTTCCTTCGACGATTATGGGCGTTCCTTTTGCTGATTCCTCGGCTAGAGCTGAAAAGAGGAGGCACAGCCTTTCTTCTTTTTCTTTCAGACGAGCCAACAAGGAGGTTTACCTTGTTACTTGAGCCTTCTTCAGCGTTTCTAAGCATTCTTTTGCTTCTTTATCCTTTTCGAAATAGGTTCTTATTGGCTCTAGAATTTTAGCCAGTTCTTCGGCAACAGCATTTTTTAGGTCTTGCGGGTGTAAATCGCCTCTCGCATAGGCTTTCTCGAGTTCTTCATAGTTTTCAAAGGTTATTGCGCCGCCGAATTTTTGTGGGCGATCTACGTTGAATGTTTTGGTTTCGTGGAACACTAAGTATTTGGCGATTTCTAGGATTGGGTTTGCTTCCACGAGTTTCTCTGGGCACCATGCTTTTCGGAGTTTGTCCTTTATTTGTTCTTTTGTGTCATGTATGAATATGGCTGTCCACGGCTTTGATTTGCTCATTTTGCTTGCGATGACCTGTTCCAGTTTGTCTCCTGTTTCCAGTTTGACTGGTTCGGCAATTCCCATCAGTATGTGGTGGTGTAGGGCTACGGGTTTTGGCCAGCCCATTTTTGGGTAGATTTCTCGGGCTAGTATGTGGGCTTTTCTTTGGTCCATTCCGCCGTGGGGTATGTCGGCCCCGATTTCTTTTATGTCGACTGCTTGCATTGGCGGGTAGAAGTATTGCGCGAGGTCAAGTTTTTCGTTTTCGTTTCTTCCCATTATAGTTAGGCAACGTAGGGTTCTGCCGAGGGTCATGTGTTTGGAGAATTTGAGCAGTTTTCTCCAGTAGTCGTCGTTGTTGTGGTAGAGTTCCGAGCCGACGACGATTTTTGTTTCTGGGCAGAAGAATTTGAAGGCTTTTTCGTAGTATTTTGTTGCTGAGAGGATTTTGTCCCAGTTGCCTTCGAATTTGTTGTTGATGAAGCTGTGCCAGTCGGCGAGGTAGACTTGGCAGTTTATTCCGGCTTTTATGAGGTCGTTTATTTTGAAGCCTGAGATGACGAGGTTTCCTAGGTGTAGCATACCTGAGATTTCGAAGCCCTGATAGTGTGTGGGATGCTCGTTTGTCTGCAGCAACTGTCTCAGTTCGTCTTCTGTGAGGATTTCTTCTGTTGGCGGTTTTTTGATTAGCTCGATTTTGGTTTCTACGTCCAAGCTTTGACCTTCCTTTTGGCTTTCCTTTAGTTTGTGTAGGTTGTGGAGGAACTTAAGAGTTGTTTCGCGGGCGTTTTTGTTTCCCAACGTAACCTAACGCTCAACTTCACTGCGGAGCGTTGCTCCTCTAAGTTGAGTTCTCTCCGGCGTGGGAGTTTTTGCCCGCGCCCGCTGTGTTGCATGTTTGGGTAAACCCGCCTTCATCAGTATGATAAGACTTTTGGGCTTGTCTCTTCTGTTGGGTCCGTCGGCATGCGTTTCCAGCGGGATTGCATAAGCTCCTTTTCTTGTCATCGCTTGAGAAAGGATAGGTTTATTGAAAATTAAGTGTTACTGTTTTGGAGTTCACGTTACGGCGGTCTGTTGTTTGGCAGATGTTTTAGGCCCCTTATATATAGGCTTGCAAGGTTTCCGCAAGTTTTATTGGAGGCCGTTGTGTTTCTTTTGCTGGGCTGGTGAGTTGGTGTGTGGCTTTCGGGCCTCTTTTGGAGGCTTGAGGAAACTCCGCTCACTTGTAGAATTGCAGCACTCGTCAAGGGTGCAGGGCGAGAGCCTTGGCCACAGAACAGAAACGAAACGCCCAGCAGGCGTGTGCTGATGATGCGCTCGTAAGGCGTTGAAGTTGCCTGTTGGAGACGGTGAAACGGCTGTCCTGCAAGTGGAAAGGGCAAACAGACGCCGATGAAGCAGTCTACCAGAAGGCGCGGGTAGCCCGAGTAGCCAAATGCCACAAGACGCAGAACAAAAAGCGGGTTACAGCCAACACACCAGCCCTGTAAATAACACGCCAGGTTTTTACTTGCGTTTTCTGAAGATTTTGGCGCCTTCCATGTCTGTTACGTAAAAGATTCCGCCAGTCGAAAGAAGATTCGTGTAAACACTTGAATCAACAGCCATTATCTCCACTTCACTTGTTTTCAAAGAATACTTATCTGTCTCACTTAGTGAAATCCAATGAGACTCAAAGTGTCTCTCAAAACTGTTCTGCAGCGGATTTGGCGTTCCCTTGAATATCTTTTCCTTCAATGTCTCCCTTTTATTTGATACTGATGATGCAAACTCCTCCAGAAACTCTGGCATGCAAACACCCATTTACTATCATCTAACAACATCTGATAAGACTTGTTGTAACCAGACAAAGCATCTCGAATAGAAGCAAGATACAGATCTGGTCAACGTAATTCTTGTCAATACTTTCTGAGAAGCTCTGTTCTCGCCAATCTGGGCTATATAAGAACCCTTCATTTTGGTCTTGTTGAAATTCTCTCCTGTAATCGCTGTTTTTGACGTCGCACTTGTGTTAGCAGTTTCGAACAAATCCTGTTCTATCTTTAGACAAGAAAAAAGAAAAGCTTATCTCTTGAGTCATCAATACCAAAGATTGAAGTGTTGACTAATGGGCCATGGAAAAGGACAACCATATGATGAGCGCAGATATCGAATTGATCCAGAAACTGGAAAGATGCTTAACACGACTATAATGTGGGATGGCGATGAAAAAATAGTTGGAACAACAGCCGTCAAGGAAAGATTGCGGATGAGACTTTTAGATAAGGCCAAAGAGCTCGGTGGAAGGAACTTGGAAACTGGCATGTTCATTGAGGCCTTCAAAACCAGAGGACCAAGTTATGGTGACGTTATAAGGCAGGTAATCAGAGAACTTGCCAAACGTGGGTTAATGCGAATTAGAAATATTGGGACCGACAGAAATCCGCGTTACGTTTATGACGTAGTTTAATATACGGTTATTTTTGAGCCTGTATTTGGCACTCTTTCAAGAATTTTACAAATTTGTTTTGCTCACCCAAACAGTTGTAGAAGACATTTTCGAGATATTCTCTGGTTCGAGACACTAAAGAAGCTCTTTCTCTGTCTACCCACCAAACATACTTAATGCCAAGGGGCTTCAGAATCTCTTGCCGTTGTTTATGATTGATGAGTACTCTATCTTGAACTGGCGTTGGTCCACATGCCTTACATTCGACAACAACTTTAGCACTTGGAACATAGAAGTCAACAATCGCTCTTGGCAATTCTGGAAATTTGACTTGTCTTCTTATTATTTCATTAGGAAAAACCTGTTTGAGAAGTTGCAATGTTTGCTCTTCCCAATGATGTCCGCTTAGTTTTGGAGGTTTGTCTGAATAATGAGAACCATACATTTCTTCCCACTTTACTTTCAATGTGGTTTGTATTCCTGTCAATATTACTATTTTTCCTATGAATTTAACATTTGTATAAATCCGCGAAAAAGGAAGGAACCATATGGAAGATGCCTATGTGTCGTGGAAGTTAGAATCCTATATTTTTTGTTTGGAAGCCCTTTATACTAATTATAGCTCTAAATCATTAGTTCACAATATTTTTCTTTCTGTAGGCTTTCTATCAAGATAGGTGAAAGAATAGTGACTCCTAAGAAGCGTGAGTCATTCTATGAATCTATCACTCCCAATCAAAAGATGTCATTTCCAGAATATTTAAGTGCAATATCAACAAGAAACATCGTATCGGTTCGGTCGTATAAAAGAAGAAAACCACGCATGCAACGCAAGACTGTGCCAGTAAGACGCTATGAAAAAAGAAAACACAAACATTGAATACGCATCCAGATCTGAGCAAAACCATAAGCCGAAACTCCGTTGGAACAATCAGGCTGAATTACAATGAAAAAAGAGCTTCATTCTATTCATGAAGAAATAGGAAAAATTCTGAAAGACTCTTTGCCACCTAAATATAGCCTAATAAGGGACAAAGCTTGCGGAGGGAAGCAACGCATTCCTTTATTCTGCATCGCAAAGAAATCCAGAGTAGCAGAATATTGCAATGTCGACCTTTTGATTCTAAAGGAAAACAAGATAAGGATAATAATCGAAATCGAAGAATCCAATGTAAAACCAACACAAATATGCGGCAAATTTCTCACCTCTGCTCTGGCACACTGCTACATTCACAACTCCAAGAACAATGAACCTATAGAAATGGATGAATCTGTAACATTTATACAAATAGTGAACACTTCAAAACTTGTGAAAGACCGAACATCAAAGTTCAAGCAATGGAAAACTCTGGAAAAATCAATAAACAGAATGATCCCCCTGAAAAACAGCAAAATAACAAAGTACAGACTATTTAGCACAGATGAACTCGATAAGCTAACTTCTTTCATAAAGGAAATCACTTGAAGACGGCCCCATGTCTGGGAATAGTATTCCAGAAAAGGGGGATTTTGCGGGAGATGTCTCCATGTTTGCTGAAGTTACAGCCAACACACCAGCCTGGAACGAAAACTTTGACGTGGCATGAAAGCTTATGTTGATGTGGTTTCGAGTTTCCTCTTGTAGGCTATAATTGGCCATATTGTCGCTATCATTAGTAATGGTAGAACCAAGAAGGGTGGAAACTCTGGTATTGTAGTGGTTCCGGTGATTTCTATAGTGTGGTTGCTGTGTGTGTAGTTGAGGTAAAGGTAAGTGTATGCGCCATTTGAAACGGGCAGAATCCTGAATTGTGTTTCGGCTAGGATTTCTCCGTCAAGCTTGACGACGAACGAACCATTAATCAGAGCTGTGGGTATGCGAATCCTGCAGAAACCTCCAGTTCCATTTTCACCTGATACCTTGAAAATAAGGGTTGCGAGATTTGGATCCGTCACGGTGAAGTTGAGATCGGTCACTGACGAGTTGCTGATAAAGTCTACTGCATATCCATAGCTGGTGCTGAGGCTTGTGAATGGCGCCATGAGAGGGTAATAGTCAATGTTGTTCGATTTTATCGTGTATGGCGTATCGCCGATTCCGTCATGGTTCGTGTCAACGCCCGTGTAGTTACTGCCCCAGTAGTTGCCTTCGACGCCATCGTCCCATGATTCCATGAGTGTATCTGATAATATTGCTGGCATTGTGCAGTTCAAGTTGTTGTGATAAATGGTGTTGTTTGAAGAGGCTAAAAAGAATATGCCATATGAGGCATCTGCCAGGTTGTTTTGCACAATAAGATTTCTGTCAGTATTGAAAAGGAAGATAGCATAAGATTCAGAGTGAATTATGAAGTTTGATGTGATTGTGTTGTGGTGAGAGTACTCACTAATGCAAATACCTAACCAGTTTCCAACGATATTATTGAAAGCTAGCACGTTATAGTTGGATGTGTAGATCATGATACCACTGGTTTTGGCTATGTAGTTTCTGTGAATTGTGTTGTTGTATGAATAGTAAAGGGCAATCGCGTGATAGCCGCAATTAGTGATCGTGTTCTCGACAATCATGTTATGCATTGGATTACCAACGCTTACACCGTAACCACTCAGTCGAATTCCCTCCGACCAAATGTTGGATATAGTGTTGTTGCAGAGGCAGTTTTCACTCGAGTTTTGCACCGTTATACCATTGTCCCACCTTGCGATAATCACGTTCCTAATAGTAACATTGTTGACATCTGTTATTTCAAACCCATCTTCTATCGCGTCGCCATAAAGAACACGCCCATTTCCGTCGATTACTATGTTTCCTTTTTCAACCACGATCGGGTAATAGACATTGCCAGTGAAAACATAGGTATTGCTATCACTACTTGTTAGGTTCAAGCCGGAAGGTTCCACTGTTCCATTTGCTCTGACGTAAATGCAACGTGGATGTGAACGGATGAACGGATATCTATCGGTGTTGTTCTCGTCAATAAAGTATGGCGTGTCCCAAATTCCCGATGCGTCTATCTCTGCCGCGTTGGGATACTTTGATGTGTAATCGCTCCAGTAGTTACCACCTGAAGGAAAACCATTGTCCCAAACATTTGAGCCAGACTGCTCTACATAGACTTCGATGCTACTGTATATGAAGTCGTTGTAGTAGATGGTGTTTTCTGAAGAATTGTAGACGTAAATACCATAGTAGTTGTCTGATACGGTATTATTGTGTACAATGTTGCTGAAGGATGAGTCTAGAGCCAGCCCTTTTTCCCAGTTGCCCAAAACTTTGTTCTTGGAAACTGTTGTGTCTAAACATAATTGCAACTTTACGCCATCATATTCATTCTCCTCAACACTGTTTGCATATATGGTCAGATTTGAGCAAGACTTGACTCCAATTCCATAGGCATTATCTTTTATAATGTTGTCATGAATGCTACATCGCTCAGAATAGCTCAAGCTTATCCCTGTTTTTTTGTTCTGAGATACACTGTTGTTGTATAGTTCGCACTCTGATGAATAACTTATGACGAGGGCAGAACTTTCTCCGTCATAGATGGTGACATCATGGACGCTTATGTTTAAGCTGTCTGTGATTTGCAGTGAGTTGCCTTTACATTCAAAGATCACTATATCATGCACAGTGCAGAAAGTACAGTTGTACATGTAGATGCCCCAATTGCAACGTGTTATGAAAAAGTTTTCGACTGTTATGTTGGTCAACTGTGCGGTTCCGTAGAGGGCAAGTTCTATTCCGGCTGGGTTTCCAAAACCATTGTTTGAGATCACATGATCTGCTCCATCAAGCACTATGTTGTTTCTTCTGACACTTAGTACTGCACCAGACGAGTGCGTATTCCAGACGATGTCATCAGTAAGGACATATGTGAGGTTATCTACAGTGAAAATAGGAGCAGTTTCCGGGTAGATACTACCATCTGGAAAGATGATGATCGATCCTGTTGTCTCGACTCCACCAACCTTTGGTGTATAACATAATGCGGCAACCAGTGTCACCAAAAGAAGCAGCACAAACAAGGTTTTCCTCATTTAATCTCACCTGTTATGCTCAGAGAATAACAAGTTTCGACTTATTATGGCTTATGCAAGCTCGACTACAAAGTGTGCACAAAGAAGATAGGTTTTTTCGGGTGACATCTCCACTCTTGCTTGAGCCACAACCAACACACCAGCTCTTTTGACAAAGCCTATTGTGGGTTCAAATAAAAATCTATTATTTCTTAGTTGCATATCTAAAACCAGTTTTCACCATTCCTAGGTAAGCATTCTGTTTTCAGTGTTGAAAGACGCGAACCTTAGTCTAGCCGATAAAAGCTGGTTTCTAACTTTTATCTTCCTTTTTTATATATACTGAAAAAACAACGATAGATTTAATAACTCGATATATTCATCTGACAGGTTGGAAGGCGCTTGATAATGGAAGCAAAGGTCGAATACGATTTATCTAAAGTATTATTGCTCGTCATGTTGGCTTCAACAGTGATTTACGTTGGCGTCTCAAGTTACATGACGTCCACCCGTGGATCCACCGGACCTGTCTGCATAGCCTCGAGATACGTCGGAACGACATCCACATACTACACTCCGGAACGCCTCGGAATAATGGAAATTGAAGAATACGGAAACGGCTCAACCCTTTTCGTGACATTTGAAAGCAGAATCCTCAGCCTTCCAGCAAATAACCCAGTATTCAAGTACAAAGACGCATTCTACCAGATCAACATCCCCTCAGCCATATTTCTTCCGGGAAGGAGTAAGCCTATTCCAATTCAGC
Source organism: Candidatus Bathyarchaeota archaeon (assembly GCA_018396615.1). GTDB lineage: Archaea > Thermoproteota > Bathyarchaeia > Bathyarchaeales > Bathycorpusculaceae > JAGTQT01. Next base: position 22,578 of record JAGTQT010000007.1, read on the forward strand.
CTATTCTGATAGGAGGATTGCTAGTAGCTATGGGCTGGCTGATTACGTTGGTAGTATTTCTGAAAAAGCAGAAAGGAGAACAAACAGATGATGCCGAGCACTCTCAATCGATAGCACAAAACGGCTAATATTTTACACAAGTTGTTTCTCCTAACCAATAGCTGACACCAAAACGACACAGTAGGAAAGAGAGCACGATTTTTTCCTTTTTCTCTTTATCTGAGAGGGTGGACTGCGTGGAATCTCACATTCAAAAGGCAGGGTTTGTAGAATAATTAACTGCATTCAAGATAGAATTTTGTGAAAAAGTGTCTTCAAAAGAAGAAGGTGAAGGGCTACTTTTGGGAGATGGTTGCTTAGAAGAGCAATTGAAGTGAACTCAAACAGAAGCAACGCAAAAACTTAAATAAATAATAGGTTGGCACATATAATCTATAGAGGGAGAGAAAGTGAATAAGAAAATGAAAATAATAAAGATATTTTCAGTTGTAATGATTATAGTCACAGTTACCTATGTCAGCTACGAAGCCCACGCGTACAGCAACAGCAATGAGGGCTACTCAGATTGTGGTTGGATAAAACCTGGAGCTGGCCTTGATTGGTTTGCCATTGCTTATTCAGCAACACTTTACGAAGGAGAAACCTCACCACCAGTTTGGTATTCGCCAGAAGAGTTAGGGGCAGTTGCTATACTTGACTACGGAGAAGAAAACGCATCTAACGTTTGGTTGTGTGTTCCTCCGGGAAACGAACCATTTCCACTGCGAGAAGTGAAACCAATATTCATTTACCCTGGCAAAAACAACTTCTACCAAGTTTCAGAGTTATGCATTAGTTTTCCAGTTCCGCGAAATCTTCCGCAGCAGCCCGCTGGAGCCATCTTTTGCGGCGTGGGATGGATTGCGACTGGAATGCTGTACCTAAAATGGAAAGGGGAGGATGAAGAAGTCAAAAGCGGCTGAGATAACTTTTTTAGTGCTTCTCGCGTTTTTTGGTGTTCCCACGGCTTCTCAACCCGCTGGCAGTGATTTACGGGTTGCTTTTCCAGTTCCAGAAGGACTAAGCACCGAACCCCTGCCAGCGATACCTGAAAATTTTAATGAAAGCTACTTAAACACAACCAACCCCTACTCAGACATAATAGCGCCGCTGTCTGCGATTGACGAGATCGACGATATGGAAGCCCATCACCCTCTTTACGTTCTGGTAGCGGGAGACGAAGAAGAGAGACAGAATTGGCGATGGTTAGGCAAGTGCCATCTCGAATGGAGGTCGTGGGCGCAGCTGCAAATCGAACGTGGAGACGAGGCTTTAGCAGCAAACTTCGGCATAGACATCAGAATTCTCGGCTTTGTTGAATGGGACAACGACGACGGCAAAAACACAATGAGCAGCCTCTGGTATGACCTAGAAAGCAAAACATCCCACTATTTGCGCCAAACATGGTCTGGAAATGGCTGACATAACTATGTCGACGCAGTCATCGGCATAACCGCTCAAGCAACACCAGGTGACCCACTGATTATTCCGGGAAAGTCCTCTCCGCCAGAGTATATAGACCAAGGAAGAATATTCATTCTTCTGAAATGGGTGGTTTATTGGATGGATGATAACATTGTTCAACATGAGGTTTCACATCTCTTTGGAGCAGATGACCATTTGAAGTATCAACA
>JAGTQT010000007.1:24273-42967 GCA_018396615.1 Candidatus Bathyarchaeota archaeon
GAGAAGGACATGATCAGTATTTTATTTGGGAAGACGGCTTATGGTCAGTGTTCAATAAGATACCTTGTTGCTACACGTCCTACTCATGGTGCAACCAACCTCCAGATCAGTGGTATCCATGCCAATGCTCCACATTCATAGACCAGCACGAAAGCAGATTCCAAGCAGATCTCCCAATTTTCCTAAACTGGCATTGCCCCTACTGGACTAAGCCAATAACAGTCTACATCTTCTATGACGAGCAAAACAACCGAACGTGGCAAGAAGTAAAATGCGCCTCCACACACGCAACCACCAGATAACACACCTTTTGAAAGAGGAAAAAAGAAGACCGAAAGACAATTCTGGTTAACCCAACATTATGTGGTAGCGCTCCCATGAATTTGGTATTTTGCTACTAAAGGCTTAGGAAACACAGGATGTTGAGCCATTTCTGCATAGTTAACAGTTAGCTATGATTCTGCAACGTGAAGAAACATCAATCTGTTCCTAGTCTCGCCAACGCTGTCTAGAGGCGCATCTTGTTGAATGTCTCAGCAGAACATCTGCCGTTATCAATTGCCCCTCTTTTTTATAGGAGTCTCTCGTGTTCCTGCTTGCTTTTTTGCTTCTGAAACGCAGCAGCATTCCTGAACACTCAAGTTCCAGTCTTCGCAGTGCCAAAGCGTATCCACAACGGGTTCCTTATTTGCTGCAAATCTTCGCATGCAAAACACCTGCCGAGGATAGTTATAGGCGCTGTGGCTGTCACAGTTGCCACAGAATCTCTCTTTTAATTTGTTTTCCTTCATCTATTCTTCGCCAGCCTTTTAGGTGCACGTTTGAAACTGTCGCCGAGCCGCTCTATGACCGAAACCGCTATTATCGGCAAAATGATCATGGCATCGCCTATAACCATCACCCTGTCCGCCTTCGCCTTAAGCTTTCCCCAGCTTATTGTCTCCTCAAGCGTTGAACCAGATAAGCCGCCTGTCTCAGGGCGATCCATGGTTATGATCAAGGAATAGTCCAGCCCAGACTTCGTGGCAAGAGCAGCTGACTGCACCGTATTTCTCGGAACCCCTCCGCCAACAACTATCATACCATTTCTCTTCGAGTTTCTGCAGATTTCTATGATTTCCCGAACATCCTTAAACGCATCTACGGCCAATGCATCTTCAAACCCTTTGCGTCTAGCGTGAAGGTAATGGATGTACCCGAATTCTGAATCGCGGAGAGCAGGAAGAAAGATCGGGACATGTGACTCGTAGGCTGCACGCAATATAGAGTCGGGATCATTCAGCCTTTTGCCTAGTTCCCATGCGAACATGCTCGATGAGAGCCCTTCTCCTTTGCCCTTTGCAGCGATGTCATCATAAATGTCTACCAGCTTGTAGTCAAGCTTAACAAAGTCTTCTTCAGGTACAAGAACATCATATATGCGATAAATGTGATGTTTGTAGAGAACGGTGTCGTTCATAAGCCAATGTCCCTTATAGTGATGTCCGCCTAGAGCCTCAATAGCATCGTGAACCATGTTAGCCCCAGTGCTTACCACCACATCTACAAAGTTCCTGCGAATCAGCTCGGCAATCAACATTCTCATGCCAGCGGGCACCACTGCGCCGGCTAATGCTAGAAAAATCGTGCATTCCTGATCTTTAACCATCTTTTCGTATACGTCGCAAGCAGTTGAGAGACGCCCAGCGCCAAATGAGCCCGAGTTGCCAAACTGACGAATAAGCTGATCAACAGTTAACTTGCTGTTTATTTGGATATGCTTCACTGGATTGCTAAGAAGATCGTTTCTGGAAGTAATCTTTCACACACTCGCGAAACTGTTTTTCTCGCAATAAAAGAAAAGCCTTTCTGTAAAAATACTCTCTAATGCAAAAGCCAAACAGACTCTTTTTTCTATTCAGAACTCATGAAATCAAGAAACTCCTCAAGCGTCCGCCTTTCAAGCGTATAATTCGTTCTTCTCTCCACTCCAATAGTCGAACAAGGGTTTTTTCCATAATCATGACCAGGATAGACCTCGACACCATCATCAAGCTTCATCAGCTTGTCAAACAAGCTATAATACATCTGTTCTGCGCTTCCGCCAGGCAGATCCGTTCTCCCACATTCACCAACGAAAAGAGTGTCTCCTGTAAGGAGTTTACCATCAACAAGGAGGCAAATGCTGTCGGAGGTGTGGCCGGGCGTATGAATGACTTGCATTGGAACTTTGCCTATCCTTAATATGTCTCCGTCAATAACGCTGATGTCTTTAGCTGAGGCTAGTTGGTGAGCAACTATTTTTGCGTTGAATGCTGATTTTATGGTCTGATTTCCAGCCGTATGATCTAAGTGACTATGGGTGTTGATCACATATTTTGCCTTTAGTCCTACATTTTTGAGTATTTGGATTATTGCATTAGCGTTAAAGCTTGGATCAACAACAATAGCTTCGCCTGAGACTTCGTCGGCTATGACGTACGAGAAGTTATCGCCGTGACGTTTAATTTGCTTAAAGAACATGTTGACCATCTTCCTCTATTTTTTTGACTTGTGAACGAGGTTTATGAGCGGCCTGTTGATGCAGCATTTTCATGAGGGCTCCGTTCTGTTGTTTCCATTGCGAATATAGCTTTCAATAGGCAAGGATTCAAGCCTCATGCCTATCGCAGCCAAGTCTTTTAAGTTCTCAACTGTACCGATGCTTGCGTCTATGTTGCGGTGCACAGGATGGAACCATATGTACTCGGGTCTAAGATTAAGCTGCAGCGGGATTGAAGAGGAAATTTTGTACTCGTCGGCCAAGCCCTTAAATAGAAAGCCTTTCGCAAAGGCGAGACGTATAGTCAGATAGCTCTTTACAAGTTGAGATGCACCAAACGCTCCTATGCCATGCCAAAGGGCGGCGTTTTCCGGCGAAGCCAGAGAATAAAGAAAGAACTGAGGCGAAGAAGGCGTCTCAAAGTAAGCATAGTTTACAAGTTTTGAGCCTTCAACAGTGAAATGATCGTCTGCAACTGCAATGCTGACATCGTCAGGATCTATTGCGTTTGGATAAAGCTTTGTTGTTTCGTAATCAACTCTGACATTTTTTAGCTTAATTCCATCAAAATAGATTTTCCCTTTTGCAGCACGTTTTGATCCGTAGCCTTTCGACGAGTGCGGAACCGTTAAGAGTGTTGAGCGACTTTTCATGCTTCTTCCTATGCAGCTGTAAACATGTTCTATTGAAGCATAGTCTCTATGCGCCTCTCTTATAATGCGATGCAACAAGCCTTCTGAATGTTCTTGGCTGAGCATGGCTTGAGGCATCCGTAAAGTGCAAAGGTGAAGATCCATTCCAAACTGCTCAGAGAGATATTCTAATTGCTCGTATTTGACGGCGTCTACCATATTCATGTAGTTGTTATTACATATTCTGAGGTTTCGAGTGATGAGTTCTGCTTCTTTTGATGAAATGAGTGAGCCCTCGTATTTTTGCATGAACTTCTGGTCTATGCAGAGCTGCTCTGTTTTGACTGAGGCTGCTGGGAGAGCACTTTGACCGCTGGAAACTATCGATTCTTTCAAAGGGTTAATTGAATATCTGTCCGGCTCGACATCATCGGTGTTTAGCAGAAACGGAACTATTCTTCCTTGAGGGGGCTTCTGAAGAAGCTCACATAATTCGCCAATAACTTTCTCATCTACATCTTCCAGTTTATGGTCAGCAAAGTATGTTCCACAGACTTCGAGTAGACGGGCAGCGATTATACCCTGTACTTCTTCTACAGTCAGCTGAGGATTAGAATACTCAACTGAGGTTCGAAGAAAGAAATGCTTTCCATCAAGGGTAACGTCTCGTCTTTGTCCACTTCTAAGGCAAAAAAAGGTGACTTTTCTACTGCTTTCCACAAAATTGGTGAGTGCCTTAACCATGGCTTCGATTGATAACTTGGAATTTTTCAGGAAATCTGTTACAAGCGCTTTAGCTAAATCTGAGGACAGAAAAGATCAACCTCTCTCCAGAGATTCTGGCATGTAGACGCAGCCCAAAGCAGCAGGAGGGTTTAAAAACATTCTTGCTACACAAAATTGCTTTTCAAGACCGATTTTCAACAATGCATTGATTAGTGCAGTCTCCTTTTTCTGGACAGCAAGAGAAACCTCGAAACCTTCAAGGTTCTTAAAAAGCGATTCTAAGAGGCTAAGAGCAACATCGCTTCGTCCCCATGGACTTACTAGGGGACCGATTTCGGCGAAGTTGTTCCAGACCTTTGACAATACATATGCTTGTATTTTGCCTTTATCTTTAAACGTGTAGCACACGTTTGCTTCGTCAAGCAGAATCGGTTTAAGCAACTTCTTTCTAGACGCGCCAAAGCAATGGGCATCACATTCGCAGATTCTGTATAAATCATCTTTTTCCGCTTTTTTACAGTCAACTGCTTTCTTAAGGCGAATACTTCTTTTTATTTTGCCCTGCAATACCGTAAAGTATGAGTTAAAAACAAAACCAAGTCGCTTGTAGAAGGAAACTGTATCCATGTACGCGTATAAGCCCATAGTTGTTATTTGTTTTCTTGCTAAGTAGGCAATTGAGTGATGCACGAGCGTTGATCCCGCGCCGCTTTTCCTGTATTTTTCGCCGATTATAAGATTGCCAAACCAGCCTATTTTGTCGAAGCTTATAGTGGTAGCTAGACCTATTTTCTCAGAGTTCTTGAGCAGTACAAAGCAACCTTCAGGTTCTAGATTTGTCATGAATTCAAAATCTTCTTCTATCATCTGCCATCCCGCAGTGTCGGTTAACTGCACTGCGAAGTCAAAATCTTCCGCGGACATTTTTCTAACGATAAACGTTTAGGTCAAGCCTCTTTCTGCAACAACAAATCAAGTAACATTTTTTAGATATAGGATAAGCTTTACTAGTTATATTTGACTTTAATGATGTTTCCACAACGAGGACTGGCTTCATGACTTTGCCCTCAGAGATCGAAATAGTGCGAAAAGCCAAGGTGGAAATGCATTGCTTTACAGACTATTTTAGGGGCTTCGAGAAAATTGAGGCAGTCAAGCAGATTTTCGGCGAAAAAACCGACAAAGTGCTTAGCAACCTAAAAATCGAGTTTTCTGGGAGACGAGGCTACATGGGTGTCAGCGAAGACGATGGGCACTTGATTGTAAGCGCCCACTACTTAAATAAAGGAGATGAGATAGACATCTACCTAGACGTCATACATGAACTTGTCCACGTTAAGCAGCAAATGGAAGGTAGGGAACTTTTTGACAACAACTACAACTACGTGGATAGACCCACAGAGATCGAAGCATACCATGTCGCGGTAGCAGAAGCAAGGAGATTGGGGTTAAGCGAGGAACGAATATGTGAATACCTTAGAACTGAGTGGATGAGTGATGAGGAATGGAAGAGATTGGCAACAGCAATGAAAATCAAGTTAAGCGATGCCAAGCTAAAATGGAAAAGCCGAAGAAGAATCGTATAGAAGCCCAATATTAAAAAATGATTATGAAAAACTTGAGAACAAAAGTCTACCAAGGACGGAAGATCAAATGGTGAATAGAAAGACTGCGACTCTAAAAGCAAAAGAACGGGAACTCATTGCTGAACTCATGAAAGATAGCCACCGAAGCGACCGTGAACTTGCCAAAACATTAGGCGTATCTCAACCCACGGTTAGTAGAATGATTAAGCGACTGGAAAAAGAAGGATACATCAAAGAATATACTATAATTCCTGACTTTTCAAAAATTGGGTTTCAGCTTCTCGGTTTGATTTTTGTCAAGATGAAAAAATCTCTTAGCCAAGAGGAGTATAGCAAGGCAGAAACAATTGCTAGACAGAAACTGGAACAAAATCACTTTCACATTGTTATGCTTGAAAGAGGGTTAGGAATGGGGTACGATGGAGTGATCATCACGTTTTACAAAGACTACTCTGACTTCACAGAACACATGGGTAAATTGAAAGAATTCCCATTCTTTGAATCAGCAGAGACCCAGAGCTTTCTGATAGATCTTCACGACGAAGCCCACTATCTTCCTCTTGGGTTTCGGCATATTGGAAATCTCTTGATAAAACCCATTGAGAAGACAAGCGAATAGCTGATAGATTATTTTTATACTCGACTTGACAGCTTAATACGCAGTATCTTTTCCATTCCAAGCTCGAAAGCAACAACTGGATTTTCAAGCTTCCAACACTCCAAAACAGATGGCGCCACCTCACCTAAAACTCCAGTAGCCACATTTTCAACATTGACGATACCCACTCTTCCCTCTATAAAACTTGGATGAACAGTCTCTGTCAGCTGATAATTCAAGCCGAGATTCGCGAGAAACGCGTCCAGAACGGATTTGCCTTCGCTGAATCCTGCATTTGCATGGTAAACAACTGCCGCAAGCTTTTCTTCATCTCGCGTCCGCGTCTCACTCTTCGCGTCCAACAGAGTAACCTTACCAAGCTCGAACACTCTCTGCGGACACTCAACATGAAGATTGTTGCTTACGAACTCTAGCAGACCTGGAAGAAGCTGGTTTCTTAGGCATGTCATTGTTACGAACTTTGGGTTTGAAATCTCCACTACTTTTTCCCTTTTAAGGTTCATTTTAGTAAATAGCTTTTCAGGGCTAGTTAAGGTGTAAGAGAGAACCTCTTGGAATCCTAAACCGACCATAAGCTCTCTGGCAATGTGGATCCAATGTTCTTCAGGTCTTTGCCATCCTGTAGTGGGAAGTCTACGCCATTGAGGCTTAATTTTGTTGTAATCGTATGCTATCGCAATATCTTCTATAATGTCTACGGGGTGCATGACGTCGATTCTGTAACAGGGAACGCGCACGCATACCTCATCTTCTGTATGGATTGTAACACCGTAGCCGGCTTTGCTAAGGAGTTCCGCTGTTTGCTTGACGTCAAGTTTCAAGCCCAAAATCCTCTTTACATACCTAAGATTAACGCGCATTTCTTTCACATTGAAGTTAGGAGTGCTTACACTAATTTTTCGGTGTGGATAGTGAACTTTCATGGAGAATGCTTTGCCGCCGCGGTCAACCAGCGATAAAGTAACAATGTTAAGAGTGTTACATACAGCATTATAATTTGTTCCTGTAACCTCGACAAGAACATTTTTTGTTGCCGATGTGACTCTTCCCAAGTCGTTGGAGTTGATTATTGGAGGAAAAGAAAGAGGTTTACCCTCAGAATCAAAAAGTACCGGGTAAACTGGGTATTTGCTTACGATGTGCCCATATTCCAAACCTTTCGGATGAGCCGCGAGCATCTCTTTCAATGTCATTTTCTCAGTAAATCCAAGCGGGACAAAGCTGACTTCTTCGGGCGTGGCAACGCCGTAATGTAATGGCAGTTTGATTAAGTCTAAATTATACAGCCCTATAGACGTTTTCTGCCGATTCCTACCGTATGTTTGATCAAGCTTATCCTGCAAGTGCATTAAACTTCTGATAATCTTGTCGGAAAGGCTGACACCCTTAACCAGAGCGCATCCGATGAAAGGTCGTATATTGTCAAGTCTCTGATCCACAAAGACTTCTCCAAGCTGCTTTCCAACATCATAACTTGGAAGACCCTCAGCAATTCCTAGAAACCCTTGCAAAGCTCTAACCAGACCCTCGATGCACCAAGTATCTGGCCTATTTGTGTCTTTGATCTCGATGCTTAGAATGCCTTCTTCTTCACTAAAGAGTTTCACCTCACCTTTGACGAAAGCCAGAATCTCATTTATCTTCTCTATATCCTTGTCTAACTGCAGTTTAAGCATCTGTTCAAACTCATAGTAATCTATGTCGATTGTCGGCATTCTATATTACCTCCTTCTTTCTCAGCCAGCCCAAGTCGTGTGAAAACACCGCTTGGATGTCGTCTATGTTGGCGCGCATCATGAACAAGCGATCTATGCCTAGCCCCCAAGCGATCACAGGTGCCTTGACTCCCAGCGGCAACGTCACTTCTGGTCTAAAAATTCCTGAACCACCAAACTCGATCCAGCCATATCCTTTCTTGTAGGCTGCAAGCTCTACACTGGGTTCGGTGAATGGAAAATAGTCTGGTCTAAACTTGACTTTCTCTGCTCCAGCTATCTCAAGTGCAAATTTTTCCAGTACGCCAAGCAGATCCCTCAACGTGAGATCTTTGTCGACAACTATGCCCTCGACTTGGTTGAACTCGGTCAGATGCATTTTGTCTCCGATTTCAGGGCGATAGCATCGGGCAATGGAGAAATATTTGCCGGGAAGCTCCAGATCTCGGCTTAGCAGGGTTCTAGCGCTTAGGCATGTGCCGTGACCGCGTAGAATTAGCTTTTTTGCTTCTTTGATGGAGTAGCGGTATTGCCATCCGCTTGAGGCTGTTCGCCATCCGTTTTCATGGGTTTTCTTGACGTTTCTTAATGCCTTCTTGTAACTATCTAGGCTTCCCTCTTTCGGAGATTTAACATAGTATATGCTTGAGGTTTCGCGTGCAGGATGGTCTTGAGGTGTGTAAAGTGCGTCAAAGTTGAAGAAGGCTAGTTCGACGGCTGTACCTGTCATTTCTTTGAAGCCTAAAGTGACGAGCTTTTCTCTAACTTCCTCAAGAAACTGTAGGTACGGATGCTTCTTGCCAAGCCATGTTTTTGCCACAGGAGCCTGTATATTGTATTTTTGAAATCTGATATTGCGCCATTTCCCGCTGACTATGAGTTCCTGTGTGAGCTGGGTAACTTCAGGAATTGCTTTTATTCCTTTTTTCAGAAGGTTTTTGCCGGCTTCAGTCAGCTCGATGACGCGGCTTGTCTTTTCCTCAATATCGAGAAGTTTTCTGCTTTTTAGAATCGGAACAGCATCATGGAGTTCAGGAGGCAGCTCTTCTGTGGGCATGTTGCTTTTTTGTTTCAGAAGTTCAAGTAGCTTCTCGTCGCTGCCTTTTTCAGGCTTTTCTGCAAGCTGAAGCATCTTGGCTTTTGAGTCTAATATTGTCCACTTCTTTCTTTGAGCCCAGCCCAAAGCAATGGACGTAAACTGTTTTTCAAGTTTTGCAGCTTCGTAGACTTTGTCGCATGCGGCTTTTCCCCCCAGCTTCTCAAGCGCGGTTATTAGTCGTCGCTCAGGTAGACCTTTCTCCGCGTGATATCTTCCTTCCTCTTCAAGTGCGAGAAAAGTTTGTTTTGTTTCTCGTATAGTGATTAAATTTTTTTCTCGAAGCGCCATCGCTGCACGCATTATTGCCGCGCTTGGAAGTTTGCTATACTGTATTATGTGTTCCTCTTTTGACGCTCCACCGGCATCTTTAAGCGCAAGCATTAGCTGACGTTCTTGTTCTCTAAGTTCAACCATTTCTTTCCCCTTCATCGAAAGAGTGATATAGATTGGCTATTGCTATCTGAGTTTTAATAAAAGTATGCGTAACTGACGCTAGCTTCCGCTCTAAGATTGTAGGAAGAATTATGTAAATTGGCGGGACATCAATCCACCAGCTTCGACAACAGAAGACGGCACACTATTTATAGTTTGTTCCTCACTCATAAAAAAGACATTTCAAGTCTAGAAATCAACAAGGCAAGAATGCTAATTCTCGAAAAATGCCTAATCTATTATTCTTGCAAGTTCGCCAAAAGTTTCAAGAAAAATCTTTCCCTTTGTTGTAGTCTTATAGACATATTTTTCTTCGGCTTGCAGAACTTCCAGCAGCTCGGATCTAAGAAGAGCCTCCACGTACCTGTCCATCTGAGTGGAGCTCAAACCAGCTTTGTACATCAACACTGCTTTGCTTACGCCTTTAGCTGCACAAGATAGAATGTCTGACACTATTTGGAAGTTGTCTCTTCTGTTTCTTTTCATTTCAGCTAATGGATTTTGGGTCAGCATCAATATTTTATCATATGATGCAAACTCATTTATATGTTATCTTCTTATTTGCCAAGTTAGGGCATTAATCGATTCAATGTGCAGTGCATTTTTGCTGCATAAACATCAGAGTTAGCTAGAAGCGGTATCAACTCAGCCAGATGTAGCACATGATATCCCAAGTCATAGTTGCACGATAGAGACTAGCACGCAAGATTTAATACATTTTTCACAGAATGTTAATGCAAATCAAAAGGATGCATACGCTTGACAGATGAAGAAAGAAACGAAATGGTTGTCACTCCATGGGAAGTCCGCGGTAAAGTAGACTATGAAAGACTGATCCGCGAATTTGGAACACAACCGTTAACCGATGATCTTTTAAGAAAATTATCTAAACATACAGGTAAATTGCACCTTCAGTTACAAAGAGGACTCTTTTTTTCCCATCGAGACCTCGATATTGTTTTAGATCAATACGAGAAAGGAACAAAATTCGTTTTATATACAGGTAGAGGACCATCAGGACCAGTTCATATTGGGCACCTTGTTCCATGGATTTTCACAAAGCATCTTCAAGAGAAATTTGACACAAGGCTGTATTTCCAGATGACGGACGATGAGAAATTTGTTGTAGACGATGAACTCAGCTTAAAGGAAACCGCCAGATATGGATATGAAAACGCTTTAGATCTCATTGCCTTAGGTTTTGAACCGGAGAAAACATTCATAATTTACGATGTGCGAGACATTGACCTACTTTACGATATTGCCTTGGAGGTTGCCAAGCGCATAACTTATTCCACGGCAAAGGCAACCTTCGGATTCCAAGACGACACAAATCTTGGCTGGATTTTCTGGCCATCCATTCAAGCCGTGCCCTGCTTCATACACAAGAAATTAACAGGCGAAAACGTCCCAGCCCTTATTCCCGCAGCAATAGACCAAGACCCATACTGGCGAATCACACGCGACATAGCCCAGAAACTAGGCTACTACAAACCTGCACAGATTCACTGCCGCTTTCTGCCCGGGCTTGGAATTGGAGGCAAGATGAGCGCATCAGAGCCTGAAACTTCGATATTCACAATAGATAAACCAGAAGTTGTGAAGAAAAAAATATGGAACGCCTTCACTGGAGGTAGACCGAGCAAGGCGGAGCAAAAGAAGATGGGCGCAGACCCAGACATCTGCACGGTATACCAGTATTTCGTTTACTTGTTTGAGGAAGATGACCAAAAGCTTGCTGAAAGAGAAAAACGCTGCAGGTCTGGAGAAGTGATGTGCGGTGAATGTAAAATCGAGCTGGCGGAAAGAGTTAACAGGTTCCTTGCAGAACACCAAAGAAAACGGGAGAACGCCAAGAAAATCGTGGAGAAATTTCATATCAAACGTTGATTCTCTTAGGCATTTATAGCAAGCCGCGCTTTTGAAGCATTTTCGCAAAATCCTCTTTTGAAAGAACAGTGGATTGGTTGACTAGGTCGGCTGTAATCTTGGCGACTACGGCAAACACATCTCTGTATTGCAGCGCCTTGAAGATCGAACCTTCCATTTTTAACATTCCACCTATATAAAGAGACTCGAGAGACTTTTTACCAGAGGCAACGTCTACTGAAAGCTCGTAAGTGGGAATCTCTATTGTAAAGTCGGCTTTTTTACGGTATTCCTCGATTTGATTTGGCGGAATATGATTTCTTTCTGCTAGCACACCTTCCGCAAAGTTTGCGAATGTTGCAAAGGGAATATCCTTCACAATAATCAGTGTTTTAAGGTTTGTGTGGTCTATTTTTTCTTTGAGCTCTTTACTGTTATTTATTCGTTTTTTCAGTTCTTCTGAAAACTCGGCAGATTCATATTGCAATGACATGCCTGCCTTTAGATGGGAAGAGGTATTTGAGAATTATGCATGGCTTGGAGTAGCTTTAGGCAAAAACAGCAAGAAATGCGGAAGTTCATATAGATAAAAATAATAAGAATGCAGAAGGAAAAGGTGAAACTGTGAGCTTTATGGAAGCAAAAAAGAGTATAAGCGTTTCTTCTTCTTACCGGCTTCTCCACCCAATGCACACCGTACTTGTCACATGCGCAGGCAAAACTGGCAAGGCTAACATCATAACCTTAGCGTGGGCTATGCCTACCTCGATTGATCCTCCTCTTGTTGCTATAAGCATCGCACCAGCCCGTTTTTCCCACGAGCTTATAGAGGAAACCAAAGAATTCATAGTGAACATCCCAACAATGGACATACTTAACGAGACCTTCGCATGCGGAAGAACAAGCGGCAGAGTCCATGATAAGTTCAAAGAAACGGGGTTGACACCGTTGCCTGCTAGAAAAGTGAAAGCGCCAATAATAGGAGAATGCGTGGCACATTTGGAATGCAGGCTACACAGCCAACACAGAACAGGAGACCACACAATCTTTGTAGGCGAAATCATTGAAGCCTATGCAGACCACAAATCCTACCAGCAGACCTATGATCTTAACAAGGCTAGAATGATCATTCACATGGGCGGAAGCGATTTCGCTACTCTTGAACCAAAAATCCATAGACCAGAACCCCTAAAGACCTGAATGAAATGCACGCCGAAAACTGATGGTTTATCAAACCTTTTAAACTCTAAGCGATAAAACGTGAACCACTCAAAAGTGAGAACACAATGAACAGCTCTGATCACCAAGCCCTAGAAAAACTCAGGAAATCGGGAAAAATCCTGCGTGAAACACGGGAAAAGATCAGAGAGATCGTCCAAGAAGACATGCTAATCATCGATGTTTGTGAAAAAGCTGAGAGCCTCATCAAGGAAAAGGGGGGCAAGCCCGCGTTCCCATGCAACGTCTCCATAAACGAGATTGCAGCACATTACACTTCACCGCCAAATGATAAAACAAAAATACCTTCAAAATCGCTGGTTAAGGTTGATATTGGCGCACATGTAGATGGCTACGTGACAGACACGGCAATAACGGTATGTTTCAACCCTGAATACGCGATTCTTGTGGAAGCCGCGGAAGTTGCACTGAGAAGCGCCATTGAAAACATTCGTCCTGAACTTTCTACGTCTAAATTGGGCGCAACAATAGAAAAAACCATAACAACACGTGGGTTGAAACCTGTTTCAAACCTGACTGGACATCAGGTTGGACGCTACCTTGTTCACGCAGGAACTTCTCTGCCTAATGTTGCGCACCTTATTTCATCCAAAATTAAGCTTGGCTACACGTACGCTGTAGAACCTTTTGTAACGCTTTCAGATGCTGCGGGAAGGGTTGAAAACGGCGAAGAAACGACAATATTCCGTTTGTCGAAGCCAAAGCCACAGAAAAATCCATACGCGAAGCAGCTTCTGCAATATATCGAAGAGAATTTCAGGACTCTTCCTTTTGCAGAACGTTGGCTGCAAAATATTGTGCCCAACAGCCATTACAAAGAAGCCTTCAAAGATTTGTTATCCTCAAAGGCGCTTATTGGGTACCCTGTTTTTGTTGAAGCCAGCCGAAAACCTGTGGCCCAAGCTGAGCACACAGTTTTGGTAACTAAAGAAGGCTGCGAGGTTCTAACCTAGGATGTGAAGCGCTCTTTCTCTTTTTCTTTGACTTCTCTGTATATGGCAGCTATAATCGTTGGGTTGCCGCATTTCTGGCATTTTTCGCTTTCTTTGAATATGTAGTCGCCGCGTTGGAATTCTCGTGTGCTTTTAAATCCGCACTTTTTGCATTCAATTGTGGTCATTATTGGGTGAGACTCGATTTTTGCACGGAAAACTCGTTTCCTTGTCTGGATCATTGCGTACGCTGCGGATCCAAGCAGAACTGCTCCTGCAAGTAGCAGGTAGGTTGCTAAAGTTTCGTCTTTTGTGTCGCTGGTTATTTCCTGAAGCGCTAACAGTAACAATATCAGTGATACGGCAACAGTGATGATGACAAGTAACCATATGTATGGTGAGACTCGAGTTCGATCAGGTGATGCTTCCTGCATTGTTCATTATCCTCCTATTGTCCTATTCCGATGGTGTTGCCTATTCCCGCGATTATCACTTTGTCGCCTTCTTTTGTTTTCTCTAGAATTACTTGTTTGATTCTTTCAATTGCTTTGTCAACAGCGTCAAAGATTTCTTTCCGCATAGGAGATACAGCGTCGCCGACGTCTTCTCTAATTATTACCGCGTTTATGGGGATGCGGTGTTTCAGGATAGCCTCTTCGATTTTGAACTGGTCGACTCCTGGTCCACCGATAGCGGCGCCAACGCCTTCGGCAACTTCTCCCACGGGCTCGCCTTCGAGTTTCAGGGCAGCGTCGATCATGATTATGTTTGCTATTTTTCCCTCGTTTTCTTCAATGATCGTTTTAATTGCGTCTCCGGGTTTGCCTACGTTTCCTCCTGGTCCTTCGGCTTTGATTACGAATGCAGTTCTTCCTTCCATTTGAACGGTTGCGACAACACAGTCTTCAGGGAGTTTTCTTGTTTCGTGACCGTGCATGAGGCTGGCAGCTACGAGTGCACCAGCGCCGTCGCCTATGGGTTGTCCGTATGCGAAGGCTTTTAGTGCGCTTGCGTAGGCTTCAGCTTCTCGCATGACAAGTGGCAAAACCATTTGTAGCTGCATTATTACATAGAGGCTTAGGGTTTTCTTTCCAAGAAGGTAGAAGTGTCTGATGATTTTGTAGATGTAGTTCAGCGCCATCGCGGCTTCAAGGGTGTTTTCAAGGTTGCGGGCTTGGGTTTTGTCTGCAGAGGGCGCCATCAGTTTGACTTCATCTTTGAAACGGGCATCTCTGATGTTGAGTATGTGTTCAAGTTTCCAGACAATGCCTGCGGGGTCAAGGGATTGTGGCGATATGGTGAAGTATTCTAGAAATCTGTCTACTCTCGGCGTGGGATCGCTTTGGGGTTTGCCGATTTCGTTGATGGTTTCTATCGTGATTTTGCGTCCTTCGTCTCTAATGTATTTTAGCCTATAGAGAGAGCCTTGGACCTCACGGATCATGACGTACATTTGAATTTTCTGTCCGTAAAGTATGAAGATGAAGAAGAATAGGTAGAAGATTAGCTGGATGATCCAGTCTCCTCCGGGGATAAATTGTGCAACGCTGTATTGTAGGATGCTAAGCGTGATTAGAGGATTCACTATGTCACCTTGCGGGAAGTCTAATGTATGGTTGGTTATAAGTCTTAGCTAATTCTGCGTGGAAAAATATATAACAGTGCTATAGGTGGGGCTGCCAGCTTTCCCAGGTTCGCGTGGCCGAAGACCAGACTACAGCTGGGAACGGAGCGCGGTTTAACTTCTGAGTTCGGAATGGGATCAGGTGGAGCCCGCGCCCTATGACCGGCTGACCCCAGAATACTCCTATAGGCTTGGTTGATTAAGCTTTCGCTTTCACGTTGCTGCAAGGTGTGGGAAGATTGGTTTTTGCGAGAGTGCTATGTGAGAGGTTGCGTGTTTTTGGTTTTGAGGTGATTAGCCCTCTTTTATATAGGGTAGGTTGTTTCTTTTTGGTTTTTGTGACAAGTGGTGAGGGGGAATAACGTATATATCCAATTTCGTCACAGTCTTCTTGAAAACCTTGGTGTGGGGTCGTAGTCTAGGCAGGTATGACGACGGGCTCCAGAACGCAAACAGACGGGTTTGCGGACCGCGATGCGGAATGACGAGGTTCTGGAGCGGCCAAGGGAGAAACCCGTAGAGGCTGATCAAGAGTCGGCCTCGGGGAAAGGTCGTCGGTTCAAATCCGGCCGGCCCCACCAAAAGTCTTTTTACTGGACGAGGTAAATGGGGTAAGCACATTCTTGTGCAGATATTCATTCTTGCTTTGTCGAGTTCATACAAATTGGTCGATCAAAATCCCAGAAACAAAAAAATATTTAAACTCGAGTTATTAGGGACTAATTGATCCAAATGCGTTGGTTCGCTTTCTCTATAATCTGAGTAACATCATTGTTAATAGGTATCATTTTTGCTGTGTTAGGATCCAGCACGCCTACTTACTATGCAGGTGGAGGGACAACCTTTCTTTTCGATGGCACCGTGCTTCAGGGAACTGCTCCATCACATTGCGAAATTCCAATAATTACCATTCCTAACACTCTCCATATACGCATCCAAGCAGAACAAACATGCACAGTCGAAGTTATCCATCCTAATCACACAACTTTAGCAATATGGAGAAACGAAACCATCCACGCGGACTATGAAATAACAGAATGTGGTCTCTGGAATGTTTATGTTTCCAGCAACAGCGAACCATTTGTCTACGGCGAAATCTATACAACCGCACCGTTTTGGTCTCATCCCGCACTAGTCTACTCAGCTATTCCGCTTCTACTTGCATCATTAAGCTTGTTATATTCAAACAACAAGAGGAAGCTTCAAAGATACTTCATGGATATCCTATACGAGCAGAACATTGGCGGACGATGGATCCTTATGGCTTGAATTCCAATCTTGGCGTTCATAGGAGGATCACCAGCCCTGATTCCAGCTTATCCGTGGCTTTATGCAATGCTGACCATTCTCACAGCGTTCATAGTGTTTTGCACCTTCGCGCTTTCATACATCAAGATATACGTTTCAACAAAAGGATTACTGATTGAAGCTCCATTTCTGAACTACTTTAAATGCTACGAGGCAAACAATATTTACGGTTTCACTGTCACTAAAGAAAAAAAGCAACGATGGTTTCTGCTTAATCCAATCCCTCTTTTCGTACCAAGAAAGAAGATCAAGTGACAATAGCTCTCTTGGAAACTTTGCCAAGATGGCTTTGGATATTATCTTCTGGTTCAAGGCTGTATGGAAATAGAATAATCCTTAGGCCAAAAGCTCTTGACAATTTCAGATCAGCAGTAGGCAAAATGGGTATCGTTGAAAAAGATGTTGCAGCATTCTAAGCTGTGCAAGCCTGTTCAAAACTGATTTCCTTTATTTCTTTAAATGAATCTTGTGTCTTTATCACAATTGTTAATATTTTTTTACAAAATCCAAATGGAATTTCTATTTGATCCCGCCAAAAAGCCTTACCACCGCTTTCATTCCCACACCTACTCGACTTTTACCATGATGCTCAACGTGATCCATCGCGACCGCGTAGCCTAACACAAGCAGAGGATCAAACCCTTGTTTAACAATTTCAACACAGTACTCGTCGCCTATGGTTGCCCAGTTCAAATGCACCCTCGCTATGACTTCCTTGGCTGGCGACACAATCTCGTACGTATGACGAACAACATTGCCCTTTATCTTAGCTATTTCGCGGCCTTCTGTATCTTCCATCCACCATTCGCTGCCAAAGAGCTTCAGGATTTTCTTCTTAATTCTAGCTTTCACTTTTCCATCGCTATCTTTGATCGCGTACTCATGATGAGCAGTGAAGACTTTTCCGTCGATTTCCCCTAGACGGGTACCTGCGTTGTCTTCAAACCAGAAATGCGGACCCCAGCTGACAAACTCTTGCTTGATGAAACCTAGCTGCTCGCCAAATCTATTCTTTAAAACGTAAGTATTTCTCACAGATAGAAGACGCTGATCAACTGTAAACTCGTTGGCATCTAGTATACTCAATGACCATGCACCTAAAAATAACTTCTATGTAGGCTTCAGTTATGCCTTGTTAACCCTTAATAGTGATTCAAACTAACGATAGCGAAGACATTCATCCTTGCAGAGTCGTAGGAAACATACGAACATATTAAAGTAAGAAAATGGGGAGCTGGAATTCTTAGGATGTTACTTTCCTATTTTTTCTTTCCGCCTTTTTTCTTCTTTCCTTTAGAGGATTTAGCCACAACTGCAACCTCAACTAGACAGTTACCGCAAGTATATATTTAAAATTTCCTAAAAAACACTATTCTAGACAGTTCTTGCTAAATAAACGTAAATCAAATTTTGATAACAAATGAGGCTATATTTAGAGTTTTTGAGCAAAAGCAAGCTCAGAAACCAAGCTTAACCTTCTTGCCGTCTATAGGCTGGTTAAACTCTCTCGCAAGCTCTTCAAGCAAAGCCCTCTGACGCTGTGTCAGCTTCTCCGGAACCGTCAAATCAACTCGCACTAGCAAGTCGCCACGTCCATATCTTCTGAATCTAGGCATACCCTTCTCTCTGACCCTAATTATCTCGCCAGGCTGCGTGCCAGGCCGAATCTTCACAAGTGTGTCGCCGTCAAGCGTAGGAACCGCCACTTCAGCGCCTAGAGCCGCTTGTGGAAATCCTACAGACAAATTGAAAAGGAGGTCGTCTCCATCTCTCTTGAAATATTTGTGGGGAGCTATTTGAATCTGAACGTACAGGTCCCCTGGAGGCCCTCCATTGGGCGGTGTTTCGCCTTCGCCTTTGAGTCTAAGCTGGTAGCCCTCATCGATTCCTGGAGGTATCTTTACTGTGATCCTGCGCTCTTTTTTTTCAAGTCCTGTGCCTCTGCAGTTCTTGCAAGGAGATTCGTTGATTGCGCCTCTTCCCCCACAGGTAGGGCAGGGTGTAACTTGCACAAAGGTTGCAAAACCGTTTCTTCTGACGTTCTGGATTCTGCCGCTTCCCTTGCATCGTGAACATTTCTTCGGCGAAGTGCCCGGACTTGCTCCTGTTCCGTTACATATTGTGCATTTCTCAACTCTTGGCACGGTTATCTCTTTTTCGACACCTTTTGCAGCCTCTTCCAGCGTAATCTCAAGTTCGTAGGCAAGATCGCTGCCTCTGACGACTCTTTCACCAAAATCTCTTTCGCGAAAACGGTCGCCAAAAAAGAAGCTGAAGAGGTCGCCGAAGCGGAATCCTATGTCTCCGAATATTGATTCAAAGTCTGCTCCTCTGAATATGTCTTCAGTTGTATAGCGCTGATCGAATCCGGCGTGTCCTAGCAGATCGTATT
>JAGTQT010000054.1 GCA_018396615.1 Candidatus Bathyarchaeota archaeon
GTTGTAGAATGTAGCGAAAAGGTCTGGGATATGGATTTCCCAGTCTCTATACATCATGGTTCTCTAGCCAAGCCTTCCCGCATAGCTGCTGAGAAAGGCTTGAAAAGCGGGGAACTGAAAGGATTGGTGTGCACAAGTTCTCTAGAGTTAGGCATCGACGTAGGCAGCATAGATCTTGTTATTCAATATATGAGTCCTAGACAGGCTACTCGCCTAATTCAGCGTGTGGGCAGGAGTGGACATCGGATTGGGCGAATTGCCGAAGGAGTAATTGTTGCATTGGATTCTGATGATACGCTGGAAGCCTTAGTTATCGCGAGAAGAGCTATGAAAGAAGATTTGGAGGATGTTCAGATTCCTCCTAAACCCTTTGACGTGCTAGCACATCAGATCGCAGGTTTGCTGCTTAAGAACAGGAAGCTTAGTTTTCAGGAAATCCAAAGCATCTTTGGGAACGCTTATCCCTACGAAGACTTGACTGTTGAAGATATCGAAAAAGTTCTAAGGTATATGCATCAGCGTTTTCCACGTTTCGCATGGGTTTCCTTCGAGGACAAAATTGTGCTCAAGCCTAGGCAGACAAAGGCTCTTTTTGAGTACTACTTCAATAATCTATCAATGATTCCTGAAGAAAAGCAGTTTCTCGTTGTAGATGCATCTACAGATTCGGCGGTTGGGGTTTTGGATGAAGCTTTTATGGCGGAATATGGGAAACCAGGAGTGAAATTCATTATCCGTGGTAGTCCATGGGTTATACAGCATGTTTCTGAGGATAAGGTGTATGTCAAGCCTGTTGATGATCCCACTGGGGCTATACCTAGCTGGATAGGTGAAGAAATACCTGTTCCGTTTGAGGTCTCTCAGGAAGTTGGCGCTATTAGGGCTTTTGTTGAAGAACAGATGCAGAGAGGTGTCTCTCTTGAAGATATAGCTCTTCAGCTGAGCGAGAGATATCCTTCAGATAAGGATGTGATTTTGCATGCTTTGGAAAATACTGTAGAGCATGTGAAGGCTGGTTATTTTGTGCCCACTGATAGCCGTATTATTATCGAAGACTGGGAAGATTTTGTTCTTATACATGTTAACTTCGGTTCACTGACAAACAGAGCTTTGGCTCAGATGATTGGGCAACTACTTTCTGATAAAGTTGGGTATGGAATTGTCGTGCAGCACGATCCATACCGCATTTTTGTGCAGACAATGAAGTCAACGAGTAGTGAGCAGATAGTTTCCTTGTTTGAAGAAATGAAGACTATGTCTGAACAAGCGGTTAGGGAGACTTTGACTTCGGCAACCGTGAAGACAGGGCTTTTTAAGAGGCGAATGATCCATGTTGCAAGACGCTTTGGAGCACTTGAGAAGTGGGCTGACTTCAGCAGTGTAAGTCTTCAGAGATTGGTCAAAAGCTTTGAAGGGACGCCGATATACGATGAAGCGCTGAAAGAAGTGTTTACTAAAGATTTGGACTTAAAGCAGCTTGTTTGTGTTCTAAATAAAATGCGTAAAAACGAAATTATCGTTCAAAGAATTGAGACTGGAGGAAATGCTACTCCAGTTGCCCGTTCGGGTCTTGAACGAATGAGCATGAAGAGTGATTTAATTCCTCCTGAGCGAATGCGTGCTGTTCTAATTGAGTCTGCTAAGGCAAGATTGCTTAATGAGACATCAAGTTTTCTCTGCACAAGCTGCTGGAGCTACATGGAAATGTTGAAACCTAGAGACTTGCCTGATAAGCCTAGATGCCCAAAGTGTGGTTCTACGGCGATAGGCATGCTTAGAGTTGAAGAAGAGAAAGCTTTGCCGATCATCGAGAAAAGGGGTGCAAAGCTGACTAAGAGTGAAGAAAAGATGCGTGACCACGCATTGGAGACAGCGCAAATGATCGCAAAATACGGTAAGAGAGCGGCAATAGCATTGTCTGCGAGAAAGATTAAGCCAGCAGACATTAGAGAAGCCCTATTGAAAGAGCCCAAGTTAAGTGACAGGTTTTACGAGCTTGTTCTTGAAGCTGAGCGCAAAACTTTTAGCAAGAGGTTTTAGCTAGACCCCCTATATATAGAGTTCTTGGGGAACAGAGGTTTGGGTTAATGAAATCTTAAATTCTCAGACATTGTATATGCCGTTTAGAGAGAAAAAGGCTGAGAGAGTATGGAAAAAACCATGGAAGTTCAGAAGCCAACGGGATCAACTATATCCCGAGTTTTAACCAGAATTGGTGGAGTTTTGCTTGCGCCTGAATCTACATACCAGCAAGTCATCGCAAATAAGATCAGTTTTTGGGAACCTTTAATCGTTGTTCTTTTGTTGGTCGGAGTCCAAACCGCCATCATTGCTTCATTCTGCTACAGGGTGATAGCAGCCATCGAGGAGTCTCTAACCTCAATTACAGGCGCCATACCGCTTGGTCTTTTCAGCTTTTTTGCAGCCATAGTCTTCATGGGAGCGATTCTTGTAACTCTGGCTATGTGGGTGCTTTTAGCACTAATAGCGCACATCATCGCCAGACACGTCTTCAAAGGTCAAGGTTCTTTTGGTCAACTAATGAAGCTATATGGCTATTCCACTATTCCTTGTTCTTTACAAATCTTAGGATTGACTCTCTTTGGAATAAACTGGGTTCTGTGGCCCATACTAGTCTTCTTCCATGTTGTAGCCTTGTTCTGGATTGTAATCCTGATGTCAATTGCGGTGAAGCAGAATTACAATATTGATGCTGGAAAAGCCTTCATTGCTTCTTTTGTCGGTCCCATGACTGTCTGGCTGATTATTACCGGAGTCCTTTGGGCGTGGGTATGGTTTACAATAAGTTCTTTTACAGGAGGATTCATCTAAATTGCCCTCTGCAAGAACCATACTGGGTGAAGTGTTTGTTGCTATCCTCCTAATAGGAGGAGTTTATGCAGCAGTTTCTCCGGTGCTTCAGCCCTTTCGGTTTCCTGAAATACGCTTGCCATGGATAATCACAGAAGAGGACGGCATCGTTGACCGCTACAGCTTAATCAGAGAAATCAACGCCTCAAGCTCAATTAAATATGTCACACTAAACGTTTCGGTAAAGTTTGGAGCGCTAAACCTCCAGTTCTTAGACACACCCAGTTTAGTCTGCGAAGCAAGTTTCAGACGCAACATCAGCATGTCAGCGCTCAACACGAGCTATACTGAAACAAGCGGAGAACATGCGGCGGTAGGGCTTCATGGAGAAGTAGGTGAACTCAATTTGACTCTGGGAAAAAACTATCAGTACGATGGAGTTCTCGACGTTAGAATCGGTGGAATGGTTGCCGAACTAGGAGAAAACTAACATCAGCAAAATGATGCTTTCAATCAGATACTTTGGCGGTCTATTAATGACAGTTAAAAACGAGGCATCTTTCGAGCAAATCGAAATGAACCTGAACATCGGCGGGGTTCTGCTAACAATTGACGCTGAAAGCCTGAAGAAAGACAGCTTGATCAATGTAGGCGTCAATATAGGTGGCTACTCGATGAGCGCCAACGTAGACACAAAAAAAGTCGGTGTCCGTCTAAACTCAACCGTTGACATCGGCAGCCTCACGATTGCACACAACAGCTTCACAGGATCAGCCACAAAAACGCAATGCCATGTAGAGACGACGGATTACACAAATGCGACAAGCCATCTTAACGTAAACGCCGTAGTAGGGCTTGGCGGAGGAACCCTCCAGGAAACTCAACCATACCAGTTCCCAGGTCTCAGCTCTTAACACTTCCAGTTTGCATAAGTCTTAAATGATTGCTCACGATATTCAGCCTAAAGCTGCCGCATTTGCAAGGAGATAAAGCTTTGGAAATCAGCCGAAAGAAGCTACGCGAAGAAGTTCTCGAAAGAATCAAGTATGTTCAAGGATGCGTTCTAGCAAGGGAAATCTGCTTGCTCGTCCGCACCAACAGAGCAGTGCTAGAGCCGAAAGACGTGCATGAAATATGCCTCTACATATCAAAGCTCTGCAGTGACTCAGGCTGTGTAGATGCAAGTGAAATATGCCGCAAAGCGGCAGAGGAAGCATTGAAAGACGAAGCAAAATACCTTGAGCTCTGCGCTCAAAGCTGCGCAAAATGCGGAGAATCACGAACCCCGCAACCGAAAAAGTCAATGTACGTCTCCTAGAGACGGAAAATCTTTAAGGCGCCCACCCAACTCAGTTAACTAGACATTAACGGAGGCAAACCAACTGTATATTGCTCCCTATGTTCCAAGTCCGCCACAGGTAATACACCACATGCTTGTTATGGCTGAGCTTAAGCCAGGCGAGGTCTTCTTTGATTTAGGCGCAGGAGACGGAAGGGCAGCAGTAATGGCTGCAAAAGAGTTCAGCGCCAGATCGGTAGGTGTAGAGCTCAGAGAGGACCTTGTGAAAAAGGCACTGGCCACAGTGTATGAGGAAGGACTTCAGGACAGAGTAACCATTGTAAATAGCGATCTTTTCAAAGTAGACCTTGCATCTGCAGATGTCGTTTTTCTATATTTAACGACAAGCGCTAACGAAAAGGTCAGGCCTAAGCTGGAGTCCGAGCTAAAGCCAGGAGTTCGTGTAGTTTCCCATGATTATGAAATCATCGGCTGGAAACCTGTTAAAGTGGAGAATTTCTGCGAAAACCAATCATTAGGCTATCCTTCCCACACAATTTATCTTTACAAGAAAACCTAACTCTGCACGTGCCCAAACATGACTTCTGCTGTGTTCAAAATCTTGTATAGAGTCTCGTGGGTAGACACAGACGCTGCTCAGGTAATGCACTTTTCCAATTATCTAAGACTATTTGAAAGAGCTGAAGAGGAATTCTATAGGAGCTTAGGCTTCTCATTTACAGAACTAAAAGACAGCGAGCTCTGGCTTCCTAGGGTTGAAGCCTTCTGCCAGTACAAAAAACCGGCAAGATTTAACGATTTACTCGAAATAGAGCTAAGAATAGAAGAACTAAGGCAGAAGTCAGTCAAGTATGGCTTCAGAATCATAAACAAGAAAAAAGAGGAGCTTCTGGCTTTGGGCTACATGACAATGGTTGCCGCAGACAAACGAAGGGAAAAGGCAATACCGATTCCAGAACAGATCATGGAAAAACTTCGATCATTTGCAAACAACCCTTAAAAAAAGAGTCCCTTGCTTCAAATGGCTGATAGCAATGCAGTTTGTTCCATGGCAAAGACTTGCAAACTGGAAATGCATAGCATGTGGAGACTGCTGCCGATTCTACAGCGTCGTTCTAAGCTTTCCCGAATGGCTCAGAATAGTGGAAAACTATGGAATCGAAAAAACCACAAGCAGCATAAACAGACTATACATACGAAGAAAGGAAAACGGTTTATGCCCTTTCCTTTACAATTTTGCAGGCCTCTCTGTCTGCGGTTTGCAACACATGAAACCAAAGGCATGTCAACTGTGGCCATTCAAAATTCTTCCCAAACCTCAGTATGGCCACGCAAACGAGGCCGCATACGATGCTTTTTCAAACCGCTTCTTCATTTATGCTGATATTGCGTGCCGAGGTTTAAGATTTGGAAGACCTACGTGGGAGTTTACGAATCATGTTCTGAAAGAGTTTATCGAAATTGCGCTGGGTAGCCGTAGCGTCCAGCTGAAGACTACTTCGGCTCTTGTTTTTGCGGATTCTCGCCGTATTTTTAGTCCGTCTTATGTTGTGCGACGGTTCTGAATGTATATAATAAAAAACTTATATATAAGAATATTATTATATAGATGCTGCCGTTGAGGAAGGACATTTGAATGACACCCAAAACCAAGAAATGGTGAAAACCTTGAAAGCCCTCGCAAATCCTGTAAGACTAAAAATGATTGCTTCACTCAGCGAAAAACCAAAGAATCTCTACGCTCTTGCAAAGGAGCTTTCACTTCCTTATCCCTTGGCATATCTTCACCTCGACGGTTTGAAAAAACGTGGTTTAGTCAAAGAAGTAAGAGAGGAGAAAAAAGTGGAAGGACTACCATCCGTAAAATACTACGCACCTACAGACTTCAAACTCGTGCTGACCCCAAGCATAATTCACAAGCTGTTTCAAACTAAAAAGGAGGCAAGCTAGGATGGCGAAAACCTCAATATTAGCCGGATTAAGCGTCATATTGCTAGGCTTCTGTGTCCCAGCTCTCAGCATCTATGCAACCATTCAATACGGCTTTAACTACATTGCCACCGCGCTAATATGCCTTCTAGCTCTAATCGTGGCAGGAGTTCTTGCAGCAACAGGCCTAGCTCTAAGCAGCGAAGAAATCCATTTTGAAGGCGCCAAGCCTGCCGAGGAAGAAAAAGTAAACCTTCTCCGTGCCCATCAGAGAGCGACCTTGGAAGAAATGGACGAAATGGTCGGTATACTCGAAGAAATACGGGACATTCTGAAAGCTGCACATGAATAACGAAGCACGGTGAAAAACATGGCAAAAGAACTAAAATACCTCGAACTTTCCGACGAGGAAGTCATAAAAGAAACTGGAAAACGGCTTAAAGAAATGAAAATGCTCCTTGCTGAAATACGAGACCTTCTGAAGTCAACAGGTGATTAGGCAGTGAGCTGCAATAGCATAAGTGGAGAAGAAAAATTCGAACAGTATGAGAAAAAACTCGCCGAAACCGTAACTATACCAACCACCCGCATAAGCGGCTCTGGAAAGGTACACATTAAAGGAATAGGCGAAGTGTCGGTTGCTGGTGCCGGCTATATTTCCCCTGAAGAAATCAAAATCAGCGGAAGCGGAAGGCTACCGGGAGGATTAAAGGTCAAAAAAATAAGCTGTGCTGGCAGCATTGGTGTGGAGGGAAACATCGAAGCTGAAGATTTGATTCTTTCGGGATCAACCTCGATTGCTGGCAATGTGAAAGCAGGCAAGCTTGCTGCAGCAGGAAGCTTATCGATCAATGGCGGTGTCAGCGCCAATTTCGCCGAGTTTGCTGGCTCATGTAGGATTGGAAGCAAGATAGAGGTTGATGACTTGCGGGCATCTGGTTTTCTAAGAGTTCTGGACGACATCACAGCTAAAAACTTGGCGGATTTTCATGGAGCATTTGACATTGACGGCCGAGTTTCAACAGGCAGATTTGAAGCAAGACTTAGTAGGAGTGTGTCTCATGTTAAAGGAGGAATTAAGGCTGGAAACGTTACAGTTAAGAGAAGGGGAAGAGAGGGAATTGTGATTTTTGGTATCCCCATCTTGACATGGTTTTCACGTGAAGGCAGGCTTCACACAACGAACATCGAGTCTGAGGGGAGCGTCTACTTGGAAAGGGTCACATGTGAAAGCGTTCTAGGAAAAAGTGTGAGCATAGGTGAGGATTGCATTGTGAAAGAAGTAAAGTATCTGGAGGCAGTAACTGTGCATCCAACAGCCAAGCTTGCTACTTCCCCTAAGAAGGTATGTGAGAAGTGATCGGGAAGGTGGTCACTTTTGTCTAGAATCTTTAACAAGGGGGCTCATCCCCTCTTTAATTCGTAGAAAAGAAGTGATGGATGGTGGAAGCAGTCAAGACCGTTGAACTTTCAAAGATTTACCGAGGCAAAGAACCTGTTGAAGCTCTAAAAGAAGTTAGTTTTTCAGTAGCTAAAGGCGAGTTGTTCACTTTATTGGGGCAAAATGGTGCAGGCAAAACAACTTTTCTTAGAATAATCTCAACACAGCTCCTACAAACCGGAGGAGAAGCAAGCGTTTTAGGATACGACGTGCTAACTCAGCCAGAACAGGTTCGAAGACACATATCTATTGTTCCCCAGGACGTTGCGACATATGGCAACTTCACACCGTGGGAATATGCTTATTACTTCTCGATGCTGCGAGGCATGACTACGTCTAAGGCAAAAGAAGACGCTGAAAGAGCACTAAAAGCTGTTGAACTTTGGGATTTAAGAAATAGACCATGTGCGACGCTTTCAGGCGGCGAAAAGAAGCGCGCCATAATTGCGTCTGCCTTGTCATCAAATGCAGACGTGTACATGCTGGATGAGCCTACCAGCGGATTAGATGCTGTTGCACGCCGTAATGTTTGGGCGGTTCTGAGAGAGATTGTGGAAGAGGGCAAAACCATTCTCTTAACTACGCATATAATGGAGGAAGCAGAGATGGTTTCAGACAGATTGGCGATAATACACAAGGGATCCGTGGTTGCAGAGGGAAGCCCTGATCAGATTAAAAAGATGACGAAAGAAAAATTCAGAGTAGTTATCGAAGGAGACTTGAAAGCGCTGGGCCTCAGCGAAAACGGAAACCACGTGGCACGCTTCGGAAACAAGAACGTGATCTACATCAAAGATGAGGATGAGGCTGTAGAGCTTGTTGCAAAATCGCTCAAGATGGGCTTGAAAGCTGAAACTGCAACAGTCACCCTTGAAGATGCATTTGTTAAACTTGTCGGAGGCGACTTAGATTGAATTTCAAGATTGTAAGGGACATGCTGATAATCACGGGCTTGAAGTCTATACCCGATCTTAAGAGACAGCCACTGATGCTTATTGTTGTAGGTTTAATCAGTTCGCTTCCATTATATTTCATAATCGTGTTAGGTGGAAAGCTGGACATTGGCTTGATTGGAGCAATGGTTTCTGCTGTAAGCTTCATCGGCATGTCAGCGGCGATTCAAGATATTTCTTGGGATAGATACGTGAAAATCCGCGAGATGATGGTTGCTATGCCAGTTCACCCAATGTCCTATGCGTTGGGAGTTGCTCTGGCGCCACTTATTCTCTCTTTGCCGAGCATAATCTTCTTCGGCGCCTTTGCCTTACTTATTGGCGGTTTGACACCTGCGTCATTGTTCTGGGCAGCTATCACGCTGATTCTTTGCTGGGCAAGCGTAAGCAGCATCGGCTTTCTAATATCCACTTACCTTCTGAAGGCAACTCCATACACATTAAATAGCATTTCAAACATTCTAGGCATAGCGCTAGGCTTCATACCCCCAGTGTACTATCCAGAAGAAACCCTTGGAAGCTTCAGCTGGATCTCCATGGTCTTTCCAACATCAAACGCCACAAGCCTGATCAGAGCTTACTCAGGATCGCTGAACCTCACCTTTGAGTCTGTAATCGTACGCTGGCTGATTCTTATCTTCACGGTAGCATTTTTTGTGACGCTTACAGTGTTCAAAGCCAGATGGAGAGAGCCCTAGCATTCCTGTCTGCAATTCTTATCTTCACGGTAGCATTTTTTGTGACGCTTACAGTGTTCAAAGCCAGATGGAGAGAGCCCTAGGTTGAGCATCTTATGTGGGACAATGCAGACAGGAATGCTAGGGCTGTTATGACTCATTTTGTAGCGTCTGCTTTTCGTCTTCTAACTCTTTGACATGAGTCTTGATGAACTCGGTGACTTTTTCCTGACTAAACACCATTTCTTCCTGCTGTTTTTTCAGATGTTCCTTAATTATCGCAAGCACTGTGTCCATGTTAAAAGGCTTAAGAATGTAGGCATCTGCGCCCTTGTTTAAGGCTTCAATAGCGTTCTGCAATGAAGGATACCCTGTAATGATGATTTTTCTCATTCTAGGAGTTGTCTTCTTGAGCATCAATAGAACTTTTGTGCCTTCCATGTCTTGGAGCTTAATGTCTATAATGGCAAGATTGTAAAAGCTTTGGTGGCTTTTATCAATTCCTTGTTTGCCGCTTTCTGCGACATCTACGATGTATCCATGTTCTTCAAGTATCGTCTTAAGTATAGTTCTTATGCTTTGGTCGTCGTCGATAACAAGGATGCGGGCGTGCTCACCCATACGTTTTCACCTCCCTCTTTTGCTTTAGCTTCGATTGACATTGGTATCGCTATCGTGAATGTGGTACCTTCGCCTACAATGCTTTCAACGGAGATTTTGCCTCCGTGGGCCTCCACAATACGTTTGCAAATAGGCAGGCCCAGCCCCAATCCTTTGGCTCTTGTAGTGAAAAAAGGTGTCCAGATTTTTTCTAGCACATCTTTGTTCATGCCTGTTCCAGTGTCCTTGAAAACGAATTCCACATTGTTCTCGGCTTCTCTGCTTAAGATGAGAAGTTCCCCTCCGTCAAGCATGGCGTCCAAGGCGTTCTTAAT
>JAGTQT010000055.1:0-3966 GCA_018396615.1 Candidatus Bathyarchaeota archaeon
AAGGATTACATTGTCATGACGGTTCTTTCAGCGTTGCCGCTGCTCGCGTATATCATTGCACGAGGTACTTGGCGGGTAGCGTCTGTATCAGTTGGGTCAAGACGTAAAGATGAAGGAAGCATGAGAGCAGCCTTGGTCGCCGTCGGTGCGATCTCTTATCTGGTGTACATCATCTCGCTGTTATGTGTCATGCGGCTGAGCAGGTTGCGTGAGCATTATGCTGATGCGTACTCGGCTTATGTGACCGGTTCGCCGCGAAACTTGGAAAGCGCGTTGACAAAGATTACGTGGGGTTTGTCGCTTTCGCCTAAGCCGCCTTCGGGGGCAAGGATGTTCTATATCGGTGACCCAGCAGTGGCAAAGCAGGAGATTCAAATGGTGATCGGCAAGAAAGAGCAGTACGACCTTGATAAGGATGGGGTTTTGGATGAGAGAGAGCTGGAGCTTGCTATGGAGAATGAAGCTAAATCTGCTTGGAGAACCATTAACACGTGGTTTTCAACGCACCCGCCAACTTTCAGGCGAATATTGCTGTTGAAGGAAATCGAAAACGAAATGCAGACCGGACAATACGGAACTGACAGCGTTTACAAGCATGTTTAGCAAAGTAAATCTACTACTTCAAGCAAGAAAAGGCATGAGGCTATGCCAGTGAAAGTCAAGCTTCTGCGATATACAAACGATGCTGAGCTTCTATGCGGCGCCGCAGCGCTGACATCGACCAGAAGCGGAACCCCATCAGAAATCCTTAGGAAACTCGATCCAGAAACCGCCAGACAAGTCATCAAGAGGGTGACAGGCTACGGACATGGCTCAGTAATCGAGCACGCGTCCTTTACATTCAGCATCGAAGGCGTGTCGAGAGCCATGACGCATCAGCTTGTTAGACATCGCATTGCCTCTTACACCCAGCAAAGCCAGAGATACGTTGCCTATGATATGCTGGAAAGCTACGTAACGCCTCCAAGCATCGAAAATGATGGTGAAGCAAAGAAACTGTATGATCAAGCCTTAGCAAGCATTTCCCGTGTTTATGAGGCTCTTTTGAAAATGAAGATTCCGAAAGAGGATGCACGATTTATTCTTCCAAACGCTGCTAAAACCAACATTATTGTGACAATGAATGCTCGTGAGCTGCGGCACTTCTTCAATTTGAGGTGCTGTGCACGTGCCCAGTGGGAAATGCGAGAAGTTGCCACTGAGATGCTTAGACAGGCAAAAAAAGCGGCTCCAGCCCTTTTCGAAAACGCGGGACCAACGTGTGTAGAGTTAGGCTACTGTGTCGAAGGAAAAATGAAGCCTGCTGAATGCAACCTTGAAGAGATAAGGCAGCGATTCAAGAAGCTGTAACATATTGTTGCGGTCTGAATGATCAAGAATAAAGCTTTGGCGATTGTTACAGGGTATTGGAAGCCCAACACAGATTTCTTGCAGGAAATCGTTAGTAACATCAAGGGAAAGATTGTTGACGGCGACTTTGTGGTAGTTTCTGAGAAGGCAATTTCGGTAGCCATGAATAACATTGTTGACGAGAGCACAGCCAAACCAAGTTTAAGTGCAAAATTCATTGCCCAGATCTGGATGCCTATAGTATGGGGACGCTTTCTTGGCGTGCTTTGCCGTTTTCACTGGAAACTGCTATATAGACTTCGCTATTACCCGCTTGATGTAGGCAGTCGTCACAAGCAAATCACGTTGCAGTACGCTGGTCTGCTTCA
This sequence comes from Candidatus Bathyarchaeota archaeon, assembly GCA_018396615.1. Taxonomy (GTDB): domain Archaea; phylum Thermoproteota; class Bathyarchaeia; order Bathyarchaeales; family Bathycorpusculaceae; genus JAGTQT01. The sequence continues at coordinate 1,719 of JAGTQT010000055.1, forward strand.
GTCGCTGATGTTTGGTTCAGAAGGGGGCATAGATGGCAGTAACCTTGCGTATTCTTATGTGAGCCTTCCGTTGAAAAATGCAGGCGAAATTGCTGAAGTTATACGACGACATGTGGTGTCAAAAATCGGAAGGGAAGTGTGTGTGATGATAGTTGATACTGATAAAACCTATTCCTTCAGAAACTTTCATTTTACCCCGCGTCCATGTCCAGCCTATGGCATTCACTCGTTTGGCGGTGTCTTTTCATTTGTGATTGGAAGGATGCTGAGGCTTAGGCGAAGAGCGACACCAATCGGGGTTGCCGGCTTCAAGCTCACTTCAGAAGAAGCTTTGGAAATTGCTGATTTTTCAAATCGCGTAAGAGGCTTTGGTTCTGGAAGAACTGTTTGGGATATGGCGGAGCGGTTTAATGTAGGCTTGGCTGATGTAAGCTGGGAGATGCTGGAGACGGCAAAACATAAACCTATAGTTATTGTAAGAAGAAAAAGGTGAAAAAAAGGATGGACTCTGCAATTAGGCAGCTGCATGGCTTTTTTAGTCCGCGCTCCGTTGCCATCGTGGGCGCAACAAAGAAAATAAACAAGGCAGGGCACGTGATCTTCAAAAACTTCGTAGAAAACAAGAGAAGAGGCGTCTTCAAGGGTGAAGTGTTTGCCGTCAACCCGAATGAAAAGTCGATTTTTGAGGTACCTAGCTATCCTTCGCTGAAGGATATCCCCGCTAATGTCGAGTTAGCAGTCATCGTGGTGCCTGCAAGCGTCGTTCCAATAGTTATGAAGGACGCGGCGGCAAAAAAGGTCAAAGACGTAGTTATAATCAGCTCAGGTTTCGGCGAAATAGGAAACCACGAACTGGAAAGGCAAGTGATCTCCATCGCCAAAAAAGCTGGAATTCGCCTTCTAGGCCCCAACTGCCTTGGGGTTTATGACACGAGAACCGGTGTTGACATGCTTTTCCTTCCAGAAACAAAAATCTTGACAACTGGAGACGAGGTTGTTGCCACCCCACGCCCGATCCCGGGAGACATAGCCATCGTCACTCAAAGCGGAGCTTTCGGTGTTTCTGCTCTTGACTATTTAACTGGGCGACAGATAGGTATCAGCAAGTTCGTGAGTTTCGGCAACAAAAGCGATGTAAGCGAAACAGAGATGTTGGGTTACCTGCTTCACGACGAGGAAACTAAAGTCATCTTGCTTTATGTTGAAGATATAAAGTCGGGTAGAGAGTTTTTGAAAACTGCAGCCCAAGTTACGATGAAGAAACCCATCGTGGCGTTGAAGGCGGGAAGAACTGAAGCGGGAGCAAGAGCTGCGGCCTCGCACACAGGCGCGATTGCTGGCCAAGACAAGATCTACGATACTGTATTTGAGCAGACGGGCATCATAAGGGCAAGAGACATGGAAGAATTCTTCGACGCCGGTAAAGCCTTGGCGATGCAGCCTCCAGCCGCCGGTAACAGTGTTGGCATAATCACTGATGCTGGTGGTCCGGGGATTCTGGCTGTTGATGAATGCGAGCTGAAGGGGCTTGTGGTAAAGCGTTTCTCCGATCAGACGATTAGAAGATTTGAGAAGATGAAAGAGGAAGGTAAGATACCCAAGTTTGCAACAAACCTTAACCCTGTGGACATCACTGGTTCAGGGACGTCAGAAATGTTTGAGCTTGTGACCGAAGTTCTCTACGAGGATCCTGAGATCTGCGGCATCATAATGCTCGGGTTGCACCACACTCCTGCCCTTCAGGAGGACTATATTGACCGTGTGGCGCGAGTCGCCAACAAGTATGACAAGCCTATCGTCGCATGCGATATTGGAGAGACCGAGATGGCACTGCATACTCGTTCTAGATTTGATAGGCTAGGTATACCTGCCTACTCTTCGCCTGAGGATGCTGCCAGAGCCATGAGCGCGCTGGTTAAGTATGGACAGTATCTTCAGAGAGCTGGCTGTTTTGCAGAGTATATGCGGGAATTTGCGAAGAGCAAACACAAGTAGACTTTCAGAAAGTGACCTTAACTTCTACCGTGTCGCCGTCTTTTAATAAGAGTTTTTCTCGAAGATTAATTGGCGCGATGATCTCTAGCGTATCGCTTGAGTATGAGGCAACTTCTGGAATTATTATAGCACATTGCACGGTGTCAGTACGAGCTTTGAGGCATTTTGCGCTACAGTAACCTTTAGGAGGCTTTATGCAAATTGGCTTATTTTCTTTCAGCAGCCTCTGCAACCTCTCTTACATGGTAGCCGC
>JAGTQT010000055.1:3980-9435 GCA_018396615.1 Candidatus Bathyarchaeota archaeon
CGGGAAAAGGCATGAAGCCGACCTTGCTAGCTATCTGGCTTCTCACCCACGCGAGTTCTAAGAAGTATGTTGCCTCGCTTTTTCCGGAAAAAACTTTACCCTTGATGGTAAATGTTTTCTTTGTCAACCTGCTTTCCTCATCGCCTGCGCTAGTTTTTGTGTGTTATAAATTCTTTTTTAATTCCAGTTTTTTGCATTTGGCGTTGAGAGTGGGACACGAGGCTTGTTTTCATTTTTCCTTTTTCAGCCATGTGGTTACGGCGCTGAAAACGCGGTTTGAGGACATGTCTATCACTGGAACTATTATTTTCTCTCGGGTTTCGATTACGGGTTGATATTTCGGCATGTGCGCGTAGCCGACAAAGGTCCAGTACACACGTCTCTGTTCAATTAATGCTTTTGCCACGGCGCTTGTTGATGGCGGAAGCGGGAAGTAGAGGAAAACTATGCCTTCTGCCCAGTAAAGCCCAGCAGTTTTGCCGCCGGCAATTATCGAGGCAAATCTTGCTATGTCATCTGGTGTGGGAAAAAAGTCTTTTTCCATGATAATTATTTCTTTGAATGGCTCATGTTTGACTGCGACTTCATTTTCGCTCATGATAATTATCTCTCGGCTATGTCTCTGTGTCTTTACACTTTTTAATCTTGCCGTTTACTGAAAATCTGAAGATGTTTTTATGCCTAGAATTTGGACGTACGTTCTTGATCAACAAAAAGTCGCTCACACTCTTTTTGACGATTAAATTTAATCGCATAAGGGTCAAGCAAAAGTTAAAGAGTAGACTGTTGCTAATGGCATAGCACATTAACGAAGAAAAGGAGATTTAGGATTGCCGAGGATACGTGTGGCTCTTGTTGGTGTAGGCAACAGCGCTTCTGCGTTGGTTCAAGGTGTGCACTACTATAGAGACGCAAAGGAAGATGAAAGTGTGCCTGGTCTTATGCACGTGAATTTTGGCGGCTACCATGTAAGAGATGTGGGGTTTGTGGCGGCTTTTGAGGTGAATAGGAACAAGATTGGGAAGGATCTGTCAGAAGCTATCTTTACTAAGCCAAACAACTGTGCAAAATTCGCGGATGTGCCGCGCTTAGGAGTGAAGGTTTCTCCGGCTCCCATTTTGGATGGTGTGGCTTCCCATATGAGAAAAGTGTTTGACGTCTATGATGGAAGCGCAGTGAAGGCTGATGTGGTGAGGGTTCTGAAAGAGTCTAAAGCCGAGATTCTGGTGAACTATCTTCCAGTTGGCAGCCACGACGCCGCTCGTTTCTATGCTGAGTGCGCTTTGGATGCGGGCTGCGCGTTTGTCAACTGCATGCCCGAATTTATCGCTTCAGACGCGGCGTGGGCTAGAAAGTTTGAGCAGAAAGGCTTGCCTATTGCTGGAGACGACATTAAAAGCCAGCTTGGCGCCACGATACTGCATAGAAATATTGCTAGGCTTTGCGTTGACCGAGGGATAATCATTGACGAAACTTATCAGCTTAATCTCGGAGGAGACACGGATTTCCTGAACATGACTGTTGAGGAACGACTGAAAACTAAGCGAATTAGCAAAACCGAGGCTGTAACCAGCCTAGTGCCCTACGATCTGCCTACGCGCATCGGGCCAAGCGACTACGTGCCATTCTTAGGGAATAAGAAGATTTGCTATCTATGGCTGAAGGGCAGAAAATTCGGAGACAGACCTTTAACGTTGTCGGTGAAGCTGGAAGTCGAAGATTCCCCGAACAGTGCCGGTGTAGTGATCGACATCATTCGCGCGGTTAAACTTGCGTTGGACAGAAAAATTGCTGGACAACTGTTAAGCATCTCATCTTACGCGTTCAAGCATCCCCCTATCCAGGTGCCTGACTCTGTGGCGAAACAATCTGTGGAAGAGTTCATACAGGGAAAAAGATGCAGATAACCCAATTTCGTACATAATGCCTTCATTATAAGAACGCACACCAGCATAGACCTTAGTCATTTCTAAACGCGACAGGAGTATCAGCAGCAATTAGCCCTTTATATAGGGGGCTATATTCCTGTAGCAAGCATAAATATCAAGTAGCTATGCAGCCCAGAAAGGCGTCTTCTTTCTCATAAGCTCAACAAACTCGTTTAACGCTTCCCGCTCATCTTCTGTTAACCTATCCATAAACGTTGACAACAGAACCTTCGCATGAGGCTCTGGAACCTTCACGTAAAGTATGTCTTTCTCAAAAACATGTCTTCCCACAATAGGCTTATCCATCGAAACCGCGACCTGCATGCCCTTTGTAGCCTCAGCCACGGCTTTGCCTTTATCCTGAATCTGCTGTACATCACCAATCTCGTCACCGTCCTCGGCTCGCATAAGCACGCTTTTAGGCTTAAGTCTTCCAGCAAGAACCTCAATTCCAAAAATCGCGGGTTTGGCTCTCCGGAAAATGTAGCCTGAAAGCACCATAATCTTCGCAGGCTTTGTAAGCGCATCAAAACTTCTGCCAAGCTCAGCTTCACGCAACCCCTTAGACCACGAAACATAATTGTCAATCACGTGGTAAACTACTTTTTCAAGAAAGATCTGCACACCTTTAACTCTGGCTTCCTCCTCGGCATCAGGCAAAATTTTAACGCCAAAAGCAAGCACAGCGCCATAAAGCGGTTCATGCTCCTTCACTACCGCTGCTTCAACAACATCCCTTTTTGAAACATCACCAATATCAGCCAACCTAATTGGAACATTCTGCTTCCTAAGAATGTCAGCCATAGCCTCCAAAGAACCCAACGTGTCAGCCTTCACCACGACACCGTCAGTATCCGTCGCAATCCTAATCCGATCAATTTCCTCAGACACAAGCTGTGCATAATGCTCCGAGCTCTCACCCTTACCTACAGCGTACAACGGTGCACCAGACAACGCACCCTCCAGATCAGGAGCAACAATCTTCACACCCGCAGCAGCAGAAACAACATCTACAGAAGAAAACCTATCACGCGGATCTCTAATTTCATCCAAAGGCTTAGGAACCAAAATCGCCCTAATCCGCGTAACCACAGGCTTCTCCTTCCCCCCAACAACAATCAAATCATCCTTACGCAACACGCCGTCATAGACAATAGTGTTAAGAGTCAAACCCAAACCAGGCTCTTCCTTAACCTCCAGCACAGTACCTCTCGCTGGACCCTTGGACGCTTGCAAATGCTTCTTAAGGTGCTGCTGTGTCAAGCCAACAAGAACAGCCAGAAGCTCCATCACACCTTCCCCCGTCTTCGCACTTGTCGGCACAATGGCAACAGTCTTTGTAAAATCAGCCACCCTATCAAAACGCTCTGCGTTAAGCCCAAGGCGAGAAAACACACCCATCATCTTATAAAGCCTATTATCCAAATCTTCCCTAACAAAAGCGTCCTGCCTACGATAAGCCTCCAGAAACATCTCATCAGGACAAGGTTTCCATCCATTAACACGATCGATCTTATTCGCAGCCACCAAAAAAGGAGTTCTACGAGATCTAAGTATATCCACAGACTCGTAAGTCTGAGCCTCAAAACCATGCATAACATCGATGACAAGAATGGCTATGTCAGCCACGCTTCCCCCTCTCTTCCGCAGATTGGTAAAAACTTCATGCCCAGGGGTATCAACAATCAACAAGCCGGGAATCTCAACTTCGCTCTTGAACCTTGCAAGCAAAGGACCGCACAGTTGCTTAAGCGTTTCAACAGGAAAGAAGCTTGCCCCGATGTGCTGGGTTATTCCTCCGACTTCACGGGCTTGGACGCTTGTCTTGCGAATCCAGTCTAAAAGCGAAGTCTTACCAGTGTCAACGTGTCCAAGAACGCAGACTATAGGTTGACGAATCGGCATCTCAACGCATCCTTCCTAGGAAACATTTTTGCGATAAGCTAGCCAATAATAGCGTACCCCAAAACTAATAATAATTACCCTAATAAGCACTAAGCCAAAGACTCACAAGATTTTTAACCAGCATCCAAACTCTGTTCCAAAAGGTGAAAAATGCGTGACTTACTGCGCGAAATGTGGAGCCAGACTAAAGGAAGAAGATGAATTCTGCTACGCTTGCGGTACGCGTGTCCCGAAGATTACTAGAGAAGAGTTCACAGTCTCCGCCGAGAACCTTATTGAAAAAGTCAAAGAGCTTATCCACGAAGGCAACGTGACCCGAATAATCGTAAAAGACGAGAAAGACAAGGTTCTGCTTGAAATTCCAGTAACAATAGGTGCTATTGGCGTTGTTGTTGCTCCTTGGCTGGCAGCTTTAGGCGTTATAGCGGCTCTTGTTACGAACTGCAGAATAGTTGTCGAAAGAAGAGAATAATCGCTTTTCAGCAAAATAGCTTAAACTCTGCAAGTAACCCAGCCTAATCTCCAATGACGAAACAGACAATTCATTGAAAAGAAACAAGTTGGCACTACTCAGTCTTTGCGATGATTAAGAAAACCCCGAGAAGAACAAGAATAAAGCTGAGAACCCCGAAGAACCCTGTGAAGATTTTTAGAACAGTCGCACTTGTCAACGTATAGTACATAGCCACTGCTCCTGTGACAAGGAGAATTAAGCCAAAAAACTTCTCAACCATCGATGCTCCGATACTTCCTTCTTCACTCAAACCCAATCCATCCTCATTCGGTTGCTTTCTACATAGGGAAACACACGATTATTTCAAACTTTCCCCCATTTACCGTGTTGCTTCCAGCTTGGCAGGTAAATACTCATCCACAATATACGTCAACCCGTATCTGCTAAACGCCTCTTGCTCCGCCTTCCTCTTTATCTTCATGAACGTCTTGATCTCCCTATGCCACAGTGGATCCTCCTTATATCTTGGATCCTTCTGCAGCTCAAGCAGCCTCTTCATGTCAATCTCATCCAAAGGATCGGTTGGCAATTTATAGTTCACTATATCTGTCGCCCAAACTCCACTCCACTTCGCGTCAGGCGTATTCAACTCTCTTAGATGCGCAGCATTAGCTGAACCCGAAATTATCACCATCGCAATGTGCATACCCCAAGGATCTCCATCAGTAAACACGTAGACAGGAAGCTTAAGCTCCTCATTCAGCCTTCTAATAAAATGCCTTGTCGCACGTGGCGCTTGGCCAGCAGTTAGAACAAGCAAAGCATTAAACTTCCTATGCACGTTCTCCTCAATAAACCTCGTGAACAAGCCGCCCTTCTCTATGGCAATAACCTTATCAGCCTTTGTCTTAACAAACTCAGCCGAAGTCAAAGCAGGACCAATCATCACACCGTCAGGGTGAGAAGTCAAATCCATCGTCTTCCCCTCATAGCCTGGCACAGTATACTCAATCGTCAAGTCACCAAAAACAGCAGAGCGCTCCTCTGGAAAAATGTTAAAGTCTTCGCGAGAAAATCCCAAAACAGTTTCAAGATCAGTAATTATGTTATTTGATTCCTGCTGATCTTTAAAAGTCATCTCATAGGCTTGTTCACGAGGTTTATTGAG
>JAGTQT010000056.1 GCA_018396615.1 Candidatus Bathyarchaeota archaeon
AAGGGTTCTGACGAAAATGCAGGAAAGAGACATTGAGCTGTCAAGAACGGGGCAACTGCCATCTAGTAGGATTTTCTCTTACGAGATTATTCAGGATGACGGAGTTATTCGCGAGATGATTATCAGGAATGTGGATTCTGATCGTTTAAGAGAGCTCAAGTCTAGCATACGGTGGACGCTGGAGAAGATGTTAGAGAAGAAGTGAACAACCAAAGCCGAATAACAGCCCTTTTAATGTCAAAAGGCGTATTTTGTTTCTTGAAGTAAGGCAGATCTGCAAACAGAAATCACGCTAGCTTTAAGGTTTTTAATAAATTAAGACATGTAGGGCAGTAGCTATCACCAGCGTCTGTTACGGCGCAGCCATCGCACAGCGTCTCTCCGCATTTTCTGCAACTTTTGTTGCTGGGCGTCAGCTTGCCACAGATCTTGCAGGGTTCTTCAACTACCTCGAGAGTGATTTTTACTTTGACTTTTGAGCTGTCTTGGACTCCTATGAGCTTTGCAAGATTTGCGATTTTTGGTTCTTTTTCTTCGATCCATAATATTGTTTGGTCGTCAGACATCAGAAGATTACGTGCCAGAATCCCTGTTGAGCTTATTTTTCTCCTCCCTTTAGCCAAAATTGTCCGCTCTGAGTGTAGCTTACTTTTTGCATATTTATATTGAATATTTGCATTTTTGAAGATAAACCTTTCGGAGAACTACAAACGTTAGACGCCAGCCTACTCTAGCTATCTTAACGTGTTTAGATTGACTTTCAAGTTTGTCGCCCATCTTCCATCTGCAAAATACTCGTAGGATACTGTCTGACGCCTAAACGACGAAGGGTCAAGAGTTACGTAAGAGAAGTCTGTAATAACCTCTTCAGAGTATAACCTATTCAGAGAGTTAATGAGCTTCGGGAACTCGCTTTTCAAAATATAGATGTTAGCTATCAGCAAATCATGACCTATTGACTTGGCGTAGCTCACAATGAAAGGCTTCTTCTCAGATGCTTTCGCAAACTTGGCAAGCCGCTTCTCATCCGTGAAGCCTATCACGAAATTGAAAAGCTCAGAAATCTCCAGAGGGAAAGGGTAGATGTCCACGTTAAAGTTGGCAACTAGATTTCGGGCAACTATATGCTTCTTGTACCTTGTTCCCACGCTTTGCGGAGTTATCTTCAGTATCTTTGCAAGTTTTTTAAGGTCAATGGCAGCATCCTTTTCCAGCTCCTTTATGATGAGAAGGTCAGCTTTGTCAACCACGGGCTCGTAGCTTTGCGGGTCCCTCAGAATGGCCGGTAGTTCATCAGATGCTTCAAGTATTTCCTTGACCCATCTCTCCCACTGAAGCTTCCACTCTTTCTTTCCAAAGTCAAACCATGAAAAATCTGGAGAATTGTAAAAAGAGTTAGTTATCCAAAACAGCCTGTAGTCACTCACAATCTTTCTGGCGGAGATTTCTCTAAAGTAATCTTCCACTTCATTCATGCTCTTATGCGGAAATGCAAAATACGCGCAGTAACCATCCATCTTCCCGTAGCATCTCACAAAATACGTCCAATACTCTGTGCTTTCGATGGCTTTGCGAAGCGTGTCATGGCAGCCCAAACTTGCGTTAGCAACTAGGAAAGCCTTAGCCAAGCCAAGCTTCGGCAAATTAGGGTTCACTGTGACAAGCAGCTGCCCTTTCTCAATCATCTTATTCAAGCGGAAACGGACCGTGGTAATCGGCAGGCGTGTAGCTTTTGCCAGAGCAGAAATGTTTCGAGGACCAATAGTGGCAAGCTTTTGAAGGATTTTCGCGTTTGTCTCGTCTAGGAATTTGAAATATTCGTAGACATGTCTAAGCTGGTGGCGCAAGCTTGCCATGTTACTTCCTCTTTTGTTCTAAGTGTTAATCGGGTTCTTTGCTTTGCTCTATGTTTTTCCCGGTCTGGAGCCTCCGCCTTCGTCGCCGTTGGGGAATATTCTTTCAGCAATTGTATGTGCGGATTCTGTTAAAAACTCTATAGTTGATTGGGTTGTTCGTGTGGCGGTAGTAGTGGTCGCAACAGTCATGCCGTATGCCAAAGAGAACAGAGCCAGCAGCACTAGTCCGATTAATAGTCTTTTTCTCACGATCTCACATTATTTTCTGCGGTAAAGAGGCTTATTAACATGTTTGTATCTTACTTTTTGCTAAATTAATTAGAAAAGTTAGCCAAAAAACAGATACGCCTTTTCCTGAAGACTTGTCAGCAGCGGTCGACTCATCTTTCATGTTTTAAGCGGCGGTCTGTCAAAATAGATGTTCTTTCCCTTGGCGGAGATAGGTATCCCCATTACAACTGTTGCTTCCGGCATCATGTTCAGCTTCATGGCTGCTGTGCCTATGCGGTACATTATGCGGTTGTCTACGTTCAAGATGTCGGCTGTTTTGACTGCTGAGCCTAGAGCGATGCCTAGGTCTAAAACCTTGAAAAGACAGTTTGGCCCTGAAAAGTCTTCGCCGGCTTTTCTCTCAGCTTTGTCAAATTCCTTGCAGCTCTTGTAGCCGCAGGCTCCGCAGTTAAGTCCAAAGCTTCTGTTTCCTCTTACACCTATGAGGACTATGGCTTCTGAATCTTGAACGTTTTTTGCGTCTCTTCTGAAGCCTTCAGAGTTTCTTTTCTCCGCTATTTTTTCCATTTTTTTGGCTATGGCATCTTTTTCTTTGCCGTGCACGATCAGCGTTAGGATATCGTCGATTCCAGCTGATTTTGGTGCAGTCCGCGCGGAGACAAGCATCAGTTTTGCGGCTTCGAGGATGGCTTCTTTTTCTGCTTGTTTGCTTTCAATAGTTGGTGGGCTCACTTTCAGCAACACCTTGATGATGTGGATCTGTGTTCAGAAAATGGGTAGAGCGGGCTTAAGAGCGTTTAGGGTGTTGCGGTTTCAAGCCCTTTTTTCAGCAGGTCTACTATGGTGTTTAGCTGCCCTGTGTATATGCCTACTGCTAGGCACGAGATTCCGAGAAGAAGTATGAGGGCTCCTATGATTCTTCGTTCTGGGATGTCCATGTTTTTTACTTTCCTAGATGTTTTTTCAAGGCGTTTTCAATGTGCTGCTTGGGGACGCAGCCGACTATTCTTTCAACTTCACACCCGTTCTTTATTACTAGGACTGTGGGGATGCTGAAGATTTGAAAGCGTTCGGCAGTGGCTGGGTTTTCGTCAACGTCGAGTTTTCCGACAAAGACCTTTCCCGCATATTCGGCAGCAAGCTGTTCAATGGTTGGAGCCAAAGCCCGACAGGGGCCGCACCATGAGGCCCAGAAGTCAATCAATACCAGTGGGTTCTTTTCAATGGTCTTATCGAAGCTTGAATCAGTAACGTGTGCGGGTTCAGCGGTCAACTTTTTTCTTCTCTCCAGTTGGTTGATCATGTTTTTAAGTTTCTTTTCTTGTATGCGTTTGAGTTCTTCGTCTTCCTCTGATATAAATTGTTTGTGTCCGTTACTCATTTTCTTATCCGTTGCTTTGAAAACGATTGAGGCTCTTAAATCTTCTTAGGCTCGGTGGGTGATTGGGGTTGTTGCTAGGAAGATGAAGGCGCTGGATTTTGCTAGGATCAACGCGGATGACCGTGTGTATGTGGTTTTGGTTTTTTTCCGTGACCATATTGGAAATGTAAGTGATATTATGTGCATCGGTGCGCCGTTTTCTGAGGCGTAAGGAAGCTGCTGGGGATGTGTATGCGTTTCTTCGGTAATACTTTTGTGATTTTCTGTGTTACCATGTTTCATAAAGTCTTTATGGTGAAAGACCCCAATTAGCAGTGTGGTTTCCATGGCTGGCATAGTTCGTGTAGGTGTTACTTTTCCTCCGAATCTGCTTAGGCAGCTTGACGAGTTGATAGAGAAGATGGGGTATGAAAACCGCTCTAAGGCGATTCAGGACGCGGTAAGCATGTTTGTCTCTGAGCAGCGTGGGATTCGTGACGCGAAGGGGTGTCGTGCAGGTGTTTTGATGGTTTTGTATGATCATGAGGTGAGAGGCTTGGAGAATGCGCTTACCCATGTTCAGCATCACTATTCCAGTGTTATCTGCTCGACGATGCATGTTCATCTGAGTGAAAGGGAGTGTCTTGAAGCCGTTGCGGTTAAAGGTGATGCCGCTGAGATTCGGAGGCTTAGTGATGAGTTATCTTCGAAGCGGGGTGTAAAGCTTTTGAAGACTATGCTTACAGTAATATAGTTTTTTTTTAGCCGTTTATTTCGAACATTCTTTTTAGGGCTTTTCTGGCTTGGCTTGCGACTGGTTCTGGCACTTTGATGACGTTTTTTTCCTCTTTCAGTGCGGTGTAGAGTCTGTCAAGTGTGTTAAGTTTCATGTTGGGGCAGATGGCGCCGTCGTAGGCTAGGATGAATTTTTTGTCTGGGTTGTCTTTTCTTAGGCGGTGTAGGAGTCCTTCTTCTGTGCCTACTATGAATGTTTTGGCGTTGGTTTTTTTGGCGTATACGCACATTTGGGATGTGCTTCCAACGAAGTCTGCGGTTTTCTGCATTTCGTGGGTGCATTCGGGGTGGACTATGACTTTGGCGTCTGGGTGCTGCATTTTTAGCAGTTGCACGTCTTCTGGCTGGAAAAGTAGGTGGGTTGGGCAGAATCCCCATTCTGGAACTGGGATGATTTGTTTTCCGGTTTTTCTTTGGACGTATTCGGCGAGGTTTCGGTCTGGTCCGAAAAGCACGGTGTCGGCGTTGAGTGATTCTACGATTTTGGTGGCGTTGGCTGAGGTGCAGCAGATGTCGCATTCTGCTTTGGAGACTGCTAGCGTGTTGACGTAGAGAACCAGTGGCGTGTTGGGGTGAAGCTTTTTTACGCGTTTGATTTCTTCGACGGTTAGCATTTGTGCCATGGGGCAGCGTGCGCCTAGTGTTGGGAGCAGAACTTTCTTGTTTGGGTTGAGTATGGCGGCTGATTCTGCCATGAAGTCTACGGCGGAGAAGACGATGATTTCCGCGTTTTTTTCTTCCATGGCTTTTCGGCTTAGCTCTATGCTGTCGCCGACGTAGTCTGCTATGTCTTGAATTTCGGGTCTCTGGTAGTTATGTGCCAAAATTACTGCTCTTTTTTCTTTTTTGAGTTTAAGTATTTCTTCGGCTAGATCCACCGGGTTCGCCTTTCTGCATGTTGCAGAAGTTTTCTTTAGGTTTCTGGGTAATATATTCTTTACTTACTATGTTGGCTTTGATTGATGGTTAACTTATCGAGTTACGTATGGTGAAAATGTTTTGGCTTGACAGGTGATTTCTAAAAAATAAATTGGGGTTATGTTGGTTTTTTCTTGAGTATTGTTTCGTAGGTTAGGATTTCGTCTATGACTCGGATTTCTGTGTTTTCTATGTTTCTGTTTTGGCTTGTTTTGTTTTTGGGTTTTTCTTTCATTTTTTTGGCTCCTGTTTTTGAAGTTCAGCCTAATATATCTCAAGTCTTAATAAACATTACTGTCCCAACGACCAACAAAACAAGCCCAAAGCAGACACAGAACACAACCCAGAGAAAAGCGTGTGAATCTATTTTTGAGCTTGGTTTAAATTCCTATAATTCTAGCGAGCGCATTTACTTACAGGCAATTTTTCCCTTTTTCATCAGAAGCACGCCATCAACCTCTATGTTTGGGCTATATAGGACAAAATCCCAGTGTATTGATGCTTCATTTACTCCGCCTAGGTGAATGTTGTTGCCTATGGCTATGTGAGCTGTGCCGAGGGCTTTTTCATCGTATATCCTATAACCCGTAAGTTTCATGCCATAGTTTGTTCCAATGCCGAATTCCGCTATTCTATCCTTCTCGCCTTCAGCCTTGTTCAGCAGTTCTCCAAATATTTTACTTCCTTTTTGGGCGTTGAAACTAACGATTTTTCCCTTTTCAAAATGGAGTTCAAGATTTTTGATATTATAGTCTCTAAACTCTTCCACAGTGAGTACACCGCTTGCCGAGGTTTCTATTGGAGCTACAAAAACTTCGCCTGCGGGAACGTCTACTTCACATTCTTTTCCACTTAAAAAACAGTCTTTTAAAGAACCCCCTTCCACTCCGACATATCGTCTATCAATTTTGAAAGTTAGATCAGTACCTTTTACGTCATAGACATGAACCAAAGATTTTCCATTAAGTTTAGAAGCAAATGCGTTTCCAACTTCCCCAAGCTTTTTGTAATCAACAGTAACAGCTTTGGCAAATGCTTGGAGATAATTCTTATACTTTATCCCCATGCTTTCTATGCATTCAGAAGAGAGCAAATTCACAAACAAACGAGGCTTAGCTTTTATTGACTCATAGACATGGTCCCAAAATGAGATTATCGCGTTTCTTGCATGTGCTGGGAATTTTTCCAATTCGTCAAACTGGCTAAGCCATATTATTACATCCGAATTTTCCAGAAAAGAGCGTAGGTGCTCTGGAAGAATGGCAACTGTTTCGTCGGAAAGAGTTTTGGCATGTCTGAGAAAGAATCTTTCGTCAAACACCCACAGGTAAGGATACGCTCTCATTGCGTAAGACTCCAGCGTTATATGTTCAGCCAGAGTTTTGTTATGATGACCGCAGATAACAAGCACATTGAACTTTTCCTTCAAACACGCTATGTCGGTCACTATGGTGTGCGCAGTAGTTTTCATGAGCTTCTCCATGGACAATTATGTCACCATGTTTTTTGGTAGTCTAACTGCTGTATTTTTCATTTGCGATAAGGAGATGAAAACGGAGAATTCAAACGTAAACAGCAGGTCTTAGTGCAGCGGGTCGGATTTGAACCGACGAACCCCTGCGGGAAAGGATCTTGAGTCCTTCACCTTTGACCTGGCTTGGTTACCGCTGCACCCAGTAAAAGACTGCTGGCTCTTTCTTATTAATCATTTTCTACGCGGATCCATGGCAATCAATTCATAAGCTTGTAGGAAGCTGTTTGCGAATTCGTTTGCGTTCTTCTCTGTCCCTCTATGCTTCAAGTCAACACGCGTCCTCAAGTGGTGGTAAAACTCGTGAAGAATAACAAACGGCTGCTTCAGCGCATCACTGTTCAAAACGCTTATCGTCTTATCCCTCGCACTGTAGCATCCCAGCAAGTTTCTTTTCCTCCCCTTCGGCAACCCAACCCTCAACCTAGGCACATCAACACCGTACTCCCCAGCAAGAAACACCAAAGCCTCTTCCGCCGCACCATCCAGTATAAACTGCACAACACGCGCCTTAACTTCAGCATCCATCCAGCCCACAGCCAACCAGCCAAAGAAAACTCAGACCTTATATATAAGGGGGTTAAAACTTTTCCACACACAAAAACGCATAAAATAGCACATTATCCCCTAAACTTCTTAAGATAAACCACAACCCCAACTGCAGCCACAGCACCAACTCCGCCACCAATATACAAAGAATATTTCACCAAAACAGAAGGCTCCTCAACCTTAACCGTCAACTGCGAACTCGCACACCCATACCTAAACTCGTCCTCAGCAAAAGCCACCTGAACCTCCCACGTTCCCAAAGCCTCAACCCTCACGCTCGCTACAAACGAGCCGTTCTCAAACGTGTAGCAAACATGCCGCAACGTAGCATTCACAGAAGACAAAGTCACAGTAACAGGAACCGAACCATTAACCGGACTCACACGCCCACGAACAGTAACATTCTCACCAACAACCACCGACAAACGAGCCAAAGAAACATTCAACACCACAGCATACTTAACTGAATAATTCCTTTCAAAAACAAGAACATTTTCCAACACATCACCAGCCACAACCCTATACCCCACAACCGTCCCAGCAACTTGACCAGGAATAACCGCCATGCACACTCGACTATTAGAAATATTCATACTCAAACTAGTCACATTCTCCCAGCCATCAACAGAATACTGCAACTCGGCAAACACAAGATCCGTCGCATTAGAAACAAACTCAAGCTCCACCTCATCACCTGGGTAAACCCTCTGCGGAACAGACACAGCATCCAGCCGAGCTTTACCAAACTCTGTTTTCACCAAATAATCAATCGTTCCAGAACCCTTTTCACCGATAAAAACAAGATGATAAAGGCTCAACCCCGCATAAGGCGAAGTAAAATTCAAAAACATATCCTGACCCGAAAACTCGCAGCTCGCATAACCCACTCCACGATACTCCTTACTCTCCAGATTATATCCCCCGAAAACCGTAGTTCTCTCACCATAAAGCCCAAGCTCCCAAGCCAACGGAACCCCATTCAAACTCGCCCCTTTCCCTGCCTGCAAATTAGCCATCAAATAGATTCGCACCTCATACATGTCCAGCGAATCCGGAACCCGAACCCAAACCTCCACACGCCTACTATCCGTGAAAAACTCGTAGCCCCAACCAGTCTCAAAAACCGGCAAACTCACGTTATCCTTACCCTCAGCATAATGCACATGCCAAACATTGCAAGGCACATCCTCAACAATCATAAACGTAGCAGCCTCTGCGCCCTTGCTCTCGCGAGGATCATTCCTAATCACAAAAGAGTAGTTGCCAGAAAACTCTGGAACAAAAAACGGTTCATCCACACTACTACCCAAATGCTCAAGAAGCCCAGCAGACTCAGTGTGACTGCTAACCAAGCCTCCAAAAGGATCATACACGTAAACATCATAATCTGTCTTAGGCTCAGAACCATTGTTAACCCACTCACCATAACAATACACATGGTAACTGCGATTAGCCAAAAGAGGACACACAACCGTCCAGTTTCCACCAACCACTATCTGCGACTTATTAAAGAAAACTGGAAACATAGGCTTCTCCACATACGTCCAGTTCCCCAAAACCCCAGCATTGACAAAAGTGTGCACATAACTCTGATACTCCTGACCTAAATCAGCTTCAACAGACACATCCAGACGTAACAATGCAAAAAGAACAAAGACAAGCACGGTTACTTTGACAGAGATCCTTGTCTGCTGCATGGCATCACTTAGGCTACGCACACTTGTTCCCCTCTTGAAGGCATAATTGTTATGAACACAAACTCATGATTCAAAATTCGAATCAGACACAAACAAACCCTCCAAAAGAAACCCAGCCAAAAGCCAATTTGCACGGTAAGGTTTATATGAAAGCTGTGCAGTTTACGTTCTAGTTCGTCAGAATAGCGGAGACATTTTTTCAGTTGGATGACCCATCAGTCGGAGGAAACCCGAAGTTTGGATAAATCCGCATCAAAAAATCTCAATAAAACCCTTTACAATATAAAAAACAGCCCAATCACACAGGAGAGAACATAAAACATGACCGAAATCTCCAAAGAAGATGCACACCTCCTCCTAAAAGGATTCTTCAAAGAAAAAGGACTAGTCCGCCAACACCTAGACTCATACAACGAATTCATAGACCACGGACTACA
>JAGTQT010000057.1:0-6107 GCA_018396615.1 Candidatus Bathyarchaeota archaeon
GTTCCTAGGGATTTCGGAATGGTAATCGCGGATAATGTTTCCTGCACAAGTGATAGCGGAGTGGTTTCCGCAAGCTCAAGCTTGATTTCTCGGGAGTATTCCATTAGGTCGCCTATAATATTGTTCGCGTACTGCACATCTTTTTCAATAATATTCAGCATCTCTCGTACTTTCTCATCCGGGCTTTGGCCAAGTTTGCTTTTCAAATAATAAGCAGCACCAGAAATCCCAGTCAAAGGATTTCGCAGATCATGCCCAACCATTGCTGCAGCTTGACCTATTGCGGCAAGTTTCTCATTTTTCACAAGCTGATCTTGAGCTTCTTTTAGCTGCCTAGTTCTCTGCTCCACAAGGTACTCAAGACGCTGGGAATACTCTTCAAGTTTCTTTTGCATTTGATATCTTTCAGTTGAGTCTCTCGCAATAGCAAATATTCCTGTCACCTTGCCTTTTTCACCTAAAATCGCTGAGGACACCTCCAGATATCGTTCCACACCTTTCTTGTTCTTAAGCCATAGACTTACTTGCTTTTCCTGTCCTCCAGTAAGCATCGAGAAGGTTTCAGTCATCTTTTGCAAATCTTCTGAAGATAGTAATTCAAGTTCAGTGATTTTTCTTCCAATTAGCTCTTCTCTTGATCCGCCAAAAAGCTCAACGGCCTTCTCATTAACATCAACGATTTTTCCTTCAGCATCCAGATAGATCAGACCGTCACTTGCACTATTGAACAATGTGCGATATCGTTTTTCCGACTCCTTCAACGCGTCTTCCATCATCTTCCGGTTTGTTATGTCGCGAAAGACTGCTTGGATGCCGGTTATGTTACCGTTCATAGCTATGGGGGATGCATTGATTTCGACGATAGCTGTTGATCCATCCCTTCGTGGAAGCTCGAGCTGGATGCCCTCAATAGATTTACCTTGCAGAAGCTCGATAAACAAATGGCTAGCGTTAGACAAGCTTACAGGCGAAAAGTATTGTAGAAAAGATTTTCCCATAACATCTTCAGCTGGATACCCTAGAACTTTTACAACAGAGGGAGAAGCGTAGTTTATTCGCCCTTCAAGGTCAACTGTAGCTATTGCGTCAAAGCTTCTTTCAGCTATACCCCTAAACCGTTCCTCGGATTCTTTTAACCGCTGTTCCAGTGCTTTTTGTTCCGTAATATCTGTCACGATACCCAATGAGCCGATGTACTCGCCTGTTTCATTGACCAGCGGTGAGGCTGACATCTGGACGACGCGTGGTTTTTTGTCGCTTCGATATATCGTTAATTCGTATCGGCTGGTCTTTCCTTTTTTTCGAAGCTCAGTTTCCTGCGAAACTTTCTTGAAGCCTTTTTCGTCAAGAAGCTTTTGAACGTTTGAGCCAATAAGCTCGGTTGCAGGGTAACCGACAATTTCGACAAATGCATTATTAACGAAAGTAATGTTGTCCTTCACATCAGTAGTGACTATTCCTTCTCTTGCAGTTTCCAAAAGTGTCTGCAAATGTCTCGCAGTGCTCTGAAGCTTTTTTTCCAGTTCTTTTCTTTCGGTGATATCTCTAGCGCTAAAGACAGCTCCTATAACTTGGTTCTCTTTATCAACTACCAGATTGCCAATAGTTTCCAGCCAAATATAGTGTCCGTCATTATGTTTATAGCGGAACTCTATTTTACCCCATACCCGCTCAGTTAGAGCCTTTTGGACGGCTTCTTTTACTTTTCCTAAATCGTCGGGATGGATAAAGTCAAAAACCGATTTTCCCAAAAGATCCTGAGGGCTATAACCCAATATTTTCTTCGTCGACGGACTACAATACTGAAAAACTCCATATACATCACTGAGAGACACCATGTCCAGCATGTTTTCAGTAATCCTGCGAAAACGAAGCTCGCTCTCGCCAAGAGCACATTCTGCTTTCTCTACAGCAGAAAGCATCCTGTTTATTCCTTCAGCAAGACGACTTAGCTCATCGTCTCCTTCAGCATGTATTCGAGCAGCGAAATTGCCTGTCTCACCTATTTTAGTTACCTCTTTGTCAAGTTTTGAAAGACGAAGCAGAACAAACTTTTCCATTAACAGCATAGTGGCTCCAACCGATATTGTGCCAACCAAGGCTAAAGCAAAAGCAACATAGATAGTATTATTCAGTCCTTGAATATAGAAATCCCTAGGAACATCAAACCTGACTATTAGAACAGGAGAACCATAAACATCATTAAGCAGCACATATCCCCCTAGTGTTTCCTTGCTTAAAGGCTGACTAAAAACAGGAGCACCAGTTGAAAGAGAGGAATATGCCTCTTGAAAATCCGAAGATAGCGGTGAATCGTCTAAAACGCAAAAAGAAAGAGGCAGATGCACCATTTCAAACCAAATCTCCTTTTCTCTCTCGTCAAAAAAACGCCCCATAATAAGTGTCCCGCGAACAGGTCCTTCTCGATTGCTGGGTACAACTGGCTGCGATACAACAATCGCAAGACTCCCAGAAGAGAGCTTAATTAATCCCATCTTGTTACTTGTAGCGTTTTCATGAACCAAGAGGAAATCGTTGGACGCAAAATGATCTAACAGATCTTGTGAAACAGGCACAGCAGTTTCATTTACTAGGTCAAATGCTTCACCATAAACCAAACCTGAAGAATTAAAGAAAAGCATAAAATTTAATCTGAAGTTGATAAACACTGTATCTGCCAAGTTTGATTGAATATAATCCTGATTTCCTTTCTGAACGAAAATGTAAGTGTCATCCCACGCAGCCCAATCAGAAGCAGTAGCAGCAAGATCATCGAGTTCGCTGGAAAAAGCGTCAGTAACACGCTGAGCATCTTGAGCAACGGTTTTTTGCTCAACATTGGCAACGCTGTTCATCATAATAGCATGCAAGGCAAATAGCAAAACCGCAGAAAGGCTTGCAATCACTAAGACAATAATCAGCAACGTTTTCCACCGAAGCTTCACATAACCACCTCTAATTGGTTAGCGCAAGCGGGAACGTGCATATTGAAAGCTGGTTGAGTGCAACGCAAGTTCTGCATTATTGTAACCACTCTACGGGTTTCAATATTCAGTTCATTGCTGTTGCATTTAACTCATGTGAAGCTATATTCTGAATTATAACTAACAATGCATATTCCGAATCCGATTCAAATATAAACACACGAAATATTCTCAAACCAACAAAAACGAAGCCAATTTAAAAGCAAATATAAATCTAAACACAAAAGGATAAAGCTCAATTGATCACCAGATGGATTCCTTATGACACGCCCTAAAATAGGCTTATCAATGCTCTACTGTCTAAGCCAGCCTTTCAAAAAAATGATACAGCAAATTCCAAAGCAGAAAACAGCATACATCGAACTTGTTGACGACGGCCTCCACGAACTAAATAAGCAACGAACCAATCTTCTGAAAGACATCAAAACCACCTATAACTTGAGATACTCAGTGCACGCCCCATTTGGTGGAGTAAACATATCTATTAGACACGGCTTACTTTCAAATGCCACTATGAAAAGACTAAAGAAATCCATAGTTTGGACTCAAGCACTAGACAGCTATCTATGGATTTTTCACCCAGGCATGATGACGGGCATAAGCATGTTCTATCCGGGAGCAGATTGGAAGAGAAACATCAATAGAGTGCGCTTGCTAGCAAGATTTGCACGAGACATCGGCGTCGAGATCGCATTAGAGAACGTCATGGGAATGTTTGTAATGAAAAACGTTGACGACTTTAAGAAATTCTACAGCGAGACAGGTGAAAACATTGGTATCGCCTTGGACACTGGACACGCCAACATCAATGGGCAACTTGAAAACTTTCTTGCAGAATTACCTCACAAAATTGTGCACGTTCATGCACATGATAATGACGGAAAATCTGACAATCACCTTGGAATAGGATACGGAACCATCAACTGGAAAAGCGTGGCAAATCTGCTGCAAAAGGCGTCATATGGCCGAACCATCATAGTTGAATCAGTTGCAAACGTTGAACAAAGCATACAAAAACTTGAGCAGCTATTTTCCTAGTCTTTTGGGAAGGGAATCTCTATTTTCATAAAATCCTCTGCCACAACTGTGTTTTTGAAAATTTTCTGCGCTTGTCTCAGAAGCAAGTCGTTTTCAGTATATCTAGCGCTAATATGGGTTAAAACCAGCACCTTGGCTCCTATTTTCTTAGCAGCTCTGGCTGCTTGGCTGGGAGTTGAATGACCATCCTCTTCAGCCTTGTCAGCGAGTGAATCATCTAACGTTGAATCATAAATAAGCAGATCAGCATCTGCTCCGAATTTTCCAAGATTTTCAACTGAGCTAGTATCGCCGGTGTACACGATCTTCCGTCCCAATCTAGGCTTACCTAAGACTTCTTCAGGCTTGACAACCTTGCCGTTGGGAAGAGTAACTTCTTGTCCATGCTGAAGTCTTGACCACAATGGTCCTTCTGGAATGCCTAGCTTCTTAGCTTTTTCTGGATAAAAGTATCCGGGTCTTATTTTTTCTGTGAACACATATGCAAAGCTTGGAATCACGTGATTTGCCCACGCAGCCTCGACAATGTACTCCTTTTCATCGCACACGACTCCGGGCTTTTTTATTTCAAAAATCTCGATGGGAAATGTTAGAACGAACTGCACGGTTTCGCGTATGCATTCCAAGAAGCCAGTTATTCCAGCAGGTCCATAAATTTCCAGTTTTCTCTTTCTATCAAGCAAAGTCATAGTTTGAAGCAAACCGGGTAGGCCTAAAACATGGTCGCCGTGCATGTGAGTTATGAAGATTTTCATTTTCTTGTGGAATCCTGTTTTGGCTTTTATCATTTGTCTCTGCACGCCTTCGCCGCAGTCGAACATTATTTGTTCATTTTCGCGTTGTATGAGTATCGCTGGAAGACTTCTCTTAGGTGTTGGGATGCTTCCAGCGGTTCCTAAGAAAGTTGCTGTTAGGCTCATGGGTGTACACCTTTTTTGAATACTGCAACTTCGCGTGTTAGGCTTCTATGAACGTATACCTTGTACGACTCTAAATGTTTATAGTCTAGATTGGCTGCTATCTGTGTGATCTTCATTTTTGTTGGCGCGGCAATGCAGATATATTTCCCCTGATCTAGAATATGAGAGATATTTTGGAAAAAACATTTGACCAATTGCGTTGGAGACTGCTTAAGAGTAGAAGACGAGACACCATAAGGCGGATCCGTCACTACGCAGTCCACTTTAGTTATAGGCATCTTCCGCATGTCTGCCAAGACCACTTCTGCGGATGTAATCCCAAAATGCTCCAGATTCCTGCGAGAACCTCTCACCATTCGTCTCTGTACATCTAAACCTATTGCTTGACAGCCAAGCAACGCGGCTTCGATAAGCATAGTTCCAGTTCCACAAAAAGGGTCGAGAACAACATCTAAGCGTTTTGGTCTTGAGAGGTTAACCATGCATCTAGCAAGTTTAGCTTGCATGGCTGACGGATGAAAAAAGGGCTTCCTTCTTGGTCGTCTTTCAACAAAAGACTTGGGAAGAACTTCGCAGAACTTCAGACCGAACACAAACTTTTTGCTTGTCAAAACTCCGACAAAGGTTTTGTCAGGCTTTTTCAAGTTAACTCTTGCTCCTTCTGCACATTTTAGGATGATGGTGCCGAGTTTTTTCTCAAGGAGCATCCCGTCGATTTGTGGCGAGTATCGTTTAACATGCTTTACGCGTACCGCGAAGGTTTCACCATTTCTCAGAAAACGGCTGAAATCTGCAGAGGCAAAGCTCTTCAATATTACGTTTAAATCTGCAGTGCAGCAAAGTAGCTCTAGTCCACAGATTCGCGTGTATGCCGCCCTATTTGCTATGATTCTCAAGCTGTCGATTTCAGCATCAAGCCTAACTAGCTGGTCAAGAACCTCGACTATCTTATAAGCGTGATTTTCAGCTTCGAGAATTGCTTTCACTTCTGCAAACGGAAGAGCCTCATGTTCGCCGGAAAGCGTTAGAAAAAGCCTAGTCAAAAGACAGCTTCCTTTAACTTTCAATCATCCTGCTTAGCAATGGTGCCACGGAAACCTTGCTTACGTGGCTTGGAACGCTGTCAGTGCCCACAATTTCCTCAACCCCTGCATCCAGTAGCAAA
>JAGTQT010000057.1:6114-9307 GCA_018396615.1 Candidatus Bathyarchaeota archaeon
CATCACCTATCAACAGTGGATGCGCACAGGCAGCATAGATTTTGGCTGCTCCAAGTTCTTTAAGAATTTTTGCAGCAGCAGCTATTGTGCCGCCGGTACTTATGACATCGTCAAAGATTATAGCCGTTTTTTGTTTGACATCGAAGCTCTTTTTCTCCATGTTTATCTGTCCTGTATAGCGGTCTCGGTTCTTTTCCAAGTAGCCGAAGCCGCCTCTCAAAACCTTGTCAGCTTCTTCAGCAAGGTAAATGGCGCCCTTGTCAGGTGCAAGTGCAAAAGCTTCGTAGCATCCTTTTTGACGGAAATATTCTGCAAGCAAAGCTACAGCCGAAACGCTTCGTGCGGAAAAGGGAAACTTGTCCAAAACTTTCTGTTGGTGCACGTTTACAGTTAAAAGACTGTCAACGCCAGCGGTTTTTAACATGTTCGCTATGGTTTCGCTGCTAAGCGCTTCACCTTCTAGGAAGACTCGATCTTGGCGGGCGTAGGCTAGGTAGGGCACGACTGCGTGAATTTTTCTGGCTCCATTTCTTTTGGCAGCATCAGCAATTAATGCCAACTGGATAAGCCTCGTGTCCTGTGGTGGGCTTGTTGTCTGTACGATGATTATGTCTTGATCTTGCACTGATCCTTCTAAGCGTATGTAAGATTCTCCGTCTGCGAAGGTTTTGAAAGCAAGTGTTACTTTTTCCACGTTAAGAAGTCGTGCAATGTTCTCGCCTAGTTGAGTTGAGGCTGGACCGGGAATAACTTTCATGGAGCATTCTTCCAGTTTCTATCGTTTGCTTTTTTGGTATTCTTCGATAAGTTCTTTAGCTCGGTCAATGCGGATTTTGCGTTCTTTAACCATTTTTGCAGAGACTATGTCGATGAGTTCTCCCTCTGCACCTGCCATGATGGCTATGTTTCTAGCGTGCAGCGACATGTGTCCTCTCTGTATTCCTTCGCTGGCTAAAGCTCTAAGCGCTCCTAGATTTTGAGCTAATCCTACTGCTGCTAGAACCTCGCCAAACTCGTTTGCGGTTTTCACGCCCAAGATTTTTACAGCTATCTTTGCTATTGGATGGGTTCGCACTGCTCCGCCGATGAGACCCACAGCCATCGGAAGCTCAATTGAGCCTACTAAGTCACCATTATCATTTTTTTCCCAAACTGAAAGCGAAGTATACTGCCCGTTTTTAACTGCATATGCATGTGCTCCCGCCTCAATGGCACGGTGGTCGTTGCATGTTGCTAGTATGACGGCTATTATGCCGTTCATTATTCCCTTGTTATGTGTCGCAGCGCGATAGGGGTCTGCAGCAGCAAAGGCATAAGCATTCACTATGCCGTCTACAACTTCTTCGCCGCCTACAGCCTCTTTAGGCACTTTGCACCACGCTCTAACCAGCCTTTTCACAGCCAAATTTGATATTATCCGCAAATAAACACGCCCCCCAGTTATTCGCTCTATTGATGGAGCAACAGCTTCAGCCATGGTGTTAACGGCGTTGGCGCCCATAGCATCACGGCAATCCACAAGAAGCTCCACAATAAGCATGGCGCCTTGCGTTGTGTTAATCACTTTTGCGTCTAGGTCTCTTGCTCCACCGCCGGCAGCAACAAGCACAGGATCCTGTTCATTAGCTTTTTTCAGAATCTCTTCCTTCGCTTGAAAAACCTTCATTTTCGCGGCATACGGGTCTTTGACACCTACTACTTGTATCTGCCCAATCATTATCGGTGGCGTGCTGCTGGTGTAGAAGCCTCCGCCATCTCTCACCATCTTCGCTGCGTAGCTTGCAGCCGCCACGACAGACGGTTCCTCGATCACCATCGGGATCAAATAGTCTTTGCCGTTGATAAGGAAGTTTACTCCGATGCCTAGCGGCATGGGCATTACGCCGACTACGTTTTCTATCATACGATCAGCCAAATCCAAAGATAGCGCTCCGGTTTGCTTGAGGAGGGTAATCTCTTCCTCAGATAAACTAGCAAACTCCTTGACAATCCGCAGACGCTCTTCTGGTTTAAGCTTGTAGAAGCCTGAAACTAAAGAAGATTTTTCCATAATGCCTTCCCCTATTCTGTTCATAACTAATGATTAACAATTAATAATTTAAAACTTGGGAAGAGATAAGCTGCTTCTCCGCGATAAAGCGGCATTTGGAGGTTGTTATACCGAGGAAATCAAGTATCAAAAAGTCAGTAAAAAGAAAAAAAGGGATTAGTTGTGCTACTCGTATCTGACTTGAATATCGAACGTATCGGTTCCGCTAGCACTAGCTTTTGCTGCAACCTCGAATGTTAATCGCCAGACTTCTGAGGTAAGAATTGAACCTGAGCATGAATCTGTTGTTAGAACGTTTATCGTATCTATGTAGCTACCGCTTGCGTTATTAAATATGAATATGTTGAATTCGTCATAGAGAGTCGTGTTTGCATCATTTGTGACGGAGATCAGCAACGAATGATTTGCAGTTGTATCCAAGTTCTGTAAGTACAGACAATAAGTGAAGTTGATAGGTGTTCCATTCTGAACGCTAAGTGGTAAAGTGACAGTGCTACCGGCAATCGATGTTCCACTTGGAGCGTCGCTTCCTTCGACCCATTTTAGACCTGTTGTTGTTGAAATCGTGACGCTACCATCGATATACATGTATTTGTAGGTTGCCGCGCTAACTGTTGCAATGAGAGCAGAGGTAATTAGCAGAGACAGAATTTTTATGACCTTTCTATAAGTCATGTTCTCTATTTTCATTTTGCTGTTTCACCTCCTTTTCGCCTTTTCCTTTCCTTCAAAGTGTCTATCCATATCCTCGCAAGGACGTAGACACTTATTCCTAGAACGAGAACGCATGCAACAGCCAACCCTATTGCCGAGACTACAAGCGTTCCTTGACCCCACACTGGTCTGTAGAGCGCGTAGACGGCTGCGCCTGAAACTGCTGCGCCCCCGCCTAGGGCAACGTACCACCACTTGGGCTTGAAAAACACGTAGGTTCCTAGTCCCACTACAAGTGTGTCGAAGCCAACTAGTCCCACGAAGGTGGCTTCCCATGACATTTGCGGAACCATCACTAGAGGGTGCACTGCAACCTGAGCATAGTTGGTTATGAAGAAAACGCAGAGGGAGACTGCGGGAAAGGTTACGGTGAACATTATGATTTTTGCGTAGTTCACTAGTTTCTTCATGAAACCAAGGTAGACGTTG
>JAGTQT010000058.1 GCA_018396615.1 Candidatus Bathyarchaeota archaeon
AGATAAACGGCTTTTTCACATCTAATTCTAAGTCTCCAGCCGCCATCAACATCGCGAAATCTCGACGGATTCGCTGCAACAGTCTGATTCACATGTAAATCAGCTGACCCAATTGTAGTGTTCATGTAGCCTTCTCCGCTGTTTGGAAACTGGCTTGCCTGGTAATCATACAGCTGGAACGTAGCGGTCGTATTTTCAGTTGTGGATGAGGCATCTATTGCCCATTCGAGCTGCGCCCAGTTCAGCGTGTTCGAGTTGCCCGTGAACTCGGCTTCAACGATCTGGAAAAGGGCTGGCAACATGCATGAGATCAGCCGCGCATTTTTCACCTTGGCACTTGTGGATTCACCCATCCACCTTATCTGATCGCTCTTTGCTCCAACAGTGAGATTCTGCTTAGTGATGAAGAAGGCTGACTCGTAAGATGTTGCGGCACAATGCTCAACAAGAGGCAATGCTCTTGACGATGAATCAGTTTGAAAGTCCAAGCCTACTGAGGACGTTGTGGAGCCTGATTGATAAGCAATTGAGCCCATAATCAAGTAGCTTCCTTCTTGAGCCGTGTAGGTGTTTACTACTTTGTCATACCAGATGCCACTGGCAGGGGTAGTGGACTCCCCTTCACTTTCAGCATAATAGTCAGCTTCAAACTGGCTGAGCCTTATCAAGGCAAGGTGAGCATAGTTTACGCCGGCAGTAGCCGCAGTCGAAGAAGAACAATACTGAATTCTGAAGTCATGAGAACCCGCAGTCAAAGAAACCTTCCGCATCACGCCAAAAGTGTAGTAGTTTGCGCTTGTTCCGCTTCCTGGTCTTCCAATGGTATCCGCATGAACCGTTGTGCCGTTCTGAACAAGTCTGATTTTAACGTCCCGGGAAGTTGATGACCCACGATAGTTTGCGCTGCCGAGAAGGAGGTACTCTCCATCAACAGGAGACGTGAATGATAGAGTTGCCTTATCCTGCCAGCTTGTGCTGCTTGTCGTGGAAAGTGACTCGCTTTCCGCATGCTCTGTCTGTGCACTTAATATAAGTAGCCGTGTATTTCTAATGTAGGCGGTTCCCGCCGTATTGCTTGTGCAAAACTGTATTTTGACAAGGTAGTTGACTCCTTCGCTCATGGTGAGGCATTTCAGTCCGCAGAAAGGATACCAGTCGGTAGAGTCCTTAACCCTGTACAATAGCTCTTGGTGTGTTGACGAATTGACGGTAAGCCGCGCTTTTGCTTGATAGTTAGTGTTTGAACCTTGCACCTCGGCTGATGCTACAATCATGAATGTCGCGGTCGCTTGAGGTGTGAAGCTGATTGAGACTTTATCTTGATACGCTGTGCTGGTAGTTGATGAAATTCCTGTGCTTTCTTGGTATGCAATCTCGTAGTTAGGGTAACTTTGAAAACGCATGTAGTTTCCATCATCTGTTCTTAAGTCAGAGACGTCGCCTGCGATGTGCTTTGTCGAACCACCAAGGGCAAAGTCTCCTGGATTAAAAACTCGTGTTCTCTCTTCCACAAAAGTTTCGTATGCATCACCCATAGTTTTCGTGTCTGTGAATGTGCCACTCTGCCGTATCCCAACGGTCGCCGTAAATTCTTCTTGTGCGGTGAACCAAGGTGAACTGACAATATTTGTGACATTGGTAATAGCCAAGTTTTCTTGCATTCTTTCCAGATCCAGCTGATTCATTTCGTAGCTCCAGATAATGATGTTCCCAACTATGATTGTGATCAGCACTAGGCTCAGCATTACGACTATTACGTTGCTAACTCCACGTTTGTCCCGCCTAAGGCGCATTGTAGTAGCCTCCCACATGCGTGCCTCTGGCTGTCACAATGTTTAAATGGTACAAGCCGGCTGAAGACCAGCCTCCTGTTATGTTGAGCCATCCGCTTTTTCCTATCTCGAGCCTGAAGGGTGAAGTGAATAATCTAGAAGTGTGGTTTACGTATGCTGCGGCAACTTCGATGGAGACTTTGCCAATATTGCGCATGTACACTCTAATGTATCCTGTTGTGTTGTCAAACCAGACGTCTTCGATGATTAGGCGTTCGCTCATATTCTCCCGCAGGTTCGTAGTTATGACGTATGTTGCAGTTGTTGCAACAGCCATCGCTGCAACAGCTACAACCGTAAGCAATAGATTGCTTAGCACTGGCGTTATGGCCCTTTTATTGTGGAAAAATCTTGACATAAATTTCATCTAGGCACCTCACAGGAACAGCCTCAAAGCGAAGTAGCCGAGCAGCATCATGATGAGGCTGTGCTTTAGTCCAGCTACGATTGTTCCTTCTCCCATTTTTCCAGCTACTAGTCCCCCAAAGAAAGCTTGAATTGCTGTCATGTGAAAGAATGATCTCTGCATTATTTCTGGAGATATTGTTGCTTGCGTTCCAAGCGTCGGCACTCCCTCGATGCTTGCAAAGAAAGATTTGAAGAGGATAATGACGGTAAACACAAAGACAAAGAAAGCCACGTAAATTATCGCTATGTACGGCCTGCTTCTTGTGCGGCGCTCTTTTTCCAGCATAAGCGTTGTCTGTATAAATTTGCCCATTGGATCGAAAACTTTCTCCACGTGTCCTCCTGAACGGCTTGCCTCAATTATCATGGGAACGGTTCTCTGGACAAGCACAGTTTTTACTCTCCGTCCCAAAGCGAGAAGTGCCTCTTCAAAAGACATGCCCCAAGATATCTGCGCGTTCATTTTCTGCAACTCAGCCGTAAGCGGGCCATACTTCCTCTTTGCGGCTTCTTCAAGTGCTTGTGGTAACGTCATTCCCGTCTCCTGAGCCTGTACAATGCTTCTGAAAAGATCGGGTAGGTGTTCATCTAGTGCCTTTCTCCACTTATAGTCGATGTAGTTTAGCACTGCTGGCGGAAAAACCGCAATTATGACAGCGAAAAAGGCAAAGTCGTCAAGCATGCTGGCTGTTCCGAAAAAGATGTAAGCAAACAGAACAATAGCTACTGCTACGGAAACCGAGAAAACCCAAGTCATTTTTATTGTTCGAGCTTCTATTTTCATTGTTTATTCTACCATTTTGGTGAAACAGAGTCCAAGATTATCAGGAACATTATCGACCCTAAAGGAATCCCAATGTACGTAAGCAAGTTGAGAATGAGATCTGGGCTCAAAATGCCTAGGCCACCACCACCAAGCATCGCCATCACCGCAAGCATAATAACCAAAAGCAACGGGCCCGTGACAAGTATGGCAACATAGAACTCTGAAAGTATAGAGAGGGTGTCTGAGAACTTCCGCAGACTCATTCGCTTCAACTTCATGTACTGATCAGACTTGACACGCAGATACCCTGCGAGGTTGCCGCCTGAATGGATAGTTGAGATAAAACCCTCAAGCATCTCGTGAAGTCTTTCAGAGGGCGTTCGCTTCGAAGATTCATTGAGGGCGGAGATTATGTCTTTTCCAAAGAGGTTCACGTCTCTCACTATGTTTCTAGCTTCCTCGGAAATGGCTAGGGGCACACTTAGATTTGAAAGTGAATAGAAAGTCTTCTCTGGAGAAACGCCCGCGCTTGCGAGAATAGCCATATAGCCCGTGGTGAAAGGTAACTCGTCTTCCAGCTCTCTTCGAAGTTTGTCGGCACGGTAAAGAGGATAAACGTAAAACCCTATTATTGAGAAAGCAAACGCGAATAGGCTTCCGCCGACGCCGAAAAGAACGGAGGACAACAAGGGAATGTGGAGAAAGAAGTAGGTTATACATGGAGTAAGCAGCAAGGATGTGAATGTCGCTATGATTGCCGCAAGAAGAGCCAAACTAACATATACTCGAATGTTTATCTTTAAGCCCGACCTATACAGGCCGGGAGCTAAATCTCTAAAAAGGGGTAGAACGCGTTCTGTTTTTTCTCCGATGAGCTGATAGGCTACAGAATGAGGTTCGGCAAGTGTGGGATTGTCTTCTTTCAACTCCTTTTTAAGTTTCAGAGATTTCGGCAAAGACAGCTTGAGCTTTGCTTGAAGACGAAGAATAAACGCCTTGAGCTTTTTGACAGCTTTGTTTTCCTTCATTTCAACCCCACCCTTGCTTTTTGAAAAACACGGTTCGGGTTAGCATAGTATTCGCGGATAACTTTGGCTACATCTATATAGCGTCTTATGCCTTTGCTGACCATCCATTCTAAGACCGTTTTTCTTGCGTAAATGCTCTGTTTGATGGTTTCACTATCAACGCCTGTTTTCCTCATGTATTCTTCCAGTAAACTGCTCTCTCCAGAAAAGGCAAATTTGTCTTCTTTAGGCATCCAGCGAAAGATTTCTTTGGTGGCAACATTTTTCGTTTTTGGGTCAATTCCCACAACTTCAGATGTAAATGCTGCTCGCCTAGACGGTTTCCCATCAATCTCCGTTCTAATCATGACCATTATTACGTCAGCCATAGCTATGAGCGACTGGGGTATGTTCATAGGCTCAGACCGCAGACGATTAATTACGGCTTCAACCGATTCCGCATGTATCGTGCTCATGCCCAAGTGTCCTGTGGCCATGGCTTGAAACAGTGTGTAAGCTTCTTCGCCTCTTACTTCCCCAACAATGATGTAGTCAGGTCTTTGTCTCACTGCTGCCTTTAGAAGATCAAAGAGGGTTATTGACCCGCTCTTTTTGTCTTCGTGTCCGAAGCCCAGCCTTACGACTGATGGTATCCAGTTTTCATGTGGAAGGTTAAGTTCTTGTGTGTCTTCGACGCTTACAATCTTCATTTCAGGCTTGATAAACATTGACAAACAGTTCAGTATAGTGGTTTTTCCAGCAGCCACACCGCCTGCAACGATAACTGAAGCCCTGTTCTCTATAATGTACCATAGGTACGCCGCCATTTCCGAAGAGAGCGTGTTAAAAGAGATTAAATCAGAAATCGTCAGGGGATCTACTTTGAAGCGTCGGATGGTGAAGGTTGAGCCTCTTCTTGTAACCTCGTTTCCATATGTTAGTTGTATGCGGCTGCCGTCGGGAAGCGAGGCATCAAGCATCGGTGATGCTATAGAGATGTTCTTTCCGGCAAGATATGCAAGGCGAATTATGAATGAATTAAGTTCAGTTTCTTCTTTGAACATGATGTTTGTCGGAAGAGACTCGTAAATCCTGTGCCAAACGTAAATTGGAATGTTCACTCCATCGGCAGATATATCTTCGATCATGTGGTCTTTCATTAATGGGTCGATTTTTCCATAGCCTAGAAAGTCTCTTACAATGTAGTAAGCAAGCTTGTCTACTGCTTCCGGTCTTACTTTGACGCGGTATTTTCTGATGATCTCCTTTGTTTTTTCTTTCAAGTAGTTTTCGGCTTTCTCTCGTGTTTCTATTTCTCGAAGGTTAACGTCCACTTCATCCATTAGGAAGGCTTTGATTTGCTGCAGATGTTTTTCTTCCTCTTGCTGAAGTGTAGGCTCGATTACTTCGTAGACGGTTTTCTGAGTGTCCGGGTCTTTGACGATGGCTGCGTAGACGTATGGTTCTTGTATTTGGTAGGCTTCTCTGAAGGCTGTTGGCTTTTTGGCTTGCGGCTCGAGTGCTATTCCTGCTGCTGGTTTTTCAACGAGTATTTTGGTGGTTTCACGTTTCTGTTTTTTGACCGTGTTCGGTGCCTCCGCTATTGGACTGTGGAATGGTCTTTTTCGAAGATATACTATGTATCAAGTCTTAATAAGTCATATGCACGGTCAATCTTGAGCCTCATTAACACCACCAAATACAAAAACACAATAAACAGATTCTACATGAAGAAATCCATGAACCAAACAAACAAAAAACACAAGCACACAAAGCAGCGAAGAAGCACAAAATTCTGCCCAAAATGCGGCTCCATCGATATCTTTTGGGCTTCAGGTCTACCGCAATTATGGTCTATTTGGGAATGTCGAAGATGCGGCTACCGCGGCGCATTGATACTTGAAGACGGCAAACTTGCCAAAAAACTAGAGGAAAAATTCGCTGAAAAAGACAAGAGCCGATAATAAACCCGAAAGTGTTCACCGCATGTTTCTGGCTACTCTATTGTCGCATGTCTCCGCTTCAAGTCAGCCTCAGTGCGTCCCAGACGATGCATAAGCTCCACAACTAAACTGTCCAGAAAAACCATACAGTTGTTCTCAAAAATGCTTCCGAGCGGCGTCAGGGGCTCGCGTTCACCAATAATCTGCCTAGCCAAGTAGTCCTCTTCTCGCGGTGACCCTTCTTTGGTTCTTCCTTTGACCGTTACAACTAGGTCTGCTGTCTGCCCCAACTGTGATTCTGGGAAAGAGGTAATTGCAACCACGGTAGCGCAGATATCTTTTGCCGCCGCGCTCGCAGTTAAAACCATCTTAGTAGAGCCTGTTCCAGAAATAGCGATCAGCAGATCTCCCTTTTCCGCTGCGGGGGTAATGGTTTCTCCTAGGAAGTATACGTTAAAACCCAGATTCATTAATCTAAGAGCAAATGCTCTGCCAACAAATCCGCTTCTGCCCATCCCCACAATGAAGATTTTTTTGTCCTTCGCCTTCAAAAGCAGATCGATGAGCTTTTCAACATCTTTCATGTTGAGCTCTTGAACTGAGCGCTTGATGTTTTCAACGATTTCTTCTGCGGCTGCTTTCAGCCATTTCAACCCTTTTTCAGGCTCCGAGATCCATTACGCAGATAATCTTGTTAAAAGCCTTACGGTTCAGGATGGGATTTTTAGAAGCTCACTTAAGGAGGGAACTGGAAGATAGAGGCGAGTGTATATGGCTGCTGCCAAGATAAGACTAGTTAAAGCAATCAGCACAATGTCTCCTCTATGAACTTTCAAAGTATAAAGATTTGTCCGCTTCTTAGTCGCACCCCATGCGCGAGATTCCATAGCTTCAGCAAGCTCAAGGCTTCTTCTTATAGCACTAACAATCAGCGGTATAAGAACAGGAATGTAGTTCCTAATTCTCTTCAGAAAGTTTCCACGTTCAAGCTCGAGCCCTCTAGCCTTTTGAGCATCCATTATGGTCTCCGCCTCCTCAGCCAAGACTGGAACGAAGCGCACTGCAGTCGTAAAAGCGAACACGAACTCGTAGGGCACATGTGTTTGCTCAAGTGCTAACCCTAAATGATCTGGTGATGTAGTCAGGAAGAAAACTGAAAAAGATTCGACAAGGACTATAAAACGTAAAGTCATGGCCACAGCGGTCTCTAGAATTTTTATGGTGAAAACGTAACCTGCACCAATGTATGAGGCGACAAAATTTGTCAAGAAGATGAATGTTGCAAGAAAGGCGGCGCCTCGCATGGAGCGAAGCCATTCCCTTTTAACGCCTGCAACTATCACGAAGGGGATTTGGAGAAGAAAAAGCACCATCAAAGGAAGAAGTTCCCCGAACATTATAGCAATAGCGAAGATTGAGCAGACATAAATGAACTTGATTCTAGGATCTAAATTGTGAATAGGCGAATACACTTTCCGAAACTTGAGACCGCTGAAGACACTCATAGATGGCTCTCCAGAAAGCTGGACAGTATTGTTTTTGCCTCGTACACGTCAATTACGTTGCAGGGGAGTCCCATGTCAGAAAGCTGCAAGAATATCTGGGCGATTTGTGGCGGGATAATGGATGCTTCCTCCAAAATTTCAGGGCTTGTTAAAACCTTGCGTGCCTCGCCATCGATGAGAATTTTTCCCTCTTTCATCAAAATAACTCTAGGATTACATTCTGCTACGAATTCCACGTCATGGGTTACGGTAATCACTGTTTTTCCTCGAGTTCTCATCTGCAAAATGAATTGTCTTAGTTTTTCTTTTTGCTGATAGTCCTGTCCTATCGTTGGCTCATCTAGTATCAGTATCTTGGGATCCCAAGCCAAAACAGATGCAAGAGCCACACGTTTGCGTTCGCCGCCGCTTAACATAAATGGTGACGTTTTCCTATATTGTGCTAATCCCAAAAGGTTTAGAGCCCACGTGACACGTTTCTTAATAACGTCTTCCTTAAGTCCGAAGTTTCTCAGAGCAAAAGCGATTTCTTCTTCGACTGTTTCGCTAAAGAGTTGGTGATCCGGGTTCTGAAAGACAAAGCCCACGTTTCTAGCAATCGCCGCCACACTTACTTTTGCTGTGGCAACTCCGTCCACGAGAACTTCTCCTTTTGTAGGTTTCAGAAGACCGTTGAAGTGCTTAACCAATGTAGTCTTCCCAGCGCCATTCTGTCCCATTATTGCCAGAAAATCGCCTTTCCTCACGGTCAAGGATACGCCATTCAACGCTTGGACTCCGTTAGGATAAGAAAAGTAAACGTCTTTAACTTCGATCACTGGTCTTCACCGTCTCCCTAAGCATTTCTGCCAGTTCCTCAGAAGATAACGGAACCTTTTCGCCAAGATTCATTCCGTCAGCCTTCAGCAGCTGAAACAGTCTTGTCGCTTTCGGAATACCTATCCCTATCAGCCTCGCTTCTTCAGAGTGCAGAATCTGATGCGGCTCACCATCCATGACTACACGGCCCTCTTCCATTATCACTATGTGATCGGCGTATCTAGCAGTCAAGTCCAGCCTGTGCTCGACAAGAATAACAGTAATGCCTAGTCTTTTGTTAAGGTCGTAAATCACCTCAAAGATTTTCTTGGCGCTCAGCGGGTCGAGAAATGAAGTTGGCTCATCTAAAACAATTATTTCCGGCTGCATGGCAAGAACTGAAGCTATCGCAACCCTCTGTTGCTGTCCGCCAGAAAGCTCATGCGGAGCCCTCTCTCTGAGGTCATAAACACCTGTGAGCTTCAGCGCTGCATCAACTCTCTCCCGCATCTCCTCCCTCTTCATGCCAAGGTTTTCAAGTCCGAACGCTACATCTTTTTCAACAGATAGCGCAAAAAGCTGATTTTCAGGGTTCTGAAACACAAATCCCACGTGCTTGGCTAACTCATAGATAGGATGCTCACTAACGTGAAGTCCAGCGACAACAACGTCTCCCTCAAGTTCACCTTGATAAAAGCTAGGGATCAATCCATTGAAGCATCGGCAAAGCGTGGTTTTTCCGCATCCGCTCGGACCCGTAATAAGAACAAATTCGCCTTTTTCAATTCTTAGAGAAACGTCTCGAATTGACGCTTTAGTTGCTCCCGGATACGTGTATGTAAGGTTTTGCGTTTCAATTAATGCCATCGAGTGGGCGCCTTCTCAATGTATGCGTTTTCAGTATCATTTAAGAGTAGCTAATTCGTCAACCTTGAAAA
>JAGTQT010000059.1:0-1619 GCA_018396615.1 Candidatus Bathyarchaeota archaeon
ACATTAGGTCTCATCGGAAAGCCGTCTTTGTCAGATCCTCCTGTTATTTGGAGTTTGTGGCCTGCTAGGTCTACTATTGCTCCATCGATTACTTCGCCTATACGTTTTCCAATCAGCGGCGTGGCGCGTGCGTCTCCCACTTCCACGATGCTTGAGGTTCCAGCTTGGGGGTCTGAGATTATGACTTTGAACTTTGCCATCCGCGTAGAGTCTCCTTAGTGGTTTATGAGAGTTAAGCATCTCTCTATTAAGGATTTACGAACGTCCATGCTATTTGAACAAAACTTGATGCGTGGCTGGGTAAAAGTTTTATTTTCCTTTTTGAATGCTCCTCAGGCATGTGGCGACTTGGAGCTTTCTTTCACGAAATGGGATTCGGTCTTCTATCTATTTTTCTCCCTTTATACATCGTGTCGCCAACCGTCGGAGGCTCCGTTCTCGACGTAGGAGTTATGTCGGCAGTAGCGTTGCTGGCATGTATTCCATTCTCTTTCCTGTGGGGTTACCTTTCCGACCAAACAAGACGGTACAAACGGTATATTCTGCTGTCCTATTTATCCTCAGCAGTGTTGTTGTGTGTCTTTGCTTTTACTACAAGTGTTTTTTTGCTTTTCGCTCTTTATGTTGCCCTATCCGCGTTTCATGTGGCAGATGAAGCTCCAAAAAACATCTTAATAGCCGAGCTCTACTCCAGTGAAGAATGGGAAAAAGGGTTTGCTTTTTACAAGGGTTTCGCGGAATCGGGCTGGTTGATAGGGCTTCTTGCCGGCTTCATTCTGTCAGTCATGAACGTCGGCTCGACGCTTACGTTCATGTTTTGCAGCTTTCTAAATCTAGCCGCGTTCCTTCTATCCCTAGTCTTAGTAGCCGATCCCATGTTTATCTTTGAAAGAAAGCTGGTTAGAATGGAGGCTGCTGTGGATTTTGCCTCACGCGGAATTGCGCTGGCATCCAATCTTTTGGATGGGTTTACTCTTCAAGAAAGACTGAAAAAGGAAAATGTGTTGGCTTTCTCTGCCGGCTTGACGTTTTTCTCTTTAGCAACAAGCATGCTTTTTACACCAATGCCCATCTTCATTTCTTCAATCACACGGGGTGCCCAACTACCAGAAAGCCTAGTTTTTGCTGTGTACGTCCTAAGTTCGCTTGGAGCAATTCTTGGCTATCTTCTTACAGGAAAAAGATCTTATAAAGAAACTGCAAAATCAAGCATCGATAGGATTGTGTTCTTGCGATGCTTTTTGACGTTTCTCTTCATTCTAACTCTTTACTTAACTGTTCACCAAGTAACCATAGCTGCTTTGCTCTTGTTTTTCATGAGCGCTGCTTACGCAGTGTTTCTTGTCCATACTCTTTCTCTTTCTATGAAAATTATCCCAGCGGGAAAGGCTGGCTTATTCAACGTCCTGATCGGTATAGGCGGAGCCTGCGGTTCTTTTGTTGGGCCATTTCTTGCAGAATTCAGCTTTTTCTATGTTTTTGCCGCTGCCGGCACAGTTTTCCTGCTTTCTTGGATCAGTTTCAAGGCTTTTGCGTAAAACAAAAAAAGAGAGGGGGTTTTAGCGGGCTATTCTACGTGTACTCTGAAGAGGTCAATGTCTTCCCGCATTTCCGGCGTG
>JAGTQT010000059.1:1641-9020 GCA_018396615.1 Candidatus Bathyarchaeota archaeon
CGTGCTCGATGTCTCGTGACTGCGTGACGTATCTTCCGACTATGATTATGTCTGCGCCTTTTACCAAGGCTTCTTTTGCGGTTTCCGGAGTAATTCCGCCTGCTACTGCAATCAGAAATCGTTTATCTTTGAATGTTTGCCTTATTTCTCTGATTGCTTCCAGCCCGTGTTCTCTGCCTGTTTCTTGGTCTATTCCTCTGTGAAGTATCACCACATCTGGGAACTCTTTCAGCGATTTCAGTTTTCTAATAGGATCATCCACGTTAAGCATGTCAATCCACGCGTAGATCCCAAGCCTTTTTCCTTCGTGGACAAACGCATCAAGCGTTTCGGCAGGCGCCAGCCCGGATGCTACAACAGCGTCAGCAGTTTCTTCGTAAGCCAAGTCAACTTCGACTTTGCCTACGTCCAGTGTTTTCAGGTCGGCCACAAAGAACACGTCCTTCACGACTTCTCTTAGGTCGCTGATGACTTTGGCACCGTAGCGTTTTATGAGAGGCGTCCCCACTTCCAATATTATCCTGTCGCTTTTCGGAATTTGTGCTATGATCTTTTTCGTTCTTTCAAGATCCGGTATGTCCAGAGAGATCTGCAGGTAAGGCGGCCTCCAGAGGCGCGGCACTTTGAATCCCATGATTGGATGTTTTGCCCTGTCTTTGTCGTAGAAGACTTTTTCCAGTGAAGGATACTTCGCCATCGCTCTTTTAATTGCCAGTCTGGTGGCGCTATAATTATAATGATATATCTTTCGATAATCTGTTGCTTGTGGATGAATGAACACGCTGCAGACTATTACCCACTCATCTACCTTTTCTTTGGGGATGATTCCGTCTTCAACAGAGTCGGCAACTGCCTTGGCGACAGCGGCTTGGGCGGGGCCGAAGATTTTGCCTGCGGCTTCAAGATTCTTCACCGTGACTTTCGGCACAAGCAGCGTATGAGGTTTAGGCGGAAGGTTCGGTCTGATCACTGCCAGCAGAGGTGTATGTCCAAAGGAGAGGTTAGACATGCCGGCTGCAAAGGCTTCTCCGACAGGGCCGTCTTTGTCTCCCATTAGGAGATCTATGTGTGCCACCTCGTTTCCCTCTCCTATTAAGGCCTCGCCGATAAGGTATGTCGGCTTTTCAGATACCTCTGCTAGCTTTGGAATGGAAGTCGCTGGGGCAGTGTCGGATATTTCTTTGAAATCGACCTTGAACTCCTTCATCCATGTGTACAATGTGTCTCTGTGCACGTTTAGAATTGCCGCGGTTCCAGATATCGTGGGCTTTGTCGGTCTTCTGGTTATTTTGCCGCGTTTTTCTATCTCTTTTTCGGCAGCTTTTTTGAGGATTGCTATCAGTTGCTCTCGGGTTTCCGGCTTTTTCGTTTCATATTCCGACATTTTAAATCACTGATGGAAGCTGTTACTGGCAGACAAGTATTTAAAACTGTCGGAAAATGTAAGAAAAGATATTGATTGCTGTAAGTCTCTGTCGGTATAATGTTGAGTTTGCGTAGGTCTACTTGCAGTTAAATATTGTGATTTAGATGAATTGTCGGATGTATGCCTGTGTGATTGTCAGATGATCGCAACGGGGGTCCCGCGTTCTCTTTTTTGTTGTTGGGTATCGTTAAGTCTATATACTTTGGGCGGATAGATGCGTGGGCAGCGGTGCTGTGTCATGTCGTGGCGAGATCTAGTGTATATGCTTCTGGTGGTTGTCGGAATAGTGCTGTTTCTTTACGTTGCTAACTACTACAACCCTGTTGTTGGCTGGGCTGGTGTCGGCATGATTTTCGCTGGATTTGTTGCCGAAGTCATACAGAAGATTTACGCGTTTGTGAGCAAAAGAAAAGGTGTTTAGAAGCCGTAAAGCTTCGAGTATTTTTCATTTAGATAGCTGAGATAGGGTTTGACGGTTAGTTCTTTTCCAGTTATCTTTTTTATAAGGTCTGCTGGATCGAAGAGGTTTCCGTGTGCGTGGACGTTTTTTATCAGCCACTGTTTTGTTTCTTTGAAGTTGCCTTTTGTTAGCTGCGTCTTCCAGTTCGGCAGGTCTCTGTTCATTACTTCGAGTATTTGTCCGCTGTAGATGTTTCCGAGTGCGTAGCTTGGGAAGTATCCGAAGTAGCCGCTTGCCCAATGCGTGTCCTGCATTACTCCTTCAGAGTCGTTTTCAATTTTTACTCCCAAGTAGTCTTTATAGCGTTGGTTCCATATTTCAGGTAGCTCTTTTACAGTGCATTTGTTGGCGAATAGGTCTCGTTCAATGTTAAATCTTACAATTATGTGAAGTCCGTAGGTTACTTCGTCTGCTTCTACGCGGATTTTGGATGGTTTTACTTGGTTGATTGCATGTACAAACTTGTCTAAGGCAATGTCTGCAAGCGTTTTGCCTGCTAGTTCCTTCAGTTTTGGCAAGAAATAGGTCCAAAATTCTCTTGAGCGGCCTACGATGTTTTCTATCATGCGGGATTGGGACTCGTGGAAGCCTGAGGAGCATGCGTTACCCACGGGCTGGTACATCCATTCAGGGTTTAGGTTTTGCTCGTACATAGCGTGTCCTGCTTCGTGTAGGACTGAGAATATTGATGATGCAAACATTTCTTCAAAGTAGTGGGTTGTTATGCGTACGTCGTCGTAGTAGCCTGTGGTGAAGGGGTGTTCTGTTTCGTCGATTCTGCCTCCGGCAGTTTTTGAGGTTACGTCGTAGCCGACGGCTTCTGAGAGGGCTACTGCGATTTTGCGCTGTATGTCAATGGGAATTTTGCGTTGCAGTATGCTAGTGTCCGGTTGGTTGGGTGCCTTTTCGCATTTTTTGAGAATGGAAACCAAGCCTTCTCTGAGCTCGTTGAAGACTCGGGTTATTTCTTTCGCCGTCATTTTTGGTTCAAATATGTCTATTAAGGCATCGTAGGGCGTGGCTGTTTCCTTTACCTCCATAAGTATTTCTGCAGCTTTCTTTCGTAGTTCAAGGAGTTTTTCGAGTTCTGGTTTGAACATGTTGTAGTTTTTTGCGGCTTTGGCTTTTTTCCAAGTGTCTATGGTTATGGCTTGCTGTTTTGCGGTTTCGGCGACAAGTTCTTCTGGAAGTTTGGTTTGTTCGTCGTAGTGTTTTTTGATGAGGTAGACGTTTCTTTTTTGAATGGCGTCTAGCTTGTCGTAGTCTTTTGAGTGTGTGATTTCTTGTATCAGTTTTCCGATTTCGGGGCTTGTGCTCATTTGGTGTTCGAGTCGGCTTAGAAGTGAGAGTTGCTGGCTTCGTAGGCTGATGGCTTTGGGAGGCATCATTGTCTCCATGTCCCAGTGGACGATGGCTTCTGAAGAGGCGAATACTATGATGTCTTTGGTTTTTTCCATCAGTTTTTTGTAGCTGGAAATCAGGTTTGTGCTCAATTAGCGTCACCTTTGGCTGTTGAAGAGTAGATGGGTATGTGACGCTAGTATATGAGTCTTAAGTGGTGCTTGCTTGGATAATAAACACCGTATTCTAGTACTGTGGAAGATGCGGTTGCCGGGATTTGAACCCGGGTCGTCAGCGTGGGAGGCTGATGTCCTGCCAAACTAGACTACAACCGCTCTAGACGGATAGACGGTAGCCTTTGTGGTTAGAGCTGACATAAATTTTGCGTCAAAACAGGAAAAAGAAAGAAGGGGAAGAGAACGTGTCTACCTGGATTTGGTTATGTGCACGTTCTTGACGAGTACGTATGGGCTAAGCGATGGCGGATCTGCTTCTCCCCACCAGTGCACGTGCTGCCGCTCCTTGGAGATTGCAGCTACGTTGCCAAGCATGGCTAGGGCGTTGTCGCTGATCCTCAGATCTTTCAGTGACTGCTTGATCTCGCCTTTTTCCACGAGGAAGATGCCGTCTCTCGGGATGGTTGAAAAGTCGCCTTTCGCATAGTTCTGGAACCGCGTGTACCACGTGTTTGTCAAGTAAAGCCCTCTCTTGGTCTCCTCGAAGAGTTCGTCTTTGCTCATGTCTCCGGCATCCATTTCAAGATTCCAAGCGCTTGGAGCAACCAGCCCAGCGTTG
This sequence comes from Candidatus Bathyarchaeota archaeon, assembly GCA_018396615.1. Lineage (GTDB taxonomy): Archaea > Thermoproteota > Bathyarchaeia > Bathyarchaeales > Bathycorpusculaceae > JAGTQT01. Next base: position 5,664 of record JAGTQT010000059.1, read on the forward strand.
CCTGTCGTCTCTGTTTTGAACATCTTCGCCGTAGACGTGTTATGAAGATAGCCTTTAAGCACGCCGTGATCGATGAACACGTTTTCCTTTGTTGGATAGCCTTCGTCATCGAAAACCCTATTTGACATCGAATACTCTGCCGGGTTGTCTCTAAGCGTGACGATTTCCGGAGCCACTTTCTTGCCCAACTTGTCCACGAAAACCGACATGTGAATCAGCACAGCAAAAGCGGAAACCATCCAACCATAGACGCCAAGCGAAGACCCATATATAAGAGGGTCAAAGATTACGTCGTAGACACCTTCTTCACCAATCTTCGGATTCTTAGCCATCTTCGCGATCTCTCCAGCTTTAGTGCCTGCCCTTGCCGGCTTGAAGCCCTTCAAAGTTGAACTGCATTCCACACTGTGGCCAGATGCTTCTCGCTCTGCAAAAGCTCTTATGGAAAGCTCGATGGCTGAGCGGCTATCAGTTCCTATGGGTCCTTCGGATGACGCTAGGTAGACATCTTCAAACTTGGTGAACAAAATGCCGCCACTGTCAATGTCCTTGCCTATTTCCTTTCTTGCTGCCTCAACTGCCTCGAAAACATATTCCTGTGGGTCTTCAATCTCAATAAGCTTCTTATCTGCTTTGGGAGACGCGTATTTGAACTTGCCCTTTGCAAAGCCGCCGAACATCGGGTTCTCTTTAGAAACCTTCGCTAGCTCCATAAGTCTCTTAACCGCGGCATCAACGCCTTCGAAGTTATGAATCTTTGTAGCTACTACACGCTTCTTCCACGCCAACGCTATGTCAGTCGCATAGTCATTCCATGCAACCGTAGTGTCTATCTCGTTGTTGCTGAAACGCACCTGCCTATATCTTCCAAAAGTAGTCTGGGCAATGACCTCGTCAGCGCCAAGCGACTTCGCCTTCCTAACGATTTCCTCAGTCCGATTCAAAGCATCGCTCATTTCACGTACACCTCTCTAAGCCTAATGCACGGGCCACCTGTAAACACCGGAATCCCTTGGCCTGGATCTCCTTTTCCACACGTAGCCGCATCAAACTCCACTTTCTTGGAAACGGCGTCGACGGCTGTCCAGAACTTTGGCGTCGTTGTCTCGATTATCGGACGAGCAACCGGATGCTTAAGCTCACCGTTCTCTATCAAGTAGGCTTCCCTTCCAACGTAGCGCTGGTTGAAGCGCTTGTCATCAATGTTCCATTCGGTAAAGGACTTCATAAAAACTCCGTACTTCACGTCTTCGATGAGTTCTTCTTCAGTCATGTCACCTGGTAGAACAAACGTGTTTGCCATTCGCACGATCGCCTCTCTATCATAGTTCACTGTTCTTGAAGAAGCGTTGCTTTTGGTGCCAAGCTTCGCTGCAGATTCTCTATTGTGGAGAAACTCGTTTATGATCCCCTCTTTGTAGAGGAACCGTCTTCTAGCTTTTACTCCTTCATCATCATACGCATAGTACCCGTAGCTGTGCTCAATAGTTGGGTCGTCAACTATCGTGGCATGTTTACTTCCTATTTTGGTGCCGATCCAGTAGGGACCACCTTTATAGATGAATGATCTTCCGGCTTGACTCATTTCGCGTCCAACGATACGGTCAGCTTCCATAGGATGCCCACAGGATTCATGTGCCGCTATACCGGTTACTTCTGGACCGCATACAAGATCCATGTTTCCAGCTTTCACCGCCTTTCCTTTAGTGATCACGTCCTTGAGGATTTTGGCGTTGTGGACAAGTTTCTCGGCGACGCCCCATTGGCTGAAAGCTTCCCAGCCGCCGCTGTATCCGAACTGCTCGTAAGCCTGCTCAGTTTTGCCTTCCTCGGCGACTGTGATGTAGAAGAATGCTCCAAGCTTGGGGACAAAGGAAGTGATCTTTGAGCCTTCGGAGTTTACAAAGTATTTGGATATCAGATCTATGTTGCATGATCCCATTGTAGCGGCAATCTTTACTCCGCACGTCGTTAGGGTCTTGTTTATCTCTTCGAACGCTGAAATTCTCTCTTCTGGAGAGATATTCTCGATTTTCTTTTTCTGGTCAACAACCCATTTTGTCTCGATACCCTTCTCTTTTTCAAATTTGATTTTGTCTTTTCTGCCGCTGGCTTTGGCGTATCTAAAAGCCAAGTCTACGATTTCTTTGGCTTCCTCTTTTGTCCACTTGTTGGTTGATGCGAAGCCTATTCCGCCGTTGGCAAGTACGCGCACGCATAATCCGCTGTCTACTGCTGACGTGTAAGCTTCAAGTATACCGTTTCTCAGCATAAGTCGGTCTTGAATCTGGCTCTGTCCTCTTGCCTCAGCATACTCGACTTTCTTCTCTTCCGCATATTTCAGTGCAAAGTCAACAATGTCTTCATCCATTCTGCCTCAACTCTTTAGAACAAGCAATTGGTCGAAGAAAGGATAAAACCTTTTAGGTCCAAGTCTTTCCCTTTGTGAAACATGCATGAGACACAGTTAACTTTTAAGCAATGACGTGTGAAGGCAGCCAAAACTGCCGAAAAAAGAGAGCAAAACCTTTTAACAAATGCTTTCTAGGCTTAGATCAGAATCCCTTAAAGGAGAATCCATTTGAAAACGCGTTCAACTGGAAAAATCTATTTCTGGCAGGGAAATGAAGCATGTGCCGAAGCCGCTTTGGCAGCAGGCTGCAGATTTTTTGCTGGCTACCCAATTACGCCTGCAAGCGAAATAGCTGAACACTTGGCTAGAAAACTTCCGCAGACTGGTGGAGTAGCCTTACAGATGGAAGACGAGCTGGCAGCAATCGGAGCAGTCGTGGGCGCAAGCTGGGCTGGTGCGAAAGCAATGACCGCGACCTCTGGGCCAGGCTTTGACCTTATGCAGGAGACAATTGGCTGGGCTTTTATGACGGAAACGCCGTGCGTAATTGTTGACGTTCAAAGGCTCGGACCAAGCACAGGTCAGGCAACTAAATGCGGTCAGGGCGATATAATGCAGGCCCGTTGGGGGACTCACGGAGACTATGTTGCGATAGCGCTTTCTCCGAATTCGGTGGGGGAGACATTTGAACTGACGGTTCGAGCGTTTAATCTTGCTGAGAAGTATCGCACTCCAGTAGTGCTCTTGACAGATGAGGAAATCGCCCACATGAGGGAACGAGTAACTGTGCCTTCTTCTGAAAACATGGAGCTCGTGAACAGAAGAAAACCCAAGCCTAGCGAAAGAATGTTTTTTGGCAGTGACGAGGTTCCACCGATGCCCTCTGTCGGCGAGGGATTTGATGTTGCTGTGACAGGGTCCACGCATGATGAATACGGAATCCGTTTCACAGCCGATCCAGATGTGCACAGGCGGCTGGTTGAAAGATTAAATGGTAAAATACT
>JAGTQT010000060.1:0-3582 GCA_018396615.1 Candidatus Bathyarchaeota archaeon
CCGGAAATCAGCATTCTTCGAAAGTCTTCTGAGCGCTTGTTTAATGCGCCTGCCATGTATCCTATAAGCATCGCGCTGAGAACCCAGCCTAGTATAGTCGGACCGAAGCCCCTGGATCCACGTGGAGACACTGTAAAAGAGAAGGCACCGAATTTGACGGCAAACCACATAGCGTAAATGCTGCCCATCAAGAAGCCTGCTGCGCCGCCAGCCCATCTGTTCCAAACAAGCCCAAGCATGAGTGGAACACCGACAATAATTACAAGCTCTTCAACCTCGCTTATAATGCCAATGACTATGCCCATGGCGCTATCCATGCCACCGCTTCGCATAATCAATGGGCCAATGAAGTAGAGACCGACGATTATCAGAACCACTATTATAGGCGTTATTATTCCATAGATTATGTCACTTCGGCTCCAATCCTTCCATCCAATGGACATGCAACTGCATCTCAAAAGCATGGTCAACGTTAGTTATATATATCGCTTTACCAGATTTTCGGCCAAAAATTATCCTATCTTTTCCCTTTTATCCCCTTGATGTAAAGTGCGTAAACACTTTTCTCTCTGACCGCCTTCATTGCTTTCTCAGATAAAGCTTCTAATGAGGCAGCTATTTCAGGCAAAAGTTTAGCTGGAATGCCTATAAACATGTGTTCAGGAGGTACATCAGTGGCTTGTCGACATCCATAGCAGCCTGGAGTCAAGTTCACTTCTCCAGTTAAGTAGGGCACTGTTGTTACGTCAACGCATTCCGCTTGGAAAATTGATGAGTTAAAGTTGAGTCTTCCTCCTTCTTTGAAGTTTCTAGCCAAAGCAAGCCACATTATGTGCTCTGGAATGCCTTCAATGATGATAACATCTGGCTCCATAGGGAAATCTCTTAGTGGTCCAGCGGCAACGGCTTTTGTTGAACCTTCTTCTAAGCGTGGTATCATGCGCATTGTTTTGGCGGCAGCTTCTCGGCTCATAAATAAGCCCAGCACGCATAGCATTTCGCCATTAGAAATTTTCTCAGGTAACGGTCCAAAGCCTAATGCTGCTTTTGCAGCTGGGCAAGCAATGTCCTCCGCAGTTAGGAGCAATGTTTCACCTTTCTTCGCCAGCATCAGTAGCTGGCAGTACCTGCTTTTTTGAGGGAGCTTTTTTACATTTGGCAATGGTTCGTTTGCTTTTATAATTTTTACTGCTACTGGAGAAATAGTTAATCCCAGACTGTCTTCCAGTTTTTTGCTTAAGATTTTCTTATCCATTTTTCTCACGCAAGTTTCACCAGCCAATAGGTGCATAGCAAAATTTAAATGTATCTATAAACTTAGTGTTTGCCTATGACAATAAAACCACTATCGGAGTGAACTTGGAATGAACGTAAAAGTTGAGGTAATAGGTGTTAGCCCACCTTGTCAAAGATGTAAGACAACTGAAGAAAACGCGAAAAAAGCCGCTGAAAAACTGGCCGCTGAAGGAATAAAAGTTGAAATATCAAAATTAAATGTAGCGTCGCAAGAAACCATATCCAAATATGGAGTAATATCTTCGCCAGCAATTGCAATAAATGGCATAGTAAAAATCATGGGTAAGGTTCCAGACGCTAGCGTTATTGAAAGACTAATACGGCAAAGTATAACTAGCTAAAAAGGTGGCGCCCTTTGTCTGAACAAAAATCTACAGTTGAGCAGATTCTGAAGATGATGGCTGATAATCTAGGAGAAGAGCCACGTCCGATGGTTCTCATTTCGAAAATTCTTCCAGAATGGATACCTAAGCAAGCGCAAGAACGCAGATTCGTTTTCGACCTGCCGCATATACCGGCCAAGTATAAACACCTGATCATGATCGGTGTTACAGCAGCCGTTTCAAGCCACCTATGCACTGAGACATTCATCAAAATTGCGAAGCGTGCAGGTGTGACCAATGAGGAGATAGGAGAAGCAATTATAGTAGCGCGATTCGCCTTATCTTCCACTGTTTTTGCATCAGCAACTGAAGGATTAGAATACTTAGTAAAAGAAGGAAAAAAGGAAGATGAAGAATAGTTACCGATCAGTAAAAGTTGCGGCTACATCCCTTTTTTCTCATTTCTTTAATGTTGCTTCGATGCTAATTCGGCAGAGAAGCTGGTGAATTTATTGGAAAAAAAGCGCGCTCTTAAAACCATTTCAATGCTTGCTTTCATCACCTTCTTTATAGCGATGATGATTAGGGCAATTGTTGGCGCCTACACGTTAACGCCAACTTCCACCGCAGAAGACTTGCAAGGTCTGCCGATCTGGGAAATCCCGCTAGTTTATATGTGGGACTACGCTCAGCATGGCTGGATATGCCTTGGCTTTGCCTTTGTTGTTTCCGGCCTTTTCGCTGAATTTATTCCGAAGCCCTTTATGCTTAAGTACATGAGCAGCAGAAAACCCATAGCTTACGTGATCGCCATGTTGATCGCCCCGCTTTTCTGCGTATGTTCATGCACAATGGTTCCTCTTTTTTCAGGTCTAATTTACGCAGGAGGCGGCATAGGTCCCGCGTTAACTTTTCTTCTCGCTGCCCCTGCTAACAATCTATTGGCTGACATTGTGACCATACAAGTGCTTGGATGGCAAATTGCCCTTGCAGATATAATCGCCGCTGGAGTTAGCGCTGTTATTATCGGCTTTATTGTTTCAAAAACTCCTTGGGGAAAAAGATTCGAGCAGAAATTCCAGAAAAATCAAGCACAAACAACCGCTATAGAACTTATTGAAGAACCTTTGGACATGCGACTTTGGAGCGCCTTAAAGTTCGGCGGTTACCTTGCAAAAAGAATAATTCCCGCCTTCGCCTTAGGTCTTGTAGTGGTGAGTTATGTTCAAGCGTTCTTTCCAGCCGAGCTTGTAAAAGCTTATTTGACTAGGTCAACAGGCGTTATATATTCAGCAATGTTAGCTGGACCCTTGTATACGCCGACTTTGATTGAAGTGGCTTTAGGTAAGGCTCTTGTGAATTTGGGAATGGCGCCTGCTGCGACAATTGCTTGGTTGATGGGTCAACCCTATGACATACCCAATATGCTATCAACTTCACGTATAGTAGGCTGGAAAATCGTAATTACCTATGGACTTTTAGCCTTCTTGGCGGCTATCTTCTCTGGGCTGCTTTATGGAGTTTTAACAGGAGGCTTCTGAGCTTTGATTTTAAGAAAAGGCGTATGGTTTTCTTTTAATTGTTAAGATAAAGTGTAGACATAAAACTTGAAAAAAGACAGATTATAGGTAGATGACGTTGGCAAGTCCCACGATGCCTTGGTTTCCAATTATTTTTTCCGACAAATGCGACGGCTGCGCCAAAACTGGAAAGCCTCGCTGTGTAGAGTTTTGTCCGAATGGCGTTTTCGAGTTTCAAGATGGGAAAGCGATTGTTGCCTACCCAGCTAAATGCGGCGGAAACTGCAGCACCGTACGTTGCTCAGCATGTGCGCCCCTCTGCCACAAGAAGGCAATAGTTTTCCCCCAAAGAAACGCCTCGTTCAGCCAAGTTAGGGAAGAAGACAAAGGTATGATTCGAAAGACCACGTGCAAAGTATGCGGCAAGCACTACTGGACAAACA
>JAGTQT010000060.1:3589-8990 GCA_018396615.1 Candidatus Bathyarchaeota archaeon
CGACGTCTGCTTCGATTGCGAGACTAAGAAGTAAAAATCCTTGGTGCATTGCTTTTTGACCGATTTCCAAAAAGCACAATTCGCTAGTGGATAGACGGATATGTTTTATGCTAAAACTTTTTAGTTATGGGCGCACTAAGATTCGGGTTGAATACACTATGGCGCCTCAACGTAATAACCCTCGTATTTCACGAAAGAATCGAGAGGCTGCTCTTCCCGAGGAGGTTTCAGAGGCAATTTCGGAAGCCGGAGGACTGGACCACTTACTGAGTGCTATTAGACCTAATGAGATAAAGGCAGACGCAGCACTGCATAAGATTCTGTCGGACGAAACGAGACTGGTTATTCTTCGGGCAATCAGGCAATGTGACATGTGTCCCTGCGTTCTCAAGGTTTTGATGAATATTTCGGATTCTCGACTGTCCTATCACCTAACGGTTCTTGAGGAAGCGGGACTAGTAAGGTCATACAAGAAAAAAAACTGAAAAATATATTCCATCACAGAAAAAGGACGCGCAATCTAGAAGGAAGCCTGCCGCGCCTATTTCCTGTAACTGGAATCAAATTTGTCTTTGCTAGTCAATAATCTCAGCGCATTCCCTATCACTACAAGGGCGCTTATTTCATTAAGAAGCAACCCCGTGACGAGCCCAAGATAACCAAGCAATGCTGCAGCCACCATGAAGGCAATATTCGCCAATGAAACCGAAATGTTCTGTTTGACATTACTTACAGTTTTCCGACTTAATTCTCGAACAAAGTTTATCTTTGAAAGGTCATCCGACATCAAAACTATGTCTCCCGCCTCAATGGCCACGTCTGTTCCTGCAGCACCCATAGCTATTCCAACGTTCGAAACAGCCATCGCAGGAGCATCATTAACTCCGTCACCAACCATAGCCACTGAACCGTACTTTTCCTTCAACTGCTTCACAACCCTAACCTTGTCGTCTGGCAGAAGCTGAGCAAAATATTCATCAACGCCCACCTGAGCAGCTATGGCCTTGGCACATCTTTCGTTATCGCCTGTTAGCATTATAGTCTTTAAGCCCGCTTCGGAAATTACTTCAAGGGTTTCTTTTGCGCCAGGTCTAACCTCATCAGCAATAGCTAATAGACCCAGCAACCTGCCTTGTCTCCCCACAAGAATCACGGTTTTGCCTTCATCTTCCAACTCTGCAACTTGCTTTTTGATATTTTCTGGTAATATCGCGTTTTCTTGGAGAAATCTGATGCTTCCTGCAAAGCATTCATTACCGTTCAGCTTTGCCTTCACACCCTTTCCAGTGATTTCAACAAAATCCTCAAGTTTTGCATCGACAGAAACCTTGTTTTCTTTTGCTTTTCTCAAGATGGCGTCAGCAAGCGGATGACCTGATTTGCACTCCATACTTGCCGCCACCGTCAGCAATTCAGCTTCTGAAACCTCTCCAAAGGTGACCACATCAGTCACTTCAGGTCTGCCAATAGTAAGAGTGCCTGTTTTGTCAAACGCAATTGCTCGGACTTTCTGAACTGTTTCAAAATAAGCACCACCTTTGAAAACTACACCTTTTCGCGCGGCGTTTGCCATTGCTGCAACTACAGCTACAGGAACCGACAATGCCAAACCACAGGAACAGGAGACAACAAAAACAACCAACCCCCGCAAAATGAAAGGCATCCATTCCGCGCCGAGTACTAATGGTGGTAGGACTGCAACGGCTATTCCAAGTACAAACATGGCAGGCGTGTACAGGTTAGAGAATTTGTCAGAAAACCGTTGAAACGATATTTTATTTGCCTGTGCCTCTTCCACTGAGTATATTATTTTTGAGAGCATAGTTTCGCTTGTTGGCTTGTCCACCTTAACTTCAAGGAAACTCTTCTGGTTAATTGTTCCAGCAAACATAGCGTCGCCAACTCTCTTAGTCACCGGAATAGATTCTCCAGTGACCGTGGACTGATCTACAAAAGAAGAACCAGCCTGCACTGTGCCGTCAACGGGGATTCTTTCGCCAGCTTTTACAATTACGATGTCTCCAACGTTTACTTCATCAACTGGAACCATAACTTCGCTTCCGTCTTTTCTCACCAACGCCATTTTAGGTGCTAAGTCCATTAATGATCGGATAGCACCTCGCGCCTTGTCGACTGCATATGATTCAAGCACATCTCCTAACGAATATACGAAGATCAGGATGGCAGCTTCAGACCACAAACCCAATATCATCGCGCCGACTGATCCTATTAGCATAAGAAGGTGAATTGTTGCGGTCAGATTCATCAGAGCGATTAACGCTTTTTTTGCTGGGTAATACACGCCGATTAAGACCGCAATTATATACCCTATGAATGCATATTCTTGTGGAACTATGAGCAGGCTCAGTAGAAAAGTTGTGAGTGTAGTTAAACCGCATCCTAAAAGGGCGACTTGTTGTTTTTCTTTCCACCAACGACTCAACTTTTCCTTTTTAGATCGGATGAGGGATGCTTTCATTCCAGTCTCCGAGATTGACCTAATTACATCTTGAAGCGTTACAATTGAAGGATTATATGAGAGGTGCAGTTGCTTTGTGTTGATATCAATGCTGAAGTTTTCTACTCCAGAAAGAGCGTTAATTTTTTGTTCATTCAACTTGACTTCTGTTGGGCTGTCCATTCCTTCAATTTGTACATTCGCGTTTTCCAAACGTTAACTACTCCACTATAGTTGTGTTATTGAACGCGAGCTATTTCAAACTGCGTTGAAATACCTCAAACGTGTAATGCGTTATTTATAGTTTATTGCCCAAAATTTCCTGAATTACCCCCAAAAACTTTAAAACAGGCAATAGCATTTCAAAGCCTATTGAAATAGCTGGAGATGAATCAATGGAATCTACAAAAAGAAATGTCGAAAAAGCGGAAGTTGTAGCTTTCAAACTTGAAGGATTGGGCTGTTCGTGTGAGGCAAAAATAGTTGAAAAACGAATCAGGGCCTTAAACGGAGTAAAAAGCTTTGACATCAATCCGATTTCGAACAGGGTAAAAATATCATACGATCCCTCAGTCGTTTCAACCGAAGACATAAAGAAAGCAATTCATAAATGCGGTCTCAAAGCTCTTAGCTAAATACGAAGAAGTGAGCATTAAGAGGAATGAAGTCAAGGATACAATCAGAAGAGTCTATTCAAAAATTGCAATATGATAATTCGAGTTGCTGCAGTTGTGGATGTGGCTGCGATATAACACATCAGGAAGCTGCAGAGAGCATATAGCGCTTATTTTGTAGTGCTCCATGCCGCAAGAATGCTCTAGCTATTAGCGGAACTATTACTCCGGCAAGAACTCGAGGCAGAAAAACCAACACAACGCCGCCCACGCTTGCTTCTCCCACAATTGGCGAAAACTGACCAACCAGCAATATAAGCAAAGAGCCCATAATTCCAGCTGTAACCCCTGCAACGAGCATTCTGCGATAATTGTCTGAACGTTTGTTCAAGGCTCCAGCGATGTACCCTATCAGCATGGCGCTAACCAAGTTGCCCAATAGGCTTATGTCGCCTATGCCTTGAGCAGCATAAAGTTGATCAGAATAATACAGACCATAGAGGCTTCCAAGCAAGAAACCTGAAGCTCCGCCTGCCCACTGATTCCAAATCAACCCGAGCAGCATCGGAACTCCAACTACCACAATAGCTTCCAGTAAAGGATATTTGAGACCTATCAGAGAAGGCGTGGACACCATTGCAACACCAACAATCAGCAATGCCACAAGGCTTGGAATAACAACCCCATAAACTATATCGCTAAACCTTGCTCCTTTCTGGATGTGTACCATAGATTCTTTCACTCTGAACCGTTGTATTCGACTCATAGCGTTTATTATGCTTTCGGTTCATCGATCTCTTTTTTCATCAAAATTTTCCGCTTTCACTGCAATCAGTGCAGAAGGCCATCCAATTTTTGATTCAGTATCCATTGCTTTCTGTAGGATGCGCTCTTCTATGATAAGCTTTCCTTGGGCTGAATCGTTGACGTAAAATCTCTTGCCTTCATATTTCGTTACGACAATCCAGTGTGGCAAATGTGATGGCTCTCGTCCTCCTCTAGCCACAGAAGCGTAGTAAGAATCTATGGTAACAATTACAGGACTATTATTAGACAATGCTTTTTTAATATCAGTCATTGTGGGCTTTTTGTCAAGAATAGCTGATGCGACACAACTTTTTAGGATCTCGTTGTAGGCTCGGAAGAAATCGAGGAAAAGCGTTCTCTCTGCAGGTTCAACTTGGCAGCATTCGAGCAACGTAATGTCTTCACTAATACTCTCCTGCTTCATCACCAGCATTGTTTCAAAACCTTTCTTAATAAAGAACTCTGCAATCCGATAGGGCGAAGAAAACTTAAACGGCAAACCGACTATCTCCGTCCAGATTAAAAACTCGTTTCGCTTGGATAGCTGCACGCTACTATCGAAGTATTTCCAAACCATGAGCGTTGCACACGCGCCACATGTAAAATCCGCAGTTTGCCTGTAGAGTGGCACTTTGCCCATCATTCACTCTTCTCCACCAGTCGTTTTCTTTTTTATCCCAAGAAACTCAAGTAGCTCTTCGTCTTCCTTTCGTCTTTTTTCCTGCGTCGCTGACCCCTCGCTTTTTTTCTCTGCACCTTTCCTGCTGGCAACCTCCTTTATTTGCCTAATGACATCTGCTTCTTCTTCACTCAGCGCGGGTTTCCAAGGCTCAGTTATCTTCATGGTGAGCTTCTGGCATATTGGGGGCTCTGGCCACGCACCAAGATCGTGGAGAGTATAACTCATAAACCTCGTGGACTTCTCTTGAATGCAGGACCAAACCGCTTTCTTAACGTTTTCCGGGTACATCCCAATTTTAGGGTCGTCTTCAGAGATTAGGTTCACGACGGTAACCGGTTTCCTGAACCTTTCTATCGCCTCCACAGAAATGTTTGGAAGATAGGGCGCGGGCGCCTCGGCGCCAATGATTGTTCGCCTTTTGTCCTCTGCAATTCCATTTTTTACAAGTTTTACGAGGGCGTCGGCGGGAAGATGACCCCGGGATTACCTCTAGCACAGAACCACATAACGGATGTTTGAGTTGGCTACAACGTTCGCAACGATTTTCTCTATACCTATATTCTCTGTCTGAAGGGTTCCTGCAAGGGCTGCTCCACTCTCTACCGCCATCTCTACTAGTCTAACAAGATCGAGTGGAATTTTGGGGTCGAAAGTGTCGAGGATGGCCACAACCGCAACAGGCGAATAATCATTTCCCCTCAGATAGCGCCCCTCTTCAGGAGGGTAATCTGGAGGCGGATCAACCTTCAGCATCTCGAACCCTGTGATCTCGATTGCTCTTTCAGGACACCGCACTTCACAGGCTCGGCACGCAAAACACTGGTCCTCAGCAACAACTTC
>JAGTQT010000061.1 GCA_018396615.1 Candidatus Bathyarchaeota archaeon
TTAGCAGCATCAGTTCCAGGTCTCGCAAAAAACCTCGACACATTAACTACATCAGGCTGAACCTCCTCAATCAAACGCAAAGTCCTCCCAAAAGCCTCCTCATCCTCGCCAGGAAAGCCGCAGATCACGTCTGTTGACAGACTAATCTCCGGAAGATTTTCTCGAAAAGTGGCTACAATTCTCTTAAAATCCGCTACTGAATACGCTCTACGCATACACTTGAGAACCCGATCATCCCCGCTTTGAACAGGTAAATGAACAAACTTGAAGATTTTCGGGTCTTGAAAAACATGAACCAGATCAGCCAGCATGTCCAAAACCCAGCTTGGAGTCATCATGCCAACACGAACCCTAAAATCCCCTTCAACACTGCATAAAGCATGCAACAACTCAGCAAGATTTGTTCCCCTATCTCTTCCATAACAGGCAGTATCCTGAGAAGTAAGCCAAAACTCCCGCACACCACAAGCCAAATCCTCCCGAACCCGCTGCAGAACCTCTTCAACACTATAGCTCCTCAGACGCCCTCTAGCAAAAACCACACAGCAATAAGAACATGAGCCCAAGCACCCATAGCTCACAGGAACAATACTTACCGCAGAATTCAACCTCAACCTAGGCAAAGACAAACCCGGCAACAAACCAGACGCATCAGCCAAATCCACAACCCTCTCACCTCGCAAAACCCGCCGCACAACCCCAACAATCCTCTGCCCATACGCAGGACCCACTACAGCATCAAAACGCACCTCACTCCGCAACCTTTCATAATCAATAAGAGGCAAACAACCCGCAACAACCACCTTCTTACCCAAAGGAACCCTTCTCAAAAAACTAAGCACACGATCCTCCGTAGGACCCTTAACCCCACAAGTATTAACCACCACAACCTCAGCCTCCGACAACAAGCCCACAGCCTCAAACCCAGCCCCCACCAAACACCCAGCCAAAACCTCCCCATCCGCCAAACTCGCCGAACACCCAAAACTTCTAACGAACACCCTCACCATCCCTCATCACAACACAATAAATAAACCAACAAGAAATAAAAACCTAAACCCACACCTACACCAAAATTAACAAAAAACTGAAACGCCCCCAAGCAAAGCTTATAAAGACTAGGAAAAACATGTTATAAACATATTTTAAGCATAATATGCACAACTATAGGAGTAAACACTAATTCTGTTAGCTTACCTGGAGGGAGAAACGTATTGAAGCTAATTACACTTTACGTGCCCGAAACCTATCTTAAAGCTTTAGATAAACTTGTAGTTGAAAGGTTCTACCCTAACAGGGCAGAAGCAATCCGCGTAGCCATCCGTGACCTAATAGTTGAAGAAGTTTGGAGGAAAGAAAACGTTGGCTAAGCCTTCATCGCAACAGTCCCTCAAATACAGCTGGCACACCATGACACGCGAAGCAGTACCACAAAACAAACCCCACCGACTTGTAATCGTAGGCATCGGAAATGTAGGCATAAAAGCAGTAACAAAATTCATGAATGAAGGAGCCTGCGGCTTGGAATGCATAGCCATCAGCAATAACAGATCGCACCTAGATGCAGCAAAAGCCCATCAGAAAATCCTAATTAAAGAGAAAACCATCAGCCGCCCTTTTTCCGCACTAAGATCTGACATCAGCAAAACTGCAATTGACGAGTCGCGATACAAAATCGAACAAGCACTTTCCAGTGCAGACATAGTTTTCGTAACAGCAAGTTTTGACAGCAAAACACCTATAGAAAGCGCTCCTGCAGTTGCAGAAATCGCCAAAAAAAATGGCGCAGTAACAGTCGGCATCGTAACCACTCCTCCGAAAGCTGAAAAAGATCAAAATAAACACGTGGCCAATGCCATATGTAGCATGCGCAACCAATGCGACACAGTAATCATTATCGACAATAACAAGGTTACACAACTCGCTCCAAAACTCACAACAACTGACGAAGTTCTAGCAAACGTAATCAAAGAAATAGTCGAGACAATGTCTGCACCAAACCTAATCAATCTTGACGTCGCAGATTTCCGAAACCTAGTAAGCTCTGGAGGCTTTGCTGTAATCGGAGTCGGCGAATCCGACGCGCCCAACAGAGCAGAAGAAGCCGTAAGAAACGCGCTAAAAAGCTCAATGCTTGACATAGGATACTCTGGCGCAACGGGCGCATTAATTCACGTTACAGGCGACAGCCACATGACAATAGAAGAGGCAAACCGTGTTGGAGAAATTGTAACAGAAATGATGGACAACAATGCCCGAGTCTTATGGGGAGCTCGCGTCAACCCTACTCAGGAAGGCAGATTGAAAGTGACGCTTGTAATGACAGGCGTAAACTCGCAGAAGACACGAAGCTCGCTTGGAGCGATTGCGCCACAGCTTTTCGACATGGACCCCTACGCAGACCCCGAGAAAAATCTGAACATAAAACTTGATTTATATCAAATTGAAAGCTTCTAATTTTTTTGTTGTTTTTAACTCTATTTTTTGTGTCTTGATTCTAGATTCATAAGTGATATTTGCTCTTACAAGGAGCATTAAGTTTCTGGAGCCAGATGTTACGCGAAACTCTGCAGAGCCAAGAGCTAGCTGAACATACAAAATGCATCAAATGCGGGAAAAGAAGAGTCACAGATGAAGATGGAATCTGTGACAGCTGCCGCTTCATGATCACGCTGACAAACATAACCAAAGACAAGAAAAACGAGTAAGTTAGCACTTGGTAACGCTAATTCCAAATTCTACCTAACGCTTGCCCAGTCCATCATCTAAACGGTGCTAAACTTTTTCTTCAACGTCTCTCTAATGACGTCAACATAGACCCTTTCTTCTTCCGGCGCCTGTTTTGTTTTTTCTTCTTTCTCCACTTTTCGCGCCTCAGTTTCCTTATTATAAAGCTCGATGCCCAAATTTGTCCTTTCGATTATCTGCTTTATCCAGTCAACCTTATCTTCAATATCAGAAGCCGTAGTCACAAGCCTAAGTTTGTTCCCTATCACAAAGATTTTTCTATCCCAAAGATGCCTGCTTGACTTCCACTCTCTCTCAAATATGTCCTGCCAAACATGATCAGGCGTAAAGTCCAATGGAAAATCTATTATGTAAGCGCCGGGAAAATAGTGATCTCTTCGTACAGCTATTGAGTCAACTGTAATGGGCTCTACGAGATTAACTTTCTTAGATGGTTCAGACATAAGGTATCTCTCAAAGCCTATTTCGGCTGTTTGTGTATAAAAATTCTATGTTCAGCCTCAAACAAGTTAGGCATATTTAGATCGGCTAAGCTATATCTGATTCATCGATAAAAGGAGTGAAGTGATGTTAGAGCGCTTCTTATGTTAATGTTCGAATTGCTCTCTTTAGTCTAATTTGAAAAGGAATGGCTTGTCCCACGGGCTTGCATAATCCTTTTTTTATGGCGAGAATAATGTCTGCCTCTTTGGGTTCAGCGTCAACCACGGTGTAGGCATAGCCGATTTCGGGTCCATAGTGGGCATCGCTTCCAGCCACGCTTGGGACACATAGCTCGGATGCAAGAGCCTTGTTGCGCTTAACACAATAGTTGAAGGGAAAAGAGGACGAGTTTATTGTTTCAATCGCGTCAAACTTCGAGGTCACATGTCTTCCCAAGCTTTCTTTGAATAGTGCTGAGGGATGACAGGCTACTGCTATGCCTCCTTTCTCGTGAATTCTGTCAACAGTTTCATCTACGCCTAGACCTTTGGGGACTGCCTCTGAAATGCCAAATGCAATTATGTGTCCGCCTAAGCTTGAGATTTCAATGCCTGCGAGTATTAGAAAAGGATTTTCGCGTGCTATTTTTAGGGCGCAGTCGATCCTGTCGTGATCGGTTATTGCAACACCGTCTAAACCACTCCTTTTGACGTAGTAGGCTATTTCTTTTGGCGCAATTGCTGAGTCATAGGAGCAGTTGGAATGTACGTGAAGGTCGATTTTTAGCGGCAATGTTTCACAGCCATTGATTAGTCATTTTGCCCCGGTGATCTTCTTCCTTGCTTTCTGAAGCAACTCATCGAGCTCCTGTTCGCTGGCTTCGATTTTTTGAAACAGAGGCTTCGGCTTCAATATCCTGTGATCTTGAGGAAACGGCTCAAGAGCACTACCCCATTTTTGCTCATGTACACTTCCTTTAAGGTTCAGCGTCTCCCATAGTTTCTCTGCTGTAAAAGGAATAAAAGGTGCTGAAGCAGTTGCTAGAACTTTGACGATCTGAGATGCAACATAGAAGACGTTGGCTGCTTTAGCGGGGTCTTTTTTGATTAGATTCCATGGTTCTTTTTCATTAAGTAACTGGTTTCCAATGCGGCTTATACCTATAAGCGTGTTCGCAGCGGATTGCAGTCTACAGTGCTCTATTTCCTCTGCCATAAACTGCAGTTTTTCCTTAACTACCGCTAAAACGTTTTTTGCATCATCATCGAGTTGCTCAGGTTTCGGAATTCCCCCATCAAAATGACTATGAATAAATGATAGGGTTCGATGTATGAAGTTGCCGAAGGTATCGTTCAAATCCGAGTTTACTTTTTCGATAAACAGTTCCCACGAGAAATTGGTGTCCTTTGTTTCAGGTCTAGACAGCATTAGGAAAAAGCGCCAGTAATCAGCAGGAAACAGTTCTAAAGCTTCGTCTATGAAAACGCCTACACCGTGACTTTTAGAGAAATTTTCGCCTTTGAACTGGAGAAACTCGGTTGATGAAACATTCCATGGAAGAGTGTAGTCCTCGCCAGAAGCAATTAGCAGCGCTGGAAAGATTATGGTGTGAAATGGAATGTTGTCTTTTCCAATGAAGAAAAGCGTTTTAGCTTCTTTGTTGAACCAAAATTCCTTCCATCTCTCTGGCTCTCCACGGTTCTTGAAGTATTCTAAAGTTGCTGAAACATATCCTAGAACAGCCTCAACCCACACATAGATCGTCTTTCCCTCAGAGTCCGGAAACGGTGCAGAGATACCCCACGGTGTTCGAGGACTTGCATCTCTCGTTACAGCTCTGGGCTTCAATCCTTCTTTAACCCAGTTGATGCTAAAGTTTCTAGCGTTGTTTGGCAACTGCCTATTTTCGGAAAGGTATCGTTGCAGTTTCTGGGAAAGTTTTGGCAAGTCAAAATACCAGTGCTTGGTTTTCTTAACTACCGGTTTGCCCTTGCAAACGACGCAGTATGGCTCAACAAGCTGCGTTGTCTCAAGTAGTCTTCCGCATTTGGTGCATTGGTCTCCGCGGGCGCCTTGGCTTCCACAGTAGGGGCATGTTCCTTCAACAAATCTGTCTGGAAGAAACCGGCTGCATTTTTCGCAGTACAGCATTTCTGTTTCCTGCACAAAAATGTAGCCATTCCTGTATATCTTTAACAAGTGGTTTTGCACGAATTCTTTATGCACAGGGCTCTCTGTTCGCGTGTAGTTGTCAAACGAGATGCCCCAACGTTCGATTAACGCGAGAACTTTGGCATGGTTTTTATCTGTTAACTCTTTGGGAGCGATGCCTAAACGTACAGCTTCAACCTCAATTGGAGTTCCATGCTCATCTGAGCCGCTGACCATCACAACGTCGTCGCCTCTAAGCCTATAGTACCTAGCAACAACATCTGCAGACAAAAAGGAGCTAGCCATATTACCCAGATGCGGGGTCAAATTTAGATATGGCCAAGCAGCAGTAACAAGGATCTTTGCAGGAGTCACTGGGTTTCCACCTTGAAAGCTTGTTTGGATAAGGAGATAGCGGTTCTGTTAATTATGCTGTTCGCTTTTTTGCGATAATAAAACAGCTAGGGACGATATTAGATTAAAACGCAGAAGGTCTTCGGTGATGCTTACCGTAATTAAATCATTGTAGATAGATAAAAAGTAGGCTTAACCTAAGCGCGAAAAATATTCTGAACATATTATCAAAACAAAATGGGAGGAAATAGGAAGCTACATAGGTGCCTACTCTGTTTTTCCTTCCGCCTTCCACATCGGTGGAGGCCTACGCGCTGCAAGGAATATTACGGCTGCCAAGATAAACGTGCACACGATTATCAGCACTATTTGCACTGTGAATATCGTGACAATCTGGTCCATGTATCGCGAAGACTCATAAAGTGCAATGTACGTAGCATCGCTCTCAAAGCCGTGGTCTGTGCCGATCTCAAGATAGGCAGTAGTGCCAACCGCTCTACCATCTGATGGAACGGTGAATGGGAGCTCAAAAATGAGCGTTGACTTGCTCGAAATGGTTTTGCCTGTGTAGGTAAAGGTTTGGTTTCCAACCCAAGCACCATTAACGTATGCTAACCAGTTTGCGAAGCGTAGTGTTATGTTCTTAACTTCAACTGCTGAGGTTCTGTCGTTGTAGAAAGCCAAGTAAATTGTTCCTTTTTCACCTGGGGAATATAGTGGCTTATCTGTCCAGACTGTTGTTCTAGAAGGGGTTACCTGTGCTGTTGCCAGAGATGCGATAAAGGGCAGAGATGCAATTGCTATAGCTAGAACAAGCATTTTTCTGTTCAATTTTTTCACCTGATATGTCTGTTTAAAGTCCAATGTTATTTAAAACTTACCGTTTGGCATTTTCAAGAGCCCGCAAAACCTCCTTAACTTTCATAGCTGGCGCATCTGTTCTTATTCCTCTTGAGTTGAAGCTTGTAAAATAGACATTGTAACCTTGAAGTTTCAAAGCTTCGGCAACCTTTTTTACAGGCGGAACAGGCAAATTCAACGCGCCACAGAGCTTATCGATAACATAGTATAAAGCTGGAGCGTCTGCCTCTGCTTTTGCCAAAGTTAGAATCCTATCAATTTTCACGCTGAGCCTAAACTGTTTTTTCTGAGCCTCAGCATCCATTAAAGCACAAAAGCGGCGGTCCAGAATCTTTCCAAGCCACAGCGGTCCTGCAAAATCCAGTTTTGAAGAACATTCGCTGCATTTTCCAAGATGCTTTAGTAGAGGTTTTTTTGTCGTTTCTCGATGAAAACATCTAAAACAGTGTTGCACAAACCCCAAGTTTTTCAGGCTTTCATCAGCCTTTTTTGCGCCATATCTGCAGACAGCGTAGAGCCTGACATAATGCGCTATGCTATGGCTAAACAAAACGGTTATACCTATATCATGTCTCGCTGCAATCACCGCTAAACATCCCGCCAGAAGACGAACTGCCAGCTCATGACAGTACTCAGCCCGCAGAGGCTTACCACCGTATTTCCTAAAACAAGCGCGCGGATGTACGCCGCACAGCTGAGCCATATCAGTAGCCGTCAACGCCATAAGCCCCCCATCGCGAAGTGCACATACAGCTGAATCAAGATATGGGGCCGGCGAGCCGAAAGGGTCAATGTCAACAACATCAAATCTCATATGCGGCGCACTGTAACTGGTTAGAAGAGTACCGGCATTTTCATGTGCCACTTGAATTTTATGTAAAAGCCTGTTTTTCTGAACGTTATACTTGGCAAGTTGAATAGCGTTTTCATTTATATCGCCAATCACCACGTTTTTGACGCCTTTCACTTCTTTTGCGTATCTTATCCCTCTTATTCCACAACCTGTCAAAGGCTCGCAAACAGAAATCTCACGGTGAAGTATGGTTTGATACGCTTGCAGCGCGATTACGGCGATATCCCGGTTCAGCTCCATAACGGGATTATAGAAAACAGGCGCCTTCGAAGGCGCATACTCGGAAGACTCCTTCTGAAACGCCTCAAGCTGCGGAACAAGAACCTCAGTGTTGCCTTCTCGAATAAGTCTTGTAGGATAGGCTGGTTTTCTGGTCATTTTACGGTTTCCCAATATATGCGTACGAGAAACCATTTTAGGAGAATATTAGACTTCTGGTCTAAGGATGCCAGATGACCAGAAGACTGCTGCTTATCACTGGATATCCCGGCGTCGGCAAAACAACAGTTTTACTCAGAACTGTAGAATTGCTGAAAGCCCAAGGTTTCAAAGTCGGCGGCATGATAAGCCGCGAAGCACGCTACCGAGGTCAACGTGTTGGTTTTGAAATCTTGGATCTTAACGGCGACAAACGTGGTTGGCTTGCACACATAGATCAGCAAAGTGGTTCAAAAATAGGCAGATACCGCGTGAACATAGAAGATCTTGAAGAAATAGGAGTCAGTGCCATACTAAAGGCTACTAAGAGCTCAGATGTAATTGCAATTGACGAGGTTGGGCCTATGGAGCTTTTTTCCTTCGCCTTTAGAGAGGCTGTGCTGAAGGCTGTGGAAAGCCAGAACCCGATCATTGCAGTTATCCATTGGAAAGCTGGAGACAAACTGATAAACACAATGAAAACAAGCAAAGATTCATACACATACGTTGTAACAGTTGAGAACCGACATGCACTGCCCACTGTTATAGCAGAGGAAGCCGCAAGCTTTCTAAGATCACGTGGCAATACTTGAAAGCAAAATAGGCGACCTATATAGCAAGTGGTCAACTTCTAAGAACCACAGTATCGACTTGTAGTTAAGAGAACAAAGTATTATTAGCTTTAGCCCTGATACGTTTCACCGAAGAGGAGCTTCTGAATAATGCTTGTGGCAGGAGTTGACGATGCTGGACGTGGATGCGTAATAGGCCCGCTTGTAATCGCAGGCATTCTAATGCAAGAAAAAGATTTGCATAAGCTCGTGAAACTAGGCGTAAAAGACTCGAAACTGCTGTCCCCGCATAGACGAGCGCAGCTGGAATTAGAAATCAAGCAAATAGCTCAAAAACACGCTATAGTAAAGCTCTCACCCGCGGAGATTGATGAAGTTGTTCTCAAGGGCAGAAAACTTCATAGGCTTAACTGGCTGGAAGCCAAGGCCATGGCAGATGTCATAAAAACCCTTAGACCAGAAAAAGCAAGTCAACGCTC
>JAGTQT010000063.1:0-2433 GCA_018396615.1 Candidatus Bathyarchaeota archaeon
AGCCAGATCTAAACATAGTGGTAGCTGATCCCCACAGAGCAGGACATGAAGTAACCTACCATCCAGGCGAAACCAATCTGAGAATGGCGGACGTTGTCATAGTGAACAAGGTTGACACCGCGAACATAGATAAGGTAAAAGAGGTTAAGGAAACAATAAGACGCGCCAATCCGACCGCAATAGTGCTGGACGCTGCTTCTCCAATAACTGCGGATAAGCCTGAGCTGATAAAGGGAAAACGTGTTCTCGCTGTGGAAGACGGCCCAACCGTGACTCACGGCAGCATGCCCTATGGCGCAGCCGCGATAATGGCGAAGAATCTTGGTGCAGAAGAAATCGTTGACCCTAAACCCTACGCGGTAGGCTCCATAAAAGAGGCTTACAGGAAATATCCTCACCTAGGCGCCATCCTTCCAGCTTTGGGCTATGGCGGAAAACAGGTAGCCGAGCTCAAGGAGACAATTGACCGTGTGCCATGCGATGTCGTAGTCGTCGGCACGCCTGTTGACCTTCGAAGAGTAATCACTATAAGCAAGCCTGCTGTAAGAGTGAGATACGAGCTGAAAGTGCTTGGACCGGTTTCTCTCGAGCAGATTTTGGATGACTTCTTAAAAAGGAGCAGAACCAGATGAGTAGCGAAGAAGAAATCTCGCGCATAAAAGTCAAGTTCATAATCGAGGGTCTAGGCGAAGCAGAAGGCGAACTTGTCCGTTTCCTCGCGCCAAGAACCATAGATATGATTGTCCGGAAACTCCCCATGGAAGGCAGAGCCGCTTTATGGAAAGAAGAAATATATTTCGAAATCCCAGTGAAAATGGGAGAAGAGAAAGCCAAAGCTACGGTAGAGAAAGGCACAATTGCGTTCTGGCCTATGGGAAGTGCTCTATGCGTTTTCTATGGAAGTTCTCAGCCCTACAGCCCTGTTAGCATTCTGGGAAAAGTGACAAGCAACCTAGAGATTTTCAGCCAAATCAAAAGCGGCACCAAAATCCGAGTGGAACAGCTAGTAGACAATGGAACTCTCCCTCCAAAACCTTAGCAGCCTATCGCATTCAGCAACTATCTCTCCGTCACGGCTCTTATTTTTAAGGGTTCTAATGAATTCGACACGCTTCTCTATTGCGCGCTTTTCTGCAGTGCCACCATAGTAAAGCACACCTTCGAGGTATTCGCTCATACTGCTGGCTTTCTGCACGAAAAGACTCGCAGCGTCAACAGGGTTCTCGACAGCGTACCTGTTTGCCCAGATTGCTGAATCGGCTTCTCTCAGCTGGGTTAAGCCGTCAATTTCTATGATGCTTCGGATGTAGGTCCTTAGAAACTCGTAGTAATCGGCAACTTTGACAAGTTCAAGCGCTTTTTTGACTTTCTCTCTAAAAACTGGGGTTCCTTTGACTGTTAAATGGTGTTTGTAGCCCTTGTCAATAAGTTCCTTGGCTTTTTTAACTTCTTCGCCCGTGTAGGTTCTTTCTGGAAATTCCAAGCAAGCAACATACTCCTAGAAGAAATGCCGCGTGAGTGCCAAGAAAACGAAAAGTGTGTAGAGGTACAGCAGTCAGTTTGCCTTGTATATTTTGATGTTGTGACTTGAGGAAACCAGTTGAAGCGCACCGTTCTTTTCCAACTGTTCAAGGAAATCTTTTGCAGCGCTTATTCTTACGTTAAACCGTGAAGCCACAGCGTAAGGAGTCAGCACAGGCATCTTCTTCAATTCAGCGACTATTTTTTCGTTTCCAGCATCAGGAGGAATGATCCCGATAGGCTTTTTCTCTTTCGGAGGCCCACCTTTCTCTTTCTTTTTCTTCTCTTTTTCTTCTTCGTCTTTCTTATCTTGCATGCGTTCCATTTGCTTTAGACTTAGCTTCTTTTTTCCACCCATAGCGGTCAGCTCTTACTTGAGAGTTTGCTTCGGGGTTCTTAAGGATTTTCCACTCTAAGCCAAAAACCATGTTCATTAAAGGATAAGCAAAAAGGAAGAAAGAGAAAGAATTCTGTTGGAGCAGTTACTTACTCATGACTTTTTTTGCCGCTATTTCGATGTCTTCCGCCTTTATCGTCTTTCTTCCGGCATGTATCGCGAAGTCTAAGGCTTCTTTAGCGATTTTTACACCTATCTCGTCAAGTGCTTTTGCCAGCTCTTTTGCTGCGGCCTCGCTTACTCTGCCTGCTCCGGCTTTTTTGCATAGTCTGTGCATTGGAGCTACGGCTAATTCTAAATCAACCATAAGGCTTCCTCCGTAGCCTCTTTTTGTATTTCAAGCAATATTTAACGTTTGTTATCAATATTCTTTCACTAGAAAGCCTATTTACTGTCTTGTTGCTTATTGTTTCTAGGTAGCGAACAGCAAGTTTTTCCACTTCAGCGCCGAGGGCGAGTGTGCGTCGAGGCTTCGTTATTTTTCCATGCACAAAAGTCATGAGTAAGTAACTGCT
>JAGTQT010000063.1:2444-8721 GCA_018396615.1 Candidatus Bathyarchaeota archaeon
ATAAATGTGAATGTCTTTCGAATCATATGCTTCAAGTGACGCCCAATGAAGTATGTCGATGCCCACATCCATCTTTCAGACGAGGAATATGCAGACTGCGCAGAAGAGGTCATTGCTGAAGCGCGAAAAGCTAATGTTGTCGTACTGGTTTCGAACTCAATGGATTTGAAGACAAGCATCGATAGCTTGAAGCTAGCTGAAAAGTACGAGGGCTTAGTCTACGCTGCGGCTGGGATTCATCCGTGGACCGTGAAGGCTTTAACCGATGCTGAGCTTCAGCAGACGCTGGAGTTTATCGAGAACCAAAGAAAGAGTAAGGCGCTAGTCGCCATCGGCGAAGTCGGACCGGACTTCAAATACGCCGATATCTGGGATAAGCAAATGAAGGTTTTTGACGAGATGCTACATCTGGCTGAGAAACTTGAGCTTCCCGTAATCGTGCATTCACGCGGAACCACAGCAAAAATTGTTGATATGCTCCCTTCCTACAGACTGAAGAAGGTTTTGCTTCACTGGTTCAGCAACCCTATAAGTGCTTTGCAAAAAGCGGTTGAAAACGGCTACTATATCACGGAAGGGGCGCCGGCAGTCTATTCCAACGGCATAAGAGACGTAATCAGAAAAGTGCCGATTACTAACCTGCTAACCGAGACTGACGGGCCTGTGAGGTTTTTTAAATCTCCTTTTGATGGTAAAAGAACCACGCCCGCCTATATTCCTCTTGTTGTCAAAGCCGTAGCTGAAATCAAAAATGTAGACGTTGTGGAAATTGCAGATCAAATTATAAAGAATTTTGAAGCGTTTTTCGGAATTAGCCAAATGCAGTAGACCAGCTTTTGAGAGCATAGGCGTGGCAGCTCCCTTCTTGAATACATTGTGGTTCTTCGTAGTTGATTAAGAAAGGTTAAATTAGCCTTATGCCCCTATGAGTGTTCACTTCAGCATATCCTATCTGGCAAGAGGCAAGATAGCTTTGCATACTTGGAGGAAAATGCTTGGGAAGCGTGCGAACAGAACAAGTCAAACGAACAGCTAAGGAACTTCTCCGAAGATTCCCACAAGAGTTTTCAACAGATTTTGAAGCTAACAAGCAGACAGTCAACTCGCTTCTGGAGGGCGTCACTCCAAAAGTAAGAAACCAAATCGCAGGATACATAACGCACTATCTGGGAGCAGAAGAAACAGAAGAAACGCCAGAGCAAAGTGAAAGCCAATGATGGACAGGTACCGAAAAGGCTGGGCACTTCGCTATATGCGCGAAGCCAAAGCCGAGCTAGCAGCTGCAAAAAAAATGCCTTACATGGCAACAAGCCTCATTCTGGAAGCAGTAAGAAAAGCCAGAAACGCCATATACTACAGCCTAGGAGAACCCGCATTCATAGAAATCACGGTAAGAGAAGCATGCGAGAGAACACCCTCGGTAGACGATCCAGTTCTAAGATGCCTAATAGAAGTAGAAGAAACCATACAGCAGCTTGCGCAAACCGAGGAGCTGGACGGAGAAAGAAGCATTAAACAAGCAGACAGTTTGATCCAGCTAGCCTCAGACATCGTGGAAACGATGACAGGGGAAAGAATAGAAGACTAGTTTTTCAGCTTTTCACTGCTTTGGCAATGCGGTCTAGAGCCTTTTTGATGTTTTCAATCGAATTCGCAAACGAAAGCCTCAGATGCCCCTCGCCGTATTTCCCAAATGAAGTTCCGGGTAGCACGGCGACGCCTGCGTTATAGAGTAGGTGGTCTCCAAGCTTTCGGCAATCCATGCCTGTGCCAGTAATGTTTGGGAAAACGTAAAAAGCTCCCTTCGGCTTCTTGCAGGTTATCCCCTTGATGCTGTTCAGCCCGTCTACGATGACTTCTCTTCTTCTCTTGAACTCTGCAACCATCTTTTCCGGCTCGGTCTGCGGACCCTTAAGCGCCTCCATGCCTGCTATTTGGGTGAAGGTGCATGTACACGAGTTAGAGTTAGTCATAAGCTGTGCTACCTTTTGCGCGATGTCCTTCCGCATGACACCATAGCCAAGCCTCCAGCCTGTCATGGCATAAGTCTTCGAAAAACCATCCAGCAAAATCGTCTTGTCCTTCATTCCTGGAAGCGAAGCAATACTTTCGTGCTTTCCTTCGTAGATTATTCTGCTATAGATCTCATCTGCCAAGATGAATACGTCGTCTCTGTCTGCAATACAGTCAGCTATTGTCTTCAAGTCTTCTCTTGTAAGTATTCCGCCTGTGGGGTTTTCAGGATAGTTAAGAATGATCATTTTCGTTTTCTTTGTGATTTTTTTCTTAACGTACTCAGGGTCAAGGCGGAAGTCATTCTCCTCTTTCAGCGGAATCGGAACCGGCTTAGCGTTAACAAAATTGATAAGTGACTCGTATATTGGAAAGCCGGGGTTTGGATAAAGAACTTCTTCGCCTTCGTTTACAAGTGCAAATATGCTGAAGAACATGATGGGTTTTGCGCCAGGCGTGACCACGACCTCTTCTGCCTCGGCTTTTATTCCTCTTGTTTTGGAAACGTACTCAGCTATGGTTTCTCTGAATTCCGGAAGCCCTGCTGACGGCCCATAGTGGGTGTATCCGTCTTTCAGCGCCTTGAATGCTGCATCCTTGATGTTCTGAGGTGTGTCAAAGTCGGGTTCGCCAATTTCCAAGTGTATTATGTTCTTGCCTTGCTTTTCCAACGCTTTTGCCTTAGCTAAAACTTCAAAAGCTGTTTCAGTTCCCAGAGTTTCCATCCTTTTTGCAAAGATAGAGTTCACTCAAATCACCCTGATACGAAAGAAGTCATTGGTAAAAAAGTAGAAGTATTTAACTATTGCAGTTAAACCAGCGCCAAAAACATGGTTAAGGCTGCTTTGCCAACGGGCGCACTTTCATCACGTCAGGGTTAACGAGGTTCGGCGGCTTCTTCCCTTCAAAGAAGGCTACAAGGTTTTCTGCAACCATTTCCGACATTCTAGAACGCGTCTCGTAGCTTGCACTTGATATATGCGGTGCAACAACAACATTGTCAAGCTTAAGCAACGGGTTATCAACTTGTGTAGGCTCCTGCTCAAACACGTCTAGTCCTGCTCCCGCGATCCTCCGCTCCTTGAGAGCCTCATAGAGAGCCTTCTCATCCACTACCGGTCCACGTGCATTGTTTATCAAGTAGGCAGTTTTCTTCATCAGCGCTAGACGCTCCTTGTTCACAAGGTGATGGGTTTCCTTCATAAGTGGGACATGAATGCTTACAAAGTCAGACTCCTTGAAAAGCGTATCCAGATCCACTTTCTTAGCTCCGAAGTCTTTCTCTATTTCAGGTCTCGGAATCACGTCGTAAAACAGGATTTTCATGTTAAAGCCTGTGGCTCTTTTAGCCATGGCGTAGCCAATTCTTCCTGCACCCACTATGCCGATGGTTGCGCCGTAGACATCTCTGCCCTGTAGCATGCTGGGGTGCCAGCTGACCTTCCACTGTCCGGTGCGAACGTATCTGTCTGCCTCGACTACGCGTCTTGCAACCGCCATCAGCAAAGCCCATGCAAAGTCGGCAGTTGTATCTGTCAGCACTTCAGGCGTGTTTGTCACGTAAATTCCTCGCTTCGTTGCCTCTGGAATATCGATGTTGTCGAAGCCTACAGCCAGCTGCGAAACAATCTTCAGTCTAGGGGCCGCATTAAAAACCTCTGAATCTATTTTATCGGACAAAAGCGAAACAAGGCCATCCACGTTTCTAACCTTCTCTACGATAACTTTCTTAGGAGGAGGAGCATACTCTGGCCAGACTTCGGCTTCAAAATTTTTCTTTATGATGTTGAGACCTCTTTCAGGAAGTTCACGGGTGATGTAAACTTTGGGCTTCGCCATATAGCTCACCATACTTTTCAGTTGCGGAATTCTTTATTAGCCTTGGCTTATTACACTTACGCACGATCTCACGCATCTTGATGATGGTAACACGGCATGATAAGAATAAGAAATAAGGCGGAACTTGTTGCCAATGGTGGAACACCGCTTAATCGAAAAGCTAGATCTCTAGCTCTAAGCAGCCTGGAAGCTGCGCTGAACGCTGTTGACCCAGCCAAGATAGTCAAATCAAAACTCGCTGTGAAAAACTCTGTTCTACAAGTTGATAAATACCGCTTTAACTTGAAGAAGTTTAAGAACATCTACGTGGTAGGCGGAGGCAAAGCAGGGGCCTCAATGGCCAAGGCAGTTGAGCAGATTCTAGGCAACCGGATAACCGCAGGTATAGTCAATGTTCCTCGTGGTAGCAGACTGAAAACAAGGTTTATAGAGCTTCATGAAGCCAACCACCCAACGCCCGACGAAGCCGGAGTGAAAGGAACCCGCCGTATGCTAGAGACCGCGGAACAGGCTGAAAAAAACGATCTAATTATCTGCTTAATTTCAGGCGGTGGCTCCAGCCTTATGCCTATGCCTCGCGACCGGATTTCAATTGAGGACAAGAAGAAACTTACAGATGCCCTGCTTAGATCCGGAGCAACAATTAACGAGATAAACACTGTTCGCAAACACATTTCAGACTTCAAAGGCGGATGGCTGGCGAAGAAGGCCTATCCATCAACAATTCTAAACCTAATACTCTCAGATGTGGTTGGCGACCCACTTGACTTTATCGCTTCGGGCCCAACAGTTCCGGACTCAACAACATTTGCAGATGCAATCAGCGTTTTAGAGAAATATAGGCTTTGGGAAAACACTCCACAGTCGATCAGAAAGGTGCTGTCTGACGGAAGGAAAAAACTGATTCCGGAAACGCCGAAAGCAGACGATGAAGCATTTAAGAAAACCTACAACGTGGTAATCGGAAACAACAGACTTGCAAGCACATCTGCTTGCCAAAAACTCAAGTCCTCTGGTATAAACCCACTTTTGCTCACTGCTACGCTGGAAGGAGAGGCAAGACATGTAGCAACAGTGCTTGTGTCAATAGCTCGCGAAGCCGCCTCTTCCGGAAACCCTGTTTCAAAGCCGGCGGGCATCGTGGCTGGCGGTGAAACCACTGTCACGGTTGAAGGCAAAGGTAAAGGCGGAAGAAACCAAGAGCTTGCTTTGGCTGCGGCAATCAAACTCGAGAAAACCGATGGAATGGTCGTAGCTTCATTAAGCACTGACGGGGTGGATGGACCGACGGATGCTGCGGGCGCGATTGTGGATGGACAAACTGTTATCAGAGCACGAAAAGCGCAGCTAGCGCCTGAAGAGTTTCTAGCCGAGAATGATTCATACACTTTCTTTTCCAAGTTAGACGACCTTATCTTCACGGGAGCAACCGGAACCAATGTCAATGACCTTTCTATCGCAATAGTTCTGTAATCCATTACGGAGAGATGAAGAACATGGAGGCAACGGTAAAGTTTGTAGGCAGCCTCCGAACCTTAACTGGCAAAAGCAAAGTCACTGTACATTTTACAAAAGAGGCTCCATTGAAAGAAATTTTCAAATTGCTCTGTGATGATTTTCCCAAGCTTGAGCAGATTCTTGGCGAACAAACATTAAGCGAGGCTAAGTCAACTATGCTGATGCTTGTCAATGAAAAAGAAGTCAGCGTTCTAAAAGGCTTAGAAACCCCAATCAAAGAAGGTGACACAATCACTCTCGTTCCAGTTCTCCATGGAGGATAACAAGCAAATGAGACTCTACCCAGTCCCAACAGAAATCATAAAAGAAGAAGTCAACCTTGCCGATCTCGTTCTCAAAGCACTTAAAAAACAGAAACTAGCACTTAAGAACAACGACATTCTCGCCTTAACTTCCAAGATAGTTGCCTACGCTGAGGGACGCCTCGTCAAGCTAGTGGATGTTGAGCCCTCAGAAAAAGCAAGAAAGCTTGCAAAGAGATTTCTTCTGCAGCCAGAATTTGCAGAGCTTATTCTCCGCGAAGCTGACAAGATATACGGAGGCGTTGAAAAAGCTGTTCTAACCCTTAAAGACAATGTCCTAGTCGCCAATGCCGGCATAGACAGCAAGAACGCCCCAGAAGGATATGCTGTTTTATGGCCGAAAGCGCCAGAACAAATCGCTCGTTCTGTCAGAGAAGAGATCCAGACAAGAACAGGCAAACGCGTAGCGGTCATGATCATTGATAGCGGTCTAATTCCGTTAAGGATTGGCACAGTGGGTCTAGCTTTGGCAGTTTCAGGGTTTAACCCAATCAGAGATCACAGGGGCAAAGTGGACATTTTTAAGAAGACAATAAAGATAACTCGTCACGCTGTAGCAGATGATCTGGCTTCTGCCGCACATCTGTTAATGGGCGAAGCTGCTG
>JAGTQT010000008.1 GCA_018396615.1 Candidatus Bathyarchaeota archaeon
AGGCGTCTTTAATCTGCTCTTTGGTGGCATCTCGTGGAACGCCGAGAACCTCGTAGTAGTCTCTTTTGGCCCCCATTTTTATATCATCAGTTCACTTTTTTACATTGCCTTAGAAGACAGCGTGATGTTAACTATTTTACCTTGTAGTCTTCAGAGTCAACCACTTTTCCGCTACTTGGAGGTTGCTGTCCTCCGCCGGCTTGCTCCTTTTGCTTT
Organism: Candidatus Bathyarchaeota archaeon; assembly: GCA_018396615.1. Taxonomy (GTDB): domain Archaea; phylum Thermoproteota; class Bathyarchaeia; order Bathyarchaeales; family Bathycorpusculaceae; genus JAGTQT01. Next base: position 217 of record JAGTQT010000008.1, read on the forward strand.
GCATAATCCGCGGCAGCTTGCTGGTAAACGGCGGTTCCGACTTCCTGAAGGATTTTTGTAAGTTCATCCGATTTTGTTTTTATCTTGTCCAAATCGTTGCTGGCTAATGCGTCTTTTAAGGCGGAAACGCTTGAGTCTATTTTGGTTTTGTGTTCTTGAGTGAGTTTGTCTCCCAAGTCTTTCTTGGTTTTCTCCGCAGTGTATATGAGGTTGTCAGCGTTGTTTCTAAGCTCAGCCTCTTCACGTTTCTTCCTATCCTGTTCAGCGAACTGCTCGGCTTCCTTGATCATTCTCTCTTTTTCCTCTTTAGACAGTTTCGTAGAGGCGGTTATCGTAATCTTTGCCTCCTTGCCTGTGCCCAGATCTTTAGCAGTTACGTTGAGTATACCGTTAGCGTCTATGTCGAAGGTTACCTCTATCTGTGGAACCCCTCGGGGCGCAGGTGGAATTCCTTCAAGGTTGAACATTCCTAGAGAAACGTTGTCTGGAGCCATGGGGCGCTCTCCTTGAAGCACGTGGATTGTGACGGCTGTTTGAAAGTCTGCGGCTGTCGTGAAGATTTGGCTTCTTTTTGTGGGAATCGTGGTGTTTCGCTCAATGACCTTAGTAAAGATATGCCCTAAGGTCTCTACTCCAAGAGAGAGCGGCGTGACGTCGAGCAGCAGTAGGTCTTTGACTTCGCCTGTGATGACGGCTGCCTGTATGGCTGCGCCTATCGCTACACATTCCATAGGGTCTACGCCTCTCTCCACGGGTTTGCCGAGAATCCGCTCTACAAACCTCTGCACATAGGGCATTCTTGTCATGCCGCCTATGAGGATTATTTTATCTATATCCTTCGGTGTCAGTTTTGCATCCTCAAGAGCTTTAATGATCGTGCGCTCTGTCTTCTGAATTATCGGCTCAACAAGTGACTCCAGTTTAGCTCGGGTCAATGTAAGATGTAGGTGCTTTGGTCCAGAAGAGTCTGAGTATATGAACGGTAAATCAATGTCTGTTGTCAAAAGGGTTGACAGCTCTATCTTCGCCTTTTCAGCAGCCTCTTTCAGCCGCGTCATGGCAGCCTTGTCGCCTGTCAAGTCAATGCTCGTCTGCCTCTTAAACTCCTCAACTACGTAGTCCATAATTGCTTTGTCTACGTCGGTTCCGCCGATCTGCGTATCTCCACTTGTGGACAGTACTTGGAAAACCCCTTTTCCAAAGTCCATCACGGTAACGTCATGTGTGCCGCCGCCGAAGCTGAAGACTAGGATTTTCATTTCCTTTTCAAGTTTGTCAACGCCATAAGCAAGGCATGCGGCCGTAGGCTCGTTAATGATTCTCATCACTTCGAAGCCTGCGATTTCGCCAGCGTCTTTTGTGGCTTGGCGCTGATTGTCATTGAAATGCGCTGGAACGGTTATCACTGCCTTCTTTATTGAAGTGCCCAGATATGTTTCTGCGTCTTTCTTGATCTTCTGGAGTATGAAAGCGGAAATCTGCTGTGGAGTGTACTGCTTGCCGCCTATGTTCACAGTGTAGTCTGTGCCCATCTTCCTTTTTATCTCGAATACTGTTCCTTCAGGGTTAGCGGTCGCCTGCCTTTTTGCAGGTTCACCGACCAAAAGTGTTCCATCTTTGGTAAAAGCCACGACCGAAGGAAACATCTTCCCTGCCATAGTAGGTCCTTCCGCGCTTGGAATAACTGTTGCGCGGCCTCCTTCAAAGATCGCGGCTGCAGAATTGGTTGTACCTAAATCTATACCTAAGACTTTTTCACCAGCTCCAACCTTACTCATGCATTTTCACCTCTTTCTTCAGTTTTTGATGTAGATCCCACTGCAATCTTGACGATGCTCGGTCTAATCACTTTTTCTTTCATGATATAACCTTTCCTTATCTCCTCGATGACCGTGCATTCCTTAATCCCCTCTTTCTCCACTCTGCCGATAGCGCTGTGCCGTGTAGGATCGAAGGGCTTGTCTAAACAGTCTATTGGAAATACGCCTTCAGCCTCAAGTATCTTCTTAAGCTTCTGAAGAGTCATCTCGACACCTTGAACTATAGGATTCGTAGAGCCAGATGAATGAGCGGAGGCTACAGCAAGCTCTAGTTCGTCAACGATCTCTAAGAGCTTTATGACTATGCGCTCAGCACAGTATTTTTTGGTTTCTTCAAGGTGGCGGTCAACTCTTTTTTTGAAGTTTTCAAAGTCTGCTTGAAGATATTTGAGCTTAGTCACATATTCTTCTGAACGTTTTTTTTCCAGTTCAAGAGCTTCTTCCAGCAGTGCAAGCTGTTCTTCAGTCATCGGACTTTTCTCCTTGTGGGATTCTACAATTTTCTAGCGTATCAAGAGGAAAAATATATACTTCACTCTGATTGCAGCATTGACATAGATATTCAAAAATACAAAAGAAAGTGGGGAAGAAAGAAGGCCCTACCTTTCTACTTCTCTTTGGTCATGGCAAAGACAGATTTGATCGCGTTTATCACAGCTGCTGGAGCTGCAAAGGCAACGATATAGTGTAAGATATAGGTAGCCCACTCGTAGAGAAGCTCGTGAATTGTGATCAACGGGTACCACACATTGGCGCTGGCTGCAACTATAAGGGCTATCGTTGCTACTAGGAAGGGCATTATTTCTTTCGCAGTAATGCTTATGAACCCTATTATTATACCGAGAACCAGCAGTATCAGTGTAACGTAGGAATCTGTGTTATCAGTATTTGGGTCATTAGCGTAGTCCATGTAGCCGACGACGAGTCCCATTATGATTGCTAGGAAAACGAAGGCGATAAACGCGTAGCGTGCAATCTGTTCCATATTCATTTTTCATTCACAAGTCTCTGGTATCATCGCTTATATGTTATAAATTTTGTGCTTGAAAACCGCCGCGATTGACTGTTTTCTTATTCCTTTTTGGCGGAAACTCCAAATAATGCCATATTTTGAAGTTTTGCCTTAGAAAAAATGAAGATGAGTCAGAAAGTTTTTTAGTTGCCACCTAAAAACTTGTAGAACTAAGTGGCAAAAAATGATAACTGCAGTTGAAGCAACAGAATTGATAAAAGTTTTCGGCAACATAAAAGCTCTAGACGGCCTAAACCTAAAAATAAATGCGGGCGAGATCTTTGGAATCATCGGTCCTAATGGTGCTGGAAAAACAACTTGCCTACGAGTTATTTCAACATTGCTGTTGCCAACATCTGGCTCCGTTAAAGTCTTCGGTTTAGATGTGGCGGCTGACGCTGCAGAAGTTCGCAAAATCATAACCTACCTCCCTGAAGAAGCTGGAGCCTATCGAAATCTTTCAGGCTGGGAATACTTGCAGTTTATGGCGAGCTTCGGCGCGCGAAATAAAGAAGAAAAACGTGTGGCTGTTCAGGAGGCAGCAGAAATCTGCGGTTTAGGCGACAGACTCAGGGATAAGGTTAAAACATACAGCAAAGGAATGAAGAGGCGCCTTCTTATAGCAAGGGCGTTGATGCCTAAACCAAGATTGGCAATACTTGATGAGCCAACTGGGGGATTGGATGTTCTGCATTCTTATCACATCAGAGGGATAATCAAAAGATATGCGAAGGATCGAGGCGCGACAGTTCTGCTCTCAAGCCACAACATGCTTGAGGTTGAGCACCTGTGCGATAGAGTTGCCCTAGTGAACAAGGGAAAAGTTGTTGCAGAAGGAAAGCCGGTGGAACTTAGAGATAGGTATGGAAGTGTAAATCTAGAAGACGTGTTTGCTAAGGTGGTTGGACTTGCTTAAAGGGTTCGGAACGGTATTAGCTAAAGAGCTTAGAGAGCTTGTTAGAGATCCGAAAATACTTCTGGGAATGATAATTGTACCGCTGATAATGTTTCCAGTCTTGGGCAGCATAATGAACTTCTCAATCCAGTCAGCAGCAGAGCAGGCAAAAAAAGCCTCAGCACTTGTCATAGACAGAGACGGAGGTGTCTACGCAATTGCTTTTATGGAAAGCTTGAAAGCCAACGGTGTAAAAACCTACAATCTCACCAATGTAAACCCGGAAGAAGCAGTAAACAGCGGCTTGCTGTCAGAATACAATACCACGCAGATAATCGAGATTCCAAATGGATTTAGCGAGAACATAAGCCGCCATCTTGCAGGAGAAACAAATGTTACCACATACGTAAAGCTCTACAGCGTTTTTTCTGGAAGTGGTATCGTTGAGGATGTAGGTTCATCTTTGATTGATCTTCTGGTTGAGAGACTTAACAGGCAGTATGCTCCTGACATTATGGGAACTAGAAAGGCATCGATAATTAAAGGGCAGATCTACGAAAATGTGGATCCGCGTACGTTAAGTGGCTTAATGATTTCGCAGGCAATTGCGATGCCGATTACAATAATGATTTTGCTGACTTACTCTATGCAGATTGCTGCGACATCTGTCGCGATGGAGAAGGAAGAAAAAACTCTTGAAACCCTTTTAACTTTGCCTATGGATCGCTTCGCAATCTTGATGGGCAAGCTTTCAGGTTCAATTCTTGTCGCAGGCATAGGCGCTTTGGCATACATGGTTGGCTTTAACTACTATATGGGCTCGTTCGCAAGTTTTTCAGCAGTCTCAGGCTTAGATCTGGCATCTGTGGGGCTCGCGCCATCACTGCTTGGTTATCTTCTGCTAGGAATCTCTTTATTCGTCACTTTGCTTTCTGCACTTGCCTTGGCGGTAATTCTTTCAGCCTTTGCCGAAGACGTGCGTAGCGCTCAATCCATGGTCGGCTACATTTACCCATTCCTATTCGTGCCCTCGCTGGCGCTCATGTACGTGGACATAAACATGTTGCCCTTAGCAGCAAGAATTGCTCTCTACGCCATCCCGTACACGCATCCAATTATCGCGTCCAAATCTGTTACCATGGGAGACAACTTGACAGCAGCGCTAGGCATAGTCTACGTTGCCGTTTTCACGTTGGTAATAATGTATGTGGCATCGAGACTTTTCGCAACCGAGAAAATCTTGACAATCAAACTGAAGTTCAAAGGCTTCAGAAAACGTGAAAAGAGTGTTGCGGCTGAGTAAGGTTTTTCCATTTCGCAGAGAAAACAGTGCTTATGGTGCTTGCACATGGGAATACAGCAGATCGAAGTTTACACGGCTGCGATGCGGTATGAGGAGCCATTCACGATCGCTGCTGGAACAAGCACAAAAACATGCAACGTCATAGTGAGAGTTCTCACGGACTACGAGATCTACGGCTGGGGCGAAGCCTCACCTTCAAAAAGGGTAACAGGCGAAACCACAGAAACAGTCATCGAGGCGCTTGACAAAATATGCCCGAAGCTCATCGGCAAATGCCCCCTTAGGATAGAAAGCGACGTAGAAATCATGGATCAGGTTATTAGCGGAAATCCTGCTGCGAAGGCGGCGATCGACATAGCGTTACATGATGTTTTAGGAAAGACAGCACGCAAGCCCCTCTTCAGAATCCTAGGAGGCTACCGCACAGAAGTTCTAACGGACATAACTCTTGGAATAAAGTCTCCGAAAGAAATGGCTCAAAACGCAAAGAAAGCGTTGGACAAAGGGTTCAAAGCACTAAAAATCAAGGTTGGAGTCGACGTTGACGAAGATGTTGAGAGAATTCGACTTGTCCGCGAAGTAGCAGGCAACGACATTCAACTAAGAGTTGACGCCAACCAAGGCTGGACGCCGAAACAAGCCATGGAAGCCCTAAACAAAATAAGCAGATACAACATCCAATTAGCCGAGCAACCTGTCCCCAGCGAAGACATTGAAGGATTAAAAAACGTCAAAAAGAACTCGCCGGTTCCCATTATGGCTGATGAGAGCGTGCACACGCCAGCAGATGCTCTTCGCCTTGTACGTGAAGGCGCAGTGGATATGATGAACATTAAGCTTATGAAATGTGGGGGCATATTGAAAGCTAAAAAAATTGCGGCAGTAGCAGAAGCCGCGGGCATGCCATGCATGATTGGATGCATGAGCGAGTCATCAATAGGAATTGCAGCAGCAACGCACCTTGCTGGCGCAGTTAAAAACATCCAGTATGCGGATCTAGACTCTGACATCCTTCTAAAAGACAAAATTACCACAGAAGGCGGAGTTCCCCTAGTGAATTCTGTTAGAAAATTCACAAATGGACATGGTCTGGGAATAGAGACTGTTGACACTGAATTTCTTGGAAAACCGCTTAGAATATACAAGTAGATGCATTCATTCAGATATTAGCTAAAAACCGCTAGGATTAGCTGTGTAAGCTGTTTTTGCTTTCATGCTTTTCAAAACAGCACGAACGATTTCACAAGCGCCAACGGAAAAGCCTTTAGGATGAAACAAAGAGACTACGACTGAGGTGCAGATAAATGGTTTCTCTTAGAGCTTTAGCACCTTCGCTTACTAGAATAACCATCGCAGGTGCCGTCGGAGCAGCACTTCACATAGGCCAAGGTAGCCCAGATTTAGTTGATGCCAAAGCAGTAGAATTTTCACGTGCCGCGTTGGCGCAAACAGACATCGAAGGAGAAGTGATCGCGTGCGAAGGCCCTAAAGATAATGCTCCTGCTTTCCAGCGTAGAGAAAAAGTAGGAACAGGGAAAGGACCAAAACTTGAGTTCGTCATAGACCCCGTTGACGGCACAACCGCCGCTTCCAAAGGCAGAAAAGACGCTATCTCTGCACTGGCGTGCGCGCCAACCGGCTGCTTCCAAGTGTTGCCTGACGATGGCTACTACTTTAAGGTGGCAACAGACGCACATTCCATAGGAAAAATCTCTCTCGAAATGCCTGTTGAAGAGATCGTTCGCACAGTAGCTCGGGAAAAAAAGCTACCACTCGAGAACTTCACGGTTATAATGCTTGAACGTGACAGGCACATAAGCATCCTAAAAACTCTTAGACAACTGGGCGTAAGAATAATCCTAATCCCTGACGGAGACATCGCCGCCGCAGTTGCCACATGCATTCCCAGCTCAGGTGTCGACCTTCTCGTTGGAGCAGGCGCTGGTCCAGAAGCCACAATCGCAGCGACTGCTGTCAAATGTTTAGGAGGAACCATGCTTGTGAAAGTCTGGAAGGATCAAAGGGATGACGCAAAACGGCTAGATAGACTGAAGGCTGAAGGTGTGGACGTGGAAAAAACCTATAGGGAAGACGAACTTGCCAAGGGAAATGAGCTTGTTTTTGCAGCTTCAGGCGTCACTAAAGGTGAACTACTTGACGGCGTGCGTTTCATCCCCGACGGGGCAATAGTAAACTCGATCTGCATGAGGCTGCCAAGTGGAACGGTTGAGAGATCTGAAACTATATTGAGGTTCAAGGGACACCCAGTTTACAGAAGATTCATAACATAAATCCTGCCTAACGATAATTTTGAACAGGCAAATACTTTGGTGGATCGTTTACCAGCTAAAAATAATGGTTTTTTAGCAAACAATAAAAGCCTAGAAAAAGAAATAGTATCTGATCCAGAATGAAGAAGCTTGATGCAATAGACTACGCACTTCTATGGGAGTTGACTACGGACTGCCGCAAGAGTGACAGACAGATTGCCAAGGCATTGAAGATCTCTCAGCCTACAGTTACACGAAGAAGAGCCAAAATTGAGGAGTTCATCGATGGCTATACGTCGATACCCAAGTTCGCAAGAATCGGATTTGAAATCGTTGTATTCACCTTCTTTAAAAGTAAAACTAAGTATGAGAAACCTGAGGAAAGAGAAAAATCTACAGCTAGAACTGTTGATTGGCTTATGCGCCAACCTAATGTCATTTTTGCCATCTGTGGACAGGGAATGGGATGGGATGGTATATGCATCTCCTTTCACAAAAGCTACTCCGACTTTGCACGCTTCGCGAGAAGACATGAAAGCGAACTCTCAGAGCTTATAAGCGAAAGCCAGAGTTTCATTGCAGACATAAGTCCTGAAACCGTGCTAAAGCCATTCCATTTCAAGTATCTGGCTAAAGTCGAGTAGAGAGCACTGCCTAGGCGCTGGTTATTTCTCTATCAAATTACAGTGCACGGAATGACAAAAGGTTAATAGGTCACATTTTTCACTTCCATGTAGCTCATATTTAAAAGCTTGCAAGAAACGCAAGATCAGAATAAGAGCAAAATCACAAAGAAGGTTTAACCATGGTTCGCTACAGACAGGTTGAAGAAATCGTAAAACTCATGAATTACCCAGAGATGATTAGGAACACAAGCATCATAGCCCACGTTGACCACGGAAAAACCACGCTTTCAGACAGTTTACTTGCCGCAGCAGGCATCATAAGCGAGCAAAGAGCCGGCCAACAGCTCGTTCTCGACTCATGGGAGCTTGAACAAAAAAGACAGATGACAGTATTCGCATCAAACATAAGTCTAGCCCACATCTACAAAGACAAGGAATATCTCATCAACCTAATTGACACGCCAGGCCACATAGACTTCAGCGGAGCAGTGACACGAAGCCTACGAGCAGTGGACGGCGCACTCGTAGTTGTTGACGCCGTAGAGGGCCCGATGACCCAGACCGAAACCGTTTTGATGCAAGCATTGCGTGAAAGGGTTAAACCTATCCTTTTCATAAACAAAGTTGACCGACTGATCAAAGAGATAAAACTAACACCTGAAGAGATTCAAAGAAAGTTCGCGAAAATAATTCTCCGAATTAACAATCTTATCGAAAAATATGCGCCGCCAGAGCATAAAAAGGACTGGCAGGTTAAAGTTGAAGATGGATCGGTAGCATTTGGCTCGGCTCTCCACAAATGGGGGCTAAACCTTCCACATATGAAAATGAAAGGCGTGACCTTCAAGGAAATCATCGACGCCTATTCAGGCGAGAAGGAAGACATAGATAGGAAAGTTGACGCTCTATGCAAGAAAGCTCCAGTCTACGAGCCTATCCTTGACATGTTCTGTGAACATCTACCTAATCCGCTGCAGGCACAGCCATACCGCCAAAGCCAAATCTGGCCTGGAGATGCCAACAGTGTAGTAGGCAAAGCAATGGCAAAAGTTGATCCCAGCGGACCTGTCCTGATGTGCATTTCAACAATTGAGGTTGATCCCCACAGCGGCGTGGTTGCTATCGGACGCGTGTTCAGCGGCACGGTTGAGAAAGGCAAGACTGTTAGCCTCATTACAAGCAAGCAAAAAGGAACCATTCAACAGGTTTACATGAGCATGGCCGCTGACAGGGTTATAGTTGATAAGGTTCCTGCGGGAAACATTGCTGCTCTCTCAGGGTTACCGTCAATTCACGTAGGCGAAACTGTAGCAGAAGAAGGAGTTGAAACGCAACCATTTGAAGGGCTGAAGTATGTTTCAGATCCCGTGGTGACAGTTGCAGTTGAGCCTGCAGATGTTAAGGACTTACCGTTGTTTGACAAGGTGATGCATAAGCTAACAACGGAAGACCCGAACCTGCATTTTCTGATCAACAAGGAAAGCGGCGAATACCTTCTAAGCGGCATGGGTGAGCTGCACCTTGAGATCACGGCTTACCGAATGCAGGAAGCGGGATTAAAAGTCAAGATAAGCAAGCCAATTGTCATTTACCGCGAAACAATAAGCCACGACTACAAAGGTCCACCAGTTATGGGTAAAAGCCCGAACAAGCACAGCAAGCTTTGGGTTACGCTTGAAAAGCTCTCTGAAGAAGTTATAGAAGCTATTAAAATTGGAAAGATTTCGGAAATGCAGACTCGTGAAGAAAGACAGAAAACCTTGAAACAGTTTGGCTGGGAAACCGATGACGCACGCAACGTGGTAGCGATAGAGGGCACAAACATAATGGTTAACCGAATAAAGGGAAGACAATACGTGGATGAGGTTATGGACCACATAAAGTCAGGTTTCCGCGAAGCTGTAAACACGTCAGTCTTAGCCAAGGAGCCGGCATACGGATTAAAAGTGAACTTGGAAGACATAACGGTTCACGAAGACCCAGTTCATAGAGGACCAGCCCAGATCTTGCCAATGACATGGCGACCGATCTGGTGTAGTTTCTTGCTAAGCGACCCTAAATTGCTTGAACCGCTGATAAGCTTTGAATGTAAGGTGCCGAACGACTTCGTTAGCAACGTCATCGCTATAGTGCAGAAAAGACGCGGAAAAATCATAGATATGACCAATGAAGAAGACATGATGATTGTAAAAGCAGAAATGCCTGTTGCTGAATCGTTCGGACTTGCAGAAGAGCTACGATCATCAACCGAGGGAAGAGCTTTCTGGGCAACACAGTTCAGCCGCTGGGCTCCTGTGCCGGAACAGATGCAGGCAGAGATCATAAGACAAATACGCGAGAGAAGAGGATTAAGCCCGACTCCGCCTGATGCTAAAGAATTCTTCGAAGAAGCATAGGCCCAGATATAACTTCTCTTTTTCGTTTTCCAGTTTTTTAGCAAGCTTTATTGATATACTACGCCAATATTCACTTGCAGAGAAACTATGATAGTCGGCATTTGTGGAAGCCCTCGGAAAGGGGCAACAGAACAAGTTCTTAGAGAAGCATTAGTTATTCTGGAAAAAAAAGGGTTGGCAACATGCTTCTTCACGGTTAGAGGAAAAGACATTGGTTTTTGTCAGCACTGTGATTATTGCCTTCGAATGAAGAAATGCAAGATCGAAGATGATATGCAGGAGCTTTACCCCCTGCTGGAAAAGGCAAAAGGCATAGTGTTTGCCACGCCTGTTTACAATGGAGGAGTCAGCGCCCAAACTAAGGCGATTATGGACAGGTGCAGGGCACTGCTGGCTGCAAACAGCAAGGCTCTTAGAGGAAAGATCGGCGCAGCAATTGCTGTAGGAGGAGACAGAGCCGGTGGACAGGAACTTGCACTTCTGCAAGTCCACACATTTTACATCTTAAACGGCGTAATTCCCATAAGCGGCGGCTTCTTCGGAGCCAATCTTGGAGCCACCTTCTGGTCAAAGGACAAGATCGAAGATGTTAAAGCAGATGAAGAAGGATTCAGATCCCTGAGAAAGACCATGAAGAGACTTGTGGAAATGCTTAATGAAAATGAGGAGAAAAGGAAGGTTTGACAGCTAAGCCGCTGAAAGCTAAAAAGAAAAGGGTTGCTTGGGGAATCACTGGCAGCGGAGAGAAGTTGCATGAAACTATAGAAATGATGAAAGAGCTTAAGAGGCTCTATGGACACGAAGTGGACATAAATGTCTATCTTTCTAAAGCTGGCGAGCAAGTTGCCAAATACTATAGGCTGCTCGATGATTTGAAGATGAGTTTTGGAAAAGTGGCAGTTGAAGTGAACGCTAACTCGCCTTTTCTAGCTGGGCAACTTCAGCTGGGACTATTTAAGTTTCTGCTAATTGCTCCGGCTACTTCAAACACTGTTGCGAAAATCGCGGTCGGGATCGCGGATTCGATGCTGAGCAATGCGGCGGCGATGGCTTTGAAAGCTCGCATCGCAATTTACGTGCTTCCCTCAGACTGGAAGGAAGGAACAGTTGTCACTAAACTTCCAGACGGACGAGAATTAAATATACATGTCAGAAAGGAAGACGCTGACAACACGAGGAAACTGAAAACCATGGAAAATGTGTTTGTAATCGAGCATCCAGAAGCAATCCATGAAATCTTTAACAAACATTTCGACAAAGAAAAACCTGCCAAACCTCTATTCTAACGAAGCTTTGGCAGAAAACGCCCAGTCCTTTTCTGATACTCCACATACTTCTCTCCGAAACGCTCTATCAAAAGCTTTTCTTCTTGGTAAGTTACACAGTAATAGCCCGGAACGCCTACAAGGGGAACGAGGGCAATCGGGTTTAACAGAAACAGAGGCAAGCCTACGAACATGAGAATGTAGCCGAGATATGATGGATGACGCACATAGCTGTAGGGACCTGAGGTAACTAGCTTGTGGCTTTCAGACATGTTCCACGAAACAGCGTACTTTCCCCTTGCTATAACACTCCAGTCAAAGACTAAGTGACCGACGAGAGTTAGACAAAAACCAAAAAACTGCAAGCCGACTGAAATGTAAGACTCAAATTGCCGAGAGAGGGGATTAATAGACCCAAGACCGCCTAGGACAAGAAAACAATAAACAAATAACTCAAAGAAATATGCTAGCGTACCTATTGCTGCCATCCAGAGAGCAACTCCAGAAGGGTTTAGAGTCGAAGAGCGCTTTGGGACGCCTTCCCTTCTGCGGAATACAATGTTCCATGAATTGATAAGAATAAAGAAGCCTAGACATCCTAAGAGAACAACTGCAACAGCGCCATCACTAAGCATAGAGCGACTCAACTCGCGTGCTTGCAGATATACAGAAGATTGGGAAAAGATTAACCTTATTTTCACCTTAAGACTTATTCTGCCAATCCCAGTGTTAACACATGTTTCATCTAATGGTCGTGCTGATCGCCGGAATAGCATTAGGTTACTTTCTGCGAGGAAAAAGCAAGGCGCGTATAAGCAAAGCCATTTTCGCGTCGATAATGCTTCTTATATTCTTTCTAGGATTTACATTGGGCTCAAACAGCGAACTGCTTAGATCGCTGCCTATTTTTGGGTGGAACGCTCTTTTAATCGCGCTGATTTCTATGCTGCTCAGTGCTGCATTTGCATTACTGGTTAAACGTTTGGTGAAGATAGAGTGATAAAGTATATTCTCATAGCACTTGCTACTGGAGCATTAGCGGGTTATGCAAACAGCAATCTAGGAGTTTTCGACAACTCAGCAGCCGGATTTCTATTTGATGCCTCTCTAGTGTTCTTGGTTTTCATGATGGGGCTATCATTTGGCAAGGACAGAGACGCTCTAGAGAAAATGAAGAAAAAAGGACCTAGAATTCTAGCATTACCGCTTGCAATCGCGTTCGGCAGCATATTGGGAGGAGCTATAAGCGGGCTCATCCTCGGAATTCGAATGGTCGAAACAGCAACTGTGAGCGCTGGATTCGGCTGGTACACATTGGCTGGTCCCTTAACTGGGCAAATGTTTGGAGCAGAGATGGGAGCGTTGGGGTTTATAGCCAACTTGCTTAGAGAACTGATAACAATAGTCACGATGGCTGCCACAGCAAAAATTGATAGGTATATGCCGATAGCTTTTGGAGGAGCTACTACAATGGACACAACATTGCCCCTCATGGTCCACTACTGCGGGAACGAAATGGCGGTCACCGCATTCGCAAGCGGCTTCGCTTTGAGCATTATGGCACCATTTACTATCACCGCGATAGGTTCCCTTGGATAAACATGAGAAACAAGATTAGACGATCTAGTTTGACCCTAAGGCATATTTTCAGCGTGCTAATGCTTGGATAAATGCGATATTCCTTTCTTTAAAATAACGTTATCCATTACCATACATAGAACCCGAAATACCTCTTCAGCGCTTAAGCAGTTCGTGTCCAGTATAAGAAGGAAAGGAGCAAAATCTTCTCCAAGACTGAATCCATAGAGCCTCTTGTAAATCGTTTTAGTGCGCTTCTCTTTCTCTCTCATGGCAACGAGGGCTTTATCCAAGTCTAAGTGATCTCGCTGCCCAATTCTTTTAGCTCTCTTTTCAGGAGACGCTTCCAGCCATATTTTGAAACCACTTTTCAAAAGCCAAGGCATAGTCCAGCTGTCTAAAATGATGTTTCCTTTTTTTGCCTCTTTCAAGAGCCTCTTGTCTACGATGCAGTCAAACTTCGAGTTCTCATCTCTTCTTTTAAGGAAATGCAGTCCCTCAGCAGTCTCCCACCAGCCGCGTTCAACGGATTTGTAGCCTTTTTCCGCGGCTAAGGCTTTCAGGGCATCGCCCCCAGAGTAGTATCGAAGCCCGTATTTTTTAGCCAGCCTCTTCGCCACTGTGCTTTTTCCACTTCCAGCCATGCCGCAAATGCAGATAACTACGTCTTTTCCGGCTGTTTCAGCTGATTTTAACCTCGTCATCTGCATGTCCCAGATTTGGTTAAATGCTTCTTGCAGCCTTTTTCAAACTTGCTCTAAGGCAGAGATGGCACAGTCGTCCACCGTGGAGACGAGAAACTCTTCTTGCGGTCTTGTTGGATTTGCGCATTCTCAGAGAAGACTCGCTGGAAAAACCCGCTAACACTTGTCCACAAACACGACACCGAGGCTTCGCTCCTATTTCCTTCTTATACTGAACACAAACTCCCTTGCCAGATGCTGGTCTTTGAACACGTTTTCTGCTTCGAGTGCGCAAACTGGGTCTTGGCATACTATTCACTTACCTCGACAAGCCCAAATATGTGCGAGAATATCGTGCCAAAAAGGAAAGAGCAGAGGAGATACCACCAGAAAAGAGAGACAAGAGTTCCAAGGAGCGGAAGCGAAATTAACGGTCCCACACCTGGAAAATAGGCAACGTGGATCAAAGCGGGTTGTCCATCCGGCCCAGTTGTTGTGTAGAAGCCGCCAAGGATTTGCCACATAATTATGAGAGGAACAATAAAGAGCAGGGACACTTTCATTGATTGCCACATCATCTTGGATTGAAGTTGCATGATATGTTGCTGTTTCTTCATCAGCTTTTCCAAGGTTTTTTTGTCTCCTGCTTTTTGAGCTTTTCTAAGTTCAGTGTTCCATTCTGAGACCTCTTTGCGCATTGCTTTTGTTTTTTCAGGGTTGGAGAGAAGGCGATTTACAAGCGACGTGAGCAGAGAAACTCCCGCGGCTAAGGAAAGTATGAATATGGTTGATATTGGTATGCTCTGAAGCAAGGCTACTCTGTCACCTGAGCTTTGATACTTGCATTGATGAATTCTATTCTATAGGGAGATAACCGGGACGTCAGGGTTAACCTCCGAATATTCTTCTAAAGGCTGGATACATTTCCGCAGCACGTTCCCGCAAGAGTATCTCGTAATACTGATAGATTATCCCAACCGAAAGCAGGATACCCATTCCCGAACCAAAAACACCGAAGAAATCAGTGATTCCAGCAACCAGTCCAACAAATATTCCGCCCAGAACAGTAACAGCTGGAATATAACGTTGAAGAATTGCTTGGATAGCCTGCCCAGACCGTCGGTAGCCAGGAATCTGCATTCCAGAATCCACAAGCTGCTTAGCCACGGTTGACGGGCCTAAACCACCGACTTCCAGCCAAGTGAGAGAGAACACAACACAAAAACCAACCAATATTAAAAGGTACCCTATGGCTTGTTCAGGATGTTCCATTACACTTGCGAAGCTACGGGGTGCAGTCACATAGTAAACTAGACCGTTAATGGGGCGGATAGTGGGCTGGGTGCTTCCTGGAGGCGTATAGCGTTCATACTGCCCGAGAAGATTAAGCCAGAAATTACTGTTGTTCTGGTTGAAGTTGCTCCAAAGAATCTGTGAGAAGAAGTAGACATTCGCAAATAATGCGGAGGCAAAAATTACTGGAAGGTTAGACACGTAAAGTAGCTTAATCGGGTACCGGCTACGATATCCCTTGTATCCCGCGTAAGACAAGGGTAACTCGACTCTGACGCCCTCCATGTAGATCACAACTAGAAACGCAACGATTGTTGCAATAAAACCAAACATAGCGGGCAATGTTGGATCCTCTGGTCTTATGAAAACGTTTACCCACGACCACGTGCTTGTCGTGTTCGAGACTTGTGCACCACTCATTATTTTCGGAATCATCTGGGGAAGCGCTATAAACGCGCCGAAAGTGTTGGCATCAGACATCGGTCCCGCCACACCAAAGCAGTCCCAGAAGATGCTTTGAGCCACTCCAGCCATAATGAACAAACTAATGCCGCTGCCGAAGCCCCAGCCTTTTTGCACCAATTCATCAAGCAGAAGCACGATCACTCCCACGGCTATGAGCTGGAGAAACACCATCAATGCCGTTGTTCCCGCTAGTTGACCGTACATGCCGCCAATTATGTAGGCGGATGCCTGAACACCTGTAAGTACAATGGAGAAAACTTTGCTAGCTGTCGTGAAAAGTGCTCGGTCTTCAGGATTAGACATGTCGCACTGAATCATCGCGGAACCAACCAGAAGCTGCAATATCAGTCCCGCCGTAACTATGGGGCCGATACCTAACTCCATTAATGTGCCCCGCGTTGAGGCAAATATAGTTCTAAGTGCTGCAAGCTCACCCTCAGGCGCGGATGACACACCATAAAGCGGAACCTGCGCCATAACTAGGTAAATTATAAGTGCGATAGCGGTCCAGAAGATTTTTTCATTGAATCTGACTCGCCGTTCAGGGGGCTTTACTTCTGGAATAACTCTTGCGATAGGCTTGAACAGGCTTAGGAAACGGCCGGCCATGATTTAGCAACTACTCTCCTTGTTCCCGAGTTTCTGTTAAGAGTTGTCCTCCGGCTTTTTCTATTTTTTCAGCAGCAGATCTCGAAGAAGATTGCACCTTAACAATAAGTGGTTTGGTAACTTTGCCTGTTCCAAGGAGTTTTGTGTAGCCTAGTCGTCCAAGGTCTACGAGAAGCTTGTTTTCCTCAGTTTTCTCAGATAGTTTTTCAGCTATTTCATCAAGCCTTCCCACGTTTACTGTCTTCACTTTCTGTTTGAGACTTTTAGGCGACGTGAAGCCTTTCTTGCCAAAATAGTCTGGCTCGTATCTCAGAACCCAAGACCATCCTCTCTTGTGGCGCCCTGATTTTCTGAAGCCTTTCGAGCCGGTGTCACGGTGCTGACCTACTCTGCCGTAGCCTTCGGTTCTTGAGCCACGCTTCTTGCGGTGTTTTCTAAGTCTATGCGGCATGTTCTAACCTGCTAACTTGTCAATGGGCTTTTCTTCAACGCTTTTTTTCAGGCGTATTTCAAGTACGCCGTTTTTATGGTTTGTGCGAATTGTGTTTGGAATCACTCTATTAGGAAGATTTAAACTTTTATAGTACTTGCGGTCAGACGTCTCAGCAGAAAGCGTCAAACGCTGATTCTTGACGTTGATACGTATATTTTCCATGGCGTAACCGACGATCTCCGCGACCACCGTGATTTCTTTATCACTCTCGAGAATGTCTATAAGAGGCTCTGGCTCCCTGCATTTTCTTCCCCCAAGAGCTCGCGGAACTCTATACTTGTAGGCAAAAGGTTTTCTTTTAAGTTCCAAAGCCTTGAATGTTTGCGAGATCTTCTGTTTTTTTGTTTTTCTAAGAGCTTTTTCAAACCATTGTGAACGTTTCCTGCTTCTTCGCCATTTAGCGCTCAATCTTGCCCTCTCCCATTTCCGTTGCACACGAAGAATAGCAGAAGCAACTATAAAATGTATCGCAACGAAAAAAGTTGCTTGGCAACATCTTAGAGCATGCGGTTTACAAGCGCGTTAATTTCGGCGCCTCGGTAGCCGAGTTCTCCGCCACTGGTAAAGCTTCTTTTTATGTTGCCTTTGAAGCCCTTTGTGGGTGGATGCAGCTTAAAGTAAGGCTGAATTTGAGGCAGCTTCCAGTATTCGGCTTTGCAATTAAACAGAGCATCTGCTAGCTTCTCAATCGACTTGTAGCTAATTTTCTGCAGATACTCTTCTGTAAGTTTCTTGTCGCCGACGAGTCTTCCCCTTTTGCTTAATAGAAGCATCACAGTTTCCTTGGAGGCTTCTCCCCATGTGACGTATGCACGGACAACGTTAAGCATACCAACGAAAGCAGGACGGTTATCTATCAGAACGGCACGGTTGTTCCGTGTCAATCTAAGCATCTGCAATGTCTCTCTGGCTTCGCGCCGGGCACTTATTGTTCCGCGAACCCTTACAGCAATGATGCATCTGCGTTGTGTAGCGTCTTCAGCCACTTTACCTCACCCAATCCGTAGGCGTGATAAGAGTGTACGTCTGTCGCAATGCGTCAAAAACCGCGTAGGCGAAAGAGGGAACAGTTCTTGTTGAACCATAGCTTCGGGTCCAGCAGTCCTTAACTCCCGCGAGCCCCAAAATGACCTTGGAAACTTCGCTTGCAACAACACCTAAGCCCCGGGGACCAGGAACAATTACTATTCGCACGCCGCCTGTTTTGCCTTCAACTTCAAAGGGTATTGAATGCGGTTTTCCGCAGCCGCATTCCCAGCTCCCGCAGCCTCTTCGCACTGGAACGATGTTCAGCCTTGCCTCTGCCGCTGCTTTTTCGATAGCATTTCGCACTTGACTTGCTTTTGCAGCGCCTAAACCTATGTAGCCATCTCGGTTTCCAACTGCAACTATTGCTTTAAATCTGGATTTTTCGCCGGCATCTGTCTGTTTTTGAACCAAGTTTATGTTTATTACTTCTTCCTGCAGGTCTGGAAGGAGCGCGTCAACAATCTGTGGCTCTTTTATCTTCATTCCTGCCATGAAAACCTCTTCAATAGAGGCAATTCTGCCTTCTTGAATCATTTTTCCAAGACGGGTTCTCGGCACCCATTGCTCCATCCTCTCAGGTGAACGATCTCTTTCTCTTCGGCTCATTTCTTTTTGCCTCCGCTTTTGAAAGCGGCAAGTATGTCTTTCTTTACTTTTGCAAAATGTTCAGGAAGCTTTTCAGGAGTAACCCCCTGTTTTAGGTACTGCGAGAATCTGGACTGATATTCTTCTGCTTCAGATGCTAGGCTCTTCGCGTATTCTGCAATGTGTCCGCCCGCTATCCTTTTTTCGTCAGGCAACTTTTCCTCGCCGTATGGAAGTTCTACTCCTGCGTCTACAACGCCTTTCAGTATCGCGAAAATTCTTGCGCCTTTCGAAGGTGATTGCAGCCCGATGTCCAAAACTGCGTTTTCGATGCCCTTTGCCTTAGCTTTCAAGCCACATAGAAGACCAGTCAGGTACGCTGCTGGAATATTTCCTCTCGGCGCTTTCCAGTCATATTTTTCAAGCTCTCGACTTTGAGCAGAAACTAGAACCTCATCGCCATGTGGCTTAGCAGCAATTACCTGTGCTAAAATGTTGGTGATAGAGGCTCTTGCTACTAGTCTAGGCTGACCGGAAAGGATCAATGCCCTTCTTGTTCTGTAATCGGTTTTCCCTTCTTGTCTTCTCCTAAAGGGTGCACAGTAACGGGAACTCTTCGCCATTAACGCTTCCTCCAAAGGTCATGAGACTTTAGATAGCGCTCTAACTCCGCTACTGACGCAAATCTCCCGCTGCTTGCGATTTTGTAGAGTTTTCGATAGTTGCTTTCAGTAATGGTCCTGCTGACTTTAAGCTCCCGTAGACGTTTTCTCAAAGCTCGAATCTTGCGCATCCACGCCTCTTTCTGGGTCACTATTGCTCCCGCGGAGCCTGTTCTGCTTCCTGGACCCTTGCGCTTTCCCTTCTTTTTCTGTTTGTGTACTAGTCTTGCTCTAGACCGGCTTATCCCTCTCTCCGGCAGAGACTTTATTACTCCCTCGTGGATCAGCTTTCTAATTTCCTCGCGAGTTATGGCTGCCTCAATATCATCGATTTTTTCAGGATCCATCCAAACTCTGTTCTGCCCAACCTTCAGTATTTGCGCAGAAAGACGCCGTTGGCTCTTGAGATCAACCATTACTCCTTCGACCTCTCCTTAGGCTTCTTTGCCTTTTTCTCGCGACTGGGCTTTTTTTCTGTCGTTTCCGGAGTTTCTGCTTTGATTTCTTCTGGTTCCTCTTCTTCTTCGGGTTTTTCAGCTTCCTCTTTTTCTGGTTCTTTCTTCAGTTCTTTGAGTTCTTTGATGTTTAAGACCTTGATCTTCTTTTTTCGTGCTTCAACAAGCATTTCCAGCCTTTTCCTTCGCCCAACCACATGAGCAATTCTCACTGCTTGGGTTTCAGGATCAACCTTCCTGAGTTCTTCAACTGTGTGGACGAGTATTTCTTTGTATCCTGATGGATGAAGGCCTCTGGCGATTTTTGGTCCTCTGTAACCTGTGTTAACCGTCGCAGGCCAGCCTTTGAATTTTCTCCGCATCTTATGGTCCAGACCCTTCGGTCTTCGCCAGTTCTCACTTAGGCGCACATATCTCCAGCTTTCAGGTTTCACAAATTTGGGTTTACTTCTTTTTGCTCGCGTCCTCAACTTCAATGCTTTATGGCTGACGGGTTTTTGCTGTTCTGCCATTTACATGACCTCGCTTCGCTCGTACACATAGATGCCGTCTAGGAAGATCCGTGGATCTTTTCTTTTCACTTTGGTTGCTTGTTCAATGTTTGCGGCTGTTTGGCTTACGTCTTCCAAGTTTATGCCTTGAACGAGAAGGTCTTCGCCTTGAACTTTAACCTGCGCGTCGCCTATGATCTTGGCTTTTCTGGGGTTTCGCTCGCCTGTAAAGTTTTCAATCAAAACAGTTTTATCTTTTATTTTGGCTGAGATCGGGAAGTGAGAAAACACAATTTTAAGCTTATACGTGAAGCCTGTTCTTACGCCTTTTATCATGTTCTGAATATGTGAGCAAACTGTGCCTACAAGAGCTGCTTCTTTCTTGCTTGGCCATTCAGCCCAAATACGAATAGTTTTTCCGTCGATAGAGAGTGACACCGGTGCGTAGGCAAAGTCGCGAGTTAGTGTTCCTTTAACGCCTTTGACTGTTATTTTTCGTCCCTCAAGAGTTACCTCTACATCATCTGGAGCTTGAACGGTTCTTGAGACTTCTACGGCACGCATATGAGTCACCGGTGTTCCTAGTAGACGAACGCTAGCAGTTTGCCTCCTGTGTTCTTTTCAACGGCTTCCTTGTGAGAAAGTACGCCTTTCGGGGTCGAGATGACTATTATGCCTATTTCTCTTGAGGGCAGGAACTTTTTCTCCCATTCCTCGAATTCGTCTACTTTGACAGAAAAACGTGGTCTTATGGCGCCACACTTGTTTATTCTTCCTAGAAGTTGGACTTTGAACTTGCCAGACCGCCCATCGTCTATGAACTCGAATTCGCCGATATAGCCGTTAAGCTGCATTATCCTGAATACTCTACCCAGAAGCTTAGAGGCAGGGCTAATCACACACTCGCGTTTGTTGCGCATCTCGTTGTTCATTATCGCGGTTAAGCCGTTTGACAGCGTGTCCATCGTTCTTTCCTCAATCACTCATATTTTCTGAAGCCGAGTTTTTTTGCCACTTCCCTAAAACAATGCCGACATAAATATAAATTGTAACGTCGGATCACAGGCCCATATGCGCCGCACCTGCTGCACGGTCTCGCTCCCTTACCAAATTTTCTTTCTTTTCTAGGCTTCTCTTTTCCCAAATCAACTTCCTCCTCAACTCTGCACGATTTCTACTCCCAGAGCATCTTTTGCAAACAACATTGCTTCCTCTGGTGTAAGGACATGTTTGGCACCGATCTTGGCACTTCTAAGTCGACGGTTCTTAACACGGTATCCTGGCCGGCTTAGGGAGACGCAGATGTCCATGCCGAATATTCCGATTTCAGGGTCATATTTTACGCCGGGTATTTCGATGTGTTCTTTCAAGCCAAAGGAGAAATTGCCGTGCTTGTCAAAACTTTTTTCAGAGATCTTGTTATCTATTACTGGAAGCACTTTCTTGAGAAAATCTATGGCACTCTGTTTTCTCAGTGTGGTTATGCATGCTATTGGTTCGCCTTTTCTGATTCCGAAGTCTCTTACTGTACTTTTTGCTTTTCGCTTGCATGGGTTTTGATTGGTAAGCTCCTTGAGGACTTTGGTGGCTTTTTCCAGTGGTTCACCTGACTTTCCCACACTTATGTTAACGACTACTTTCTCAATTCTAGGCTTAAGCATGGGATGCTCTTCCCACTTTTTGCGAATGTCATCTTCAGACAACCTGTGTTGCCTCCGGCATAGCTATAAGCGGTTTCTCCTCGCCTACCACCATCACGAAGTCGAGAACCGTCTGACAACGCTCGCCTCGCTCATCCTCGATGGTCACCAAGGCGTTTCTCCGCTTTTTTCCCTCAGCTTTTTCGATTTCCAAGATCTTGCCATGTCTGCCTATGTTTTTTCCTTTGGTTATTATCGCATAATTCTTCTCTTTGACTTTCAAGTGTTCAAGAACTTGCATGTCCGGAAGGCTTAGTTTCAATGTGTCAAGGGTTTCGTAGATGTCTTCCTGCGGGTTTTTAGGATCAGCAACTTTTACTAAGCTATTGGAACCGTCATGCAAGTTTACTTGCACATGCCCGTGGTCTAGGATTTTTTTGTTTTCGATGCGGCAGAGCTTAAAGCTTGCCTCTTCCTTGGCAATAGGGTTTAAAACAAGACCTTTGGGAGAGGGTAAAACGCGGAAATTCTTTCCTATATCGGGTAGGGAGATAACATCCATAAGGCCGACGGGAAAGATATCATCGCGGATGATTCTTCCATTAACTTGCACTTTTCCCTGCGAAACGATGGCTTTAGACTCTTTTCTTGTTTTTGCAAAGCCGAGAATATCACGTAGCACGACGGCAAGAGGTAGGCACTCGCTCAAAGGATGAGGCCCTGCGGAGGGTTTAACAACCCATACGAATTCTTTTCTTTTAATCGGCCAAAATCTCGGAGCCGGCCCACGCTTTAGTCCTGTTGATCCGCCTTTCTTGCCCAAATCTATTCTCCTCCTCTAGTTTTCTTTGCGGTTGTCCGCTTGGTTCGTGTTTTACGTGGTTTCGGCTTTTCTTCTTCGGCTTCTGCCTTTTCTGCTTCTGCTGCAGCTTCTTCTTTAGGCTTCTTTTTAGCCGGCTTTTTCGCAGCTCTTCTTCTAGGCTTCTTCGGTTTTTCTTCAATTGCTACAGGCTTCTCTTCGGCAACTTCTTTTTCGACTTCAAGCTTCTTTGAAGGCTTCCTAGCTGGTTTCTCGACGGCTGCTTCCATTTCTTTGCGAGCTATCTGCCTTCGTTCCACAACCTGCTTTCTCCACTTATCATCTAAAACAAGGTTTGTGATTTGTACCTTGGATGGATGAATCGGTACGGGTATTGTAGTTCCGTCTACTTTTTCACGTGTCAAACCTTCAACGTAAACTCTGTATCTTGCTCTGTCTACGCTGGAAACTTTTCCTTCGAAGCCCTTATGGTCGCCTCGCATTATCCTCACAGTGTCGCCCTTTCGAACGGGTATTGTTCTAATTCCGTGAGCAGCCTTCTGTTCCGGCGAAAGTGGTGAGGCAAAGAGTTTCTGGCGTCTATGATCTGGCGCTCTAAAAACCATTTTCCTCTGTTTTGAAGGATTAGTTACAGGTTTAGCGGCTTGCATTCTTTTTCCTCCTAGACAATTATGCTGGATGCGCTTGCAATTCTAGGCCATCTCTCAGCTGCTTCTTTTGCGACCGGCCCACGGATTTCAGAGCCTTTCATCTCGCCTTCTGGAGTGATTATCACGGCGGCGTTATCCTCAAATTTTATCCAGACACCATCAGATCTTCTGAAGGACTTTCTTTGCCTAATGATGACTGCTTGGAAAATCTTCTTCTTCATGTCTGGTGTGCCCTGCCTTACTGAAACCGTAACTCGGTCGCCTACGTGTGCTGATGGATAGCGACGCAGACGCCCCTTGTAGCCCATCACCTGCACCAGCCGCAGTTCTCTTGCGCCAGTGTTATCGGCACATCTTAGCGTCGAGCCTGTAGGAAGACCTCTAGAAATCTTAGGTGTCTGTCCCATGGTTCCCGCCGCAGTTAATGCTCTCTGCTTTGCTTTTGCCGCCATTCCTATCTCTCCTCAAGCTTCTCCATAACCACGAAAGACACTGTCTTGCTTATTGGACGGCACTCTGCAATTCTAACGCGGTCGCCTTCCTTGGCATCGATGCACGGCGGATTATGCGATGGAATTCTGCTTCTCCGGCGTTCATATCTCATGAACTTTGGAACGTACTGAAGATAGTCTCGCTCAACGACAACTGTCTTATCCATCTTGGAACTCGCAACTATTCCGTCAAGAACCCGTCCTCTTACAGGAAGTTCTCCGTGAAAAGGACAGTTGCGGTCACTGCATGTTTTTTTGGGCTTTTTGAAAACAAGAGACATCACCAAAGCCTCCTAATAGTTTTCTTAAGACGGTCTTCAGGTCTTCCCACAAGGAGACCGCCATCGATTTCAACTACTGTTCCGTCTGGAAACTTGAAGTGGAAAACAGCTGAATTCTTGATTATTACTCTCTTTTTCTCCTTATCTAGAAGCGTGAAAGTGTTTTTTGTTTCGTCTATGACTTTGCCGCAGACGCCGACGTAGGAAGACTGACAGCTTCTGGCAATCTTGGCTTCTGTTCCGATAAACTCGTAGCGGACAACGTCGGGAGACACTTTCACTTTTTCTTCCTCACTCTCTTTTTCCTTGCGGCGGCAGGCTGACTTTGCTGCTCCTTCTCTATCGTAAGCAGCCGAGCAATCGTTCTCCGTAGCTCTTTTATTCTTGCAGGATTCTCCACGGTTCCGCCCGCCCCGATCATTGTTTTCATGCGCATAAACTCTGTTCTAAGCTCTTTTAGCTTCTGAGCCCGATCTTCAGAAGACATGTCACGAATTTCTTTCACCCTAAGTATTGGCATTTACTCCGCCGCCCCCTCTTCTTCTCCGCCTGCTTTCTCAATGTCTTCTTCTGATGCAACCGCTTCTGCTTCAGGCTTGTGCTCCTCAAGTGCTGGCTCCTCTTTTTGAGACTCCTCTTCTGCAGGCATTTCCTTGGATTCAGGCAGAGCTTCTACTATTCTAAATCTGTCAGGAAACTTGGCATCAGGAGGCATTATTCTAACCCGAATTCCAAAAATTCCTGGTTTTAGCTGGACATGGACTTCGGCCTTTCGAAGATTCTTCAGGGCAGGGTCTCCGCACTTCGGCATGTAGCCTGCACGGAATTTTTCGAATCTTGCTCTTTCAGTTCTCAGCTTCCCGCTTATTATGATCTCGGCGCCTAGTGCGCCGGCTTCCATAACTTGATTCAGAGCCCAGAAGCCTGCTCGCCTAAAGTGGACTCCTCTTTCTAAGGCGCCTGCAGTCTTAGAGGCTACAACATAAGCGTTTAATTCAGGGATTTCGATTTCGGAAACAGAGATTTGCGGGTTGGGAACTTTGAATTTCTCCTCTAAAAGGGATGCCAGTTCTCTTATGGTTTCTCCGCCTCGCCCTATAACTAGGCCTGGGCGCATTGCATAGATTACTATGTGAGTGCCGAGAGGTGTTTTCGAGATAGATACTCCGCCGTATCCTGCTCGCTCAAGTTTTTTCTGCAAAAACTCGTCAATCTCGGTTTTCTTCATTGATTCGCTTATAAAATGCTTAACGATCGCCATTACGCGGGTTCCCCTGTTTCAGGCTTCTCTTCAAGTGCTATCTCAATATGGGTTAAGGTCTGGAACTTCGGCGTGGCTCTTCCCTGCGCTCTTGGCATGTACCGCTTCACCTTCAATCCAAGATATGCGGCAGCGTGAACTATGCGCATTCTGTCAGTGTCAAGTCCCTTGTTTTCCGCGTTTGCTTCAGCGCCTTGGAGAATCTTCAGTATATATTTGGCTGTTTTAATGGGGTATCGGCCAGCATGAGCCTTCTCTAGTCCGTGGCGGTGTCCCGCCTTCTTTTCATATCTTGTAAATGGAACAGGCTTTTTCTTTTCTGCAACGGCTTTGAGATAGCTTTTGGCCTTTGTAAGCATCATTCCCTTGATCGTTCTGCATACTTCGCGTGCTGCCTTATGGGATACTCTAGCCTCGCGTCCGCTTGCTTTGACTGTTTTCTCCGGATCTAGTTCTTCTTCTGTTATTGAGTATCCCCATTTGGGCAATCCATGTTCTCTCCAATTGTGCAATTGAACAGCGCTACAGCGATTTATATTGTTTTCCGTTAACTGAAAATGGTTTCAGACAGATTTTACTCCTTCTAGAGAGATTTAGAAGCGAAAAAAGCCTTAATGCACCATTCCTCAAACGGGTCATGGTCATGGGAAGCAGTTATGTTACCTTCAGCAAGTCTCCTTTACATTTCTCACAGCGATACAGTGGATGAGCCATGCAGAAGGTTATGCCTTGTAGAAGCTTTTTCTTGTCCCATTCAGGAAAACTCGCGTCTTCCTTTATCGGCATCCACATCAAGTGAACATTAAAGACATGTTGCGGTCGCTTTATTGTGTGAGAAACAGTAAGGTAATTTATTGATCTGAATCCAAGCTTCTCCATTTGCCCCTTGACAAGCCAAGGGCTCCAATGGTTTTCCAGAGCAATAGTTGCGAAGCCTTCAACGTTTCTCTGGCTTTGTAGCATGGCTTTAAGTAGAAGCTGTCCGAATCCGTGCCCTTTTGCTTTTCTAAGAACCCAGATACAATTCATGACTACAACATTGTTGCCTGTGATAGGATAGCCAGACGACTCTGCAGGAGCATACTCGATCTGTCCAACCGCATTGCCGTTGGCAATAAAGAGCTTCTTGCAAAACCCTACTGGAATGGCACGTTCAAGATACTTTTGCCTACCGTGATATTTTCTAAAAGGCATAGGTGCGAAGCACCGGTAAAGGTATCTTTCATATTCTCGTTTTTCTGTTATGTCAATGATCTTGGTTTTCAAACCGCGCTTCATCTCATGCTAAGAGGGTTAACCTCAACGGGAGCATGCGCTCTTATCTGATTTAACATATACAACTATCCTAATTTAGGCTTATAAAAGAGCAGCACCACGCCAGTTAACGCAAGCGCGGCACCCAAGAGCTGCAACGGCTCGAAGGTTTCTCCGAAAACAGCTACAGAGAACATTGCTGCGGATAATGGTTCTGCCACGGAAAGTATGCTTCCCTTCGACGATTTAACATGTTTAAGTGCATGAGAATAAAGAAGGTACCCGACCAAAGACGGAAACCAAGCTATAACCAACACAAGAAGCCAAAGCTGAAGGGGAAAAACAGCTATTTCAGAAACGGATGAAGCAATTATGGGAGACAACATTGCGGCGCCTATGGTGTCACCGTAGAGGATCAAAGTCCAACTTGAATATTTGTTTCTAAAGTTCTTGGCAATGAAGAAGAAAGCAACGAAAAATATGCTTGAGAGCAGTCCTGCGGCTATTCCCAGAACATTTGTGCTCATTGAAGAATATGCATAGGCTTTTACAACAAGTGCAACGCCGATAAACGCGGAGACAATGGCTAGAACGGTTGTTAGCGTGATCTTCTCCTTGAATAAAAGTGAGGCGCAGAGTGTAACGAAAATTGGATACGTGTAAAAAAGAACTGCCGCCATAGTGACCGTGGTCAACTCTATTGCATAGAAATAGGTTAATCTTTGCAGCGCAGTGCCAAACACGCCAAGAACTAAAAGCAGAGGCAAATCTCTTCTATGGACGAGAAAGTGTTCTCTTCTAAAAAAGAAAGTTAAAACTACAAGGGTTAGAGAAGATGTAAGAAGCCTTAACGCAATCAGCGTAGCAGGGCTAATCGCATAATTAAACGCCAGCTTTCCAAAAATACCCATAGTTCCCCAGACCACAGATGCAGCCACAATAGTCATGTATCCATAGGCTTCTCTCATAGCTTGCTAGAAACAACGTTTCTATTTAAAAAGCGGTTGGTTAATATTCTCTGAAAAAAGTTCTGCGATGCATTTATGTTTGGCATTAGTCTAGGGTAGCAAGAATAGGGAACCAAAATGAGCGGAAAAAATGAGCATATAACAATGCTGCATGGCGCCGGCGGCACGGTCATGCATGACCTAGTTAAAAAGTGTATCCTCAAATATTTCGGAGGAACAAGCCATGCGGAAATCCCACTTGAAGCCTTAGACGACGCAGCAGTCGTAGGAGACACAGTTCTAAAAAGCGATTCCCACGCCGTCAAACCCATTTTCTTTCCAGGCGGAGACATTGGACGTTTATCGGTTTCTGGCACAGTCAATGACATCTCAGCTCTAGGCGCTGAACCCTACGCTTTAGCCTGCGGCTTCATACTCGAAGAGGGCTTGGCGCTTACAGATTTCGAGCGCATCTTGGCAAGCATGAAAAACACTTGCAGCGAAGCCGGCGTTAACATAGTTACAGGCGACACCAAGGTCGTTGAGAGAGGAAGCCTAGGCGGATGCGTAATCAATGTCTCGGGAATCGGCAGAAGAACCCATGCGCTGGAAAAAAATCTCCAAGTAGTAAAGCGGTTCAGACCAAGCTTCAAGGCACGCTGGGTTTTGGATTCAAATCTTGCTGAAGGCGATAAGATAATTTTAACAGGAACCATTGGAGATCACGGCATAGCTGTCCTTTCGGCTCAAGAAGGATTAAACTTCGGAAGCAACATAAAATCCGACGTAAAACCTCTGAACCGCCTTATTCAGCACTTGCTAAGCGAAGTCGGAGGCATCGTAAGCATGAAAGACCCAACAAGAGGCGGACTGGCAGACACCCTCAACGAGCTAAGCGAAAAATCAAACATCGGCATACTGATACAAGAAAAGAAGATACCCATAAGAGAAGACGTCCAAGCAGCATGTGAAATGCTGGGACTGGATCCTCTCGAGATAGGAAATGAGGGAAAAATGATCATAGGCATAGTCAAGGAAAAAGCGCAAGAAGCATTAGCCTTTCTGCGGGAAACCGAAGAGGGCAGAGAAGCGCAGGTAATCGGCGAAGTTACGAGAGAATTCGCTGGCGTAGCCATGCAGACGGTGGTTGGTGGAAAAAGAATAGTGCCGAGGCCCGTAGGCGACCCAATTCCAAGAATATGTTAAGCAAAGCTGTTTTTGTAATTTAGTTGCTATAAAAGAAAATGGATAATAAAAAAACTTGGTGGAGCTTATGGTGGGGGTGGTGGTGCTGGTGGCGCTTGTTGTGGACCTGTGGCTTTCATTGAGAAGAAAGCTATTGCCGCTATTATCCAAGCGATTAGCAGTATTATCAAGCCTATTCCAACAATTGTCAGAATTGCTCCCACAAGCATTAGCATCCCAGCAGTGTGGAAGAGTTTTTCTCCACTCTTCTCGCCTAAGCTGTCAAATGATTTCTTGAAGAATAATGCAGAAAGCAAGTAGAACACGAAGAGTATGACTAAAGCGATTATTATCGTGCCAAAGAACGCCCCCAAGTTTGCGACATCTGTATAATCCATTGTGGTCATCGACCAGCCTAACCCGAAGAAAGCACCCATCAACACGACAATGCTTGCAATTGTGCCCACGATAAGGAAGATAATTCCGTATAGTGCATTTTGAAATATGCCGCTTTCGCCGTATGCATCAGCCATCCCTTTAAGAGCAATGAATACCAGTATTATCCCGACCAAGGTGAGAAACGGGATAAAGAATCCTATGGCAATCAACAGTGCACCAATGCCGCCTATCGACTTGTTTGATTCTACGCTCATTTTTAATCCTCTGAAGCGGATTTGACCCTCTTTGGATAAAAGCTTTTCTGCCTATTTGAAAACATGATGATAAGTAGCGCTTCTTTAACTGATTCTGACATGAAAGAGCTATTCGAACTATTCTTATCCTTTTTTCTGTAGGTAATTATATAGCTCTCTTACATAGTTAGCAATATTATCTACACGCTTGTTAAGCTCTTCTAGTTTCACTTCAAGCTTAACGATTCTCTCTCGAAGATCTGCCGTATCCTCAGACATCGAACTCACAATTATTCTATTACGCGCGATTGCCTATTTATTGTCTTCGCCCATATCCGACACGTCCCCTCGGTACCCACCATGCAGGCGCCCACAGGCTTCTCTGGTCTGCAAGCCTTCAGAAAGAGGGGACATTCGTTTGGTTTTGACTTGCCTACTATTATCAAGTGGCACATGCAGCCTGGATGGGAGTCAACGCCTTCAGCTATGCGCACTTCATGCTTTACGCGAGCGTCATAGGCAGTGAATTCTTCCCGAAGCACAAGCTTTGAGAAAGCTATTGTGCCAAGTCCTCGCCATTTCCCATCCGCCACGCTAAAGACTTGCTTCATCAGTTTTTGCGCTTTAACGTTGCCTTCTCTGCGGACAACCCGTGAATATTCGTTCTCCAGCCGCGGCTTTCCTTCGTTGATCTGTTTTAAAATTGTATAGACTCCGAAAAGTACGTCAAGAGGCTCGAAGCCTGCTACGACTGTTGGCAAACCGTATTCTTGGGGAAAGACTTCGTACGGCTCTAGCCCAATCACCGTGCTGACGTGGCCTGGTGCAATGAATCCATTTAGGCTTAGGTCTTTCATCTCAGCAAGCAACTTCATAGCAGGCGGAATCACTCGATGCGAAACAAGGAAGCTGAGATTTCTAGGCGGACTGCTTAGCATCTCTACGGCGGTTGAAGGCGCCGTCGTCTCGAAACCGATGGCGAAGAACACTAATTCCCTGTCACGCGACTTCTTAGCCATCTTAACCGCGTCACCTGCACTGTAAATTATACGGACGTCGGCGCCTTTGGCTTTGGCGTCCAGAAGCGACATAGCGGATCCCGGGACACGGAGCATGTCTCCAAAGCAGGTGATCGTGACGTCTTTTTCCGCGATCTTTACGGCTTCGTCGATCTCAGATGCAGGGACTATGCAGACAGGGCAGCCTGGACCTGCAATAACTTCTACTGTTGGGGGAAGCATGTTGCGGATGCCGAAGTGCGTTATTGTCCACTCATGCGTGCCGCAGACATGGCAGATTTTCACTGGTTCGTCTCGTGGCGCAAGTTTGCTGATTTTTTCGGCTATACGTTTCGCCAGATCGGGGTTTCTGAAAAGTCGTTTTTCATCCATTTCCGATTCAACTTTTACAGTTATTCAATTTCTGTTTCTGAGCGAAGAATCTCGTCCCAGAGGTTTAGGGTTTCTAACGCCTCTTTTTCCTCAAGAACCTGAATGGCGTAGCCGGCGTGAACCAGAACATAGTCGCCTACGCGGGCTTCGACGAGAGTTATGTTAACCTCTCTAAGGACGCCTTCACCGAAATCCACCTGCGCATGGCTGTCATTGATTTTCACGATTTTGCCTAGAATCGCCAAACACATAGCCATCTGTGATTATTCCAAGGGAAAGGGGTAATAAATCGCTTATGGCTCAAGATTGGAAAAGCCGACGGCTACTGCTTGACCAAAGGAGACACCGCCGTCTCCTGGAGGAATCGTTTTGTGAACGAGGAAGTGCATGCCCGCGGCTTCCACCTTTCGGCGCATTGCGGAGGTAAGGATCTGGTTGCATGCGGCTCCGCCTGAGAAACCTATTGTTTTGACGTTGTTAACTGATGCGTGGGCAACGGCAAGTTCTGCTAGTCCCTCTGCAAGGTATATGTGAATAGAACAGGCTAGGTCGGCTGCTGAATGCTTGTTTCTCTTCTCAAACACTTCTGCCAAAATTTCAGTTGTGTCTAGGATGTCATTCTTTATTTTTGGTTTCTGCTTTAGAACCCTTTTTCCCTGTAGCGCGATTGACTCCAGCTTCATGGCGGGTTCACCTTCGTAGGTGCGTTCGTAGCACACGCCTAATATTGCAGCGGTAGCGTCGAGAATTCTGCCGCAGCTTGTGGTTTTGAAGAGCCCTGTTTCTTTCTCTAGTTGATTTAGAATTGTTTCAGCTTCTTTTCTGCCGTGAGGTAGGTGTTTGCTGTTTTCAAGGAGCCACTCTTTGACTTCGGTTTTGCCGTAAAGTGCTCCAGCAGCGATCCGAATCGGAAAGCGGGTTGCCAAATCTCCTCCTACTAAGGGCTGCTCTTCTAAGCGGCTTAGGCGTTTGAAACTGAACTCTTCTTGTCTGCAAAAGAGGATTTCACCGCCCCATGCCTCGCCGTCTGCGCCGTAGCCGTATCCGTCGCAGCATACACATACGATGTCGTCAACGTTGTGTTCAGCCATCAGGGCGGCTGCGTGCGCGTGGTGGTGCTGCACTTGGACGAGGTGCCAGCGGTTTTTTTCTGCGAGTTGCTGTGCCAATTTTGTTGTGATGAACTTTGGATGGAGATCGCAGGCTACTGATTCAATCTTGCTGTTTGTTAGGTGAATAAGATGGCTTGTTGCGTTTTCAAGAAAGCTTCGTGTTTCCACGTTTTCCACGTCGCCTATGTGCTGAGACAGAAACGCCTTGTCCTCGTGCAGTATGCATACGGTGGTGTTTAGTTCTCCGCCTAGGCTGAGAACCTGCCTTTTTGCCTTTTTCCTTAAAGTTATTGGGGCTGGGGCATAGCCTCTTGAGCGCCTTATGAAAACGCTGTTTTCGCCATGCATGCGGATGACGGAGTCGTCGCATCGATGGGCTATTTCCCTATTATGAAAAAGGAAGTAGTCAACAGTCTCTCCAAGTGTCCGGAGCGCTTCTTCGTTGTCTTTTATTATGGGCTGGTTGGGGGGGTTGGCGCTTGTCATGACGAAGGCTGGTTCTGTTGTCTTGTCAAAAAGCATGTAATGCAAGCCGGTGTAGGGCAACATGACGCCGACGTTGTGCAGTTGAGGCGCAACAAGCGAAGAGAGAGAGTAGTCTTCGCTCTTATTCAGTAGCACTATAGGACGAGCGTAAGACAATAGAAGCCTAGCTTCTGCACGGCTTAGCTTGGCGAAAGATCGGACGGCTTTCAGATCTCTAGCCATTATGGCAAATGGTTTTTGGCTTCGATGCTTGACTCTGCGGAGCTTGATAAGCGGCTTGTCTTTTGTGGTGGATGCTGCAACGTGGAAGCCACCGTAGCCTTTGATGGCAAGTATGTATCCTTCTTGGAGAAGCTTTCCTGCCTCGCGAATTGGGTCGGCGTGGTTGACTGGTTCACCGGTGTTTGTTGTCAGAAAGGCTTTGGGACCGCAGTGCGGGCAGGCAACGGTCTGTGCGTGAAACCTTCTATCAAGTGGATCTGCGTATTGGCTTTGACAGAAGCTGCACATGGGGAAGTCTTGCATTGTTGTGTTTTCCCGGTCGTATGGAAGCTTTTCTATGATGGTATATCTTGGTCCGCAGTCTGTGCAGGTTATGAAGAAGTAGTTGTGCCGCGGGTCTTCGGGTTTTCTAAGCTCTTTTAGGCATTCGTCGCATATGGCTATGTCTGGAGGGATCACGGAGCCTGAATCCTCTGTTATGCTGCTGCTGCGGTGAATTGAGAAGGCTTCATACTTCAGGGTGCCCTGCAGTTTGGTGGTTTCAAGTTGGTAAATCTGTGCGAGAGGAGGTTTCTTTTCTTTCAAGTCTCGCAGGAAGCTGCGGATGGATTTGGCTGAGCCGTCTATGACTATTTCTACTCCGGCGTCGCCTCTGTTTCTAACGTAGCCTTTTAAACAGTTCTTTACAGCAATGCGGTAGATAAAAGGGCGGAATCCTACGCCTTGGACAATGCCTCTTACGTTAACTTTTATCTGCACGGATGAAGCATCTCTTAACGTAGGAATCGGAAGGATTGTAGATATACGTTTTGACGGTTGGATTTAGGTTTTTTGTGATGTAAGGTTGCCGCTGGCATAGTATAGAAAAGGCAACGCAAGCAGTATGGTGTTGTTTCCTTTTTCTGTAAGAGAGTACCTTACTCTTACTGGTGGTCCTTGCTGAACAGTTCTTTCGAGAAAACTGTTTTCGCTTAGGCTTTTCAGCTTGTTTGACAAAGTGCGAGAGTTCACACCTAGAGTTCTCTTCAATTCACCAAAACCCGCAGTCTTTCTAAGAAACAGCATGTAGAGAATTTGAAGACTCCACTTTTGGGAAAGCATATTAAAGCTTTCCTCAAGAACCTCCATGGTTTCTTTCAAATCCTCCAGTTCCAGTTCTTGGATTTTAAACACTTGCGATAGGGTTTGCTGTATGCCTTCGAGGTTGTCTTTTAAACGTGTTTCGATAAGTCGCTGAAGCTCGCTGCTTAGTACGGGCTGAGGGTTCATGCGCACACACTCAGTGTATGTTAGGTTACTACAAGGTTTATATGGTTTAGTTTTTAAATCTGGTGTAGAATAGACATGCGGGGAAGATAGAATGCCGCAAATCCAAGAACAAGCTAAGTTTGAAGCGCACTCGACGAGTCTCTGCCCCGAGTGCATGAAGACAATTCCCATGAGAATCTATGAAGAGAATGGAGTTATCTACTTGGAGAAGACATGCCCTGATCATGGCAAGTTTGATGATATTTACTGGGGAGACGCGGAGCTTTACAAGTGGTTTCACGAGAACTGGCACGACAGCAGATACGAGGGCAACGGTTTAGAGAACCCACATACACGAACGGTTCAAGGCTGCCCGTTTGACTGCGGCATCTGCCCTCAGCACAAGACCCCAACAATCCTGGGAATCATCGACATCACGAACCGATGCAACCTCGCTTGCCCAGTGTGCTTTGCCTATGCTGGCGCATCAAACTATGTATATGAACCTTCGTTTGAGCAGATTGTAAACATGTTCAAGCTGCTTAGAGCTAACAAGCCATGGGCTTGCAACGCCTTGCAGTTCAGCGGAGGCGAGCCGACAATACGCAATGATCTCCCAGACCTTATTCGAGAAGCGAAAAAAGCAGGCATAAGCCACACAGAGGTTAACACGAACGGCTTGCGCCTTGCAGAAGACATTGAGTATTTCAAGAAGCTTCTTGACGCGGGGTTAAGCACGCTTTACCTGCAGTTTGACGGATTAAACGATGATATTTACGCAAAGACACGCGCCCGTAGAGGGCTTGTCAGCGTCAAACAGAAAGTTATCGAAAACGCACGGACGCTTGGCATGACCTCGGTTGTTCTCGTCGTCACGCTGGCAAGGGGCATAAATGACAAGGAGCTTGGGGCAATAGTCGACTATGCCATCAAAAATCACGATGTCGTCAGCTGCATCAATATTCAGCCGATCTCTTGTGCTGGAAGGTTCAAGAAAAATGAAATGCGGAAAATGAGAATCACGATCCCAGACACTATGAAAGAGATCGAAGCGCAGACAAACGGCGTCGTCGGACGCTTTGCTTGGCGCCCAGTGAACTGGCCGGTGCCTATGACCAAGGGCATGGGCGTGATCAAGAACAAGGTTTATCCAGATTTTACCATGCATCCCATGTGTGGTGCGGCAACATTTCTAGTCATTGACAAGGATGGCTCATACAAGCCGATTATGAATTACGTGGACGTGGACAAGTTTGCCGAAGTGTTCTGGAGCGTCTACTATTCCGGAGTCAAAGGCAAGAAAACAGAGGCAAAACTGAAAATGTTAAAGCTGCTGCCTATGGCGAAAAGCGGCTTCGTACGCGGACTGATCAAGGACGTGGTTTCAAAAGGAAGCTACGAAGCTTTAGGCGACTTCATGCGCAGAATAGTAATGATCGGCATAATGCACTTTCAGGACGTCTGGAACTTCGACTTAGAAAGAGTGCAGAGATGCGCAATTCACTATGTTACGCCAGATATGAAGATCAGAAGCTTCTGCACTTACAATAGCATACACAGACCAAACGTGGAAAAACAGTTTGCTATACCGATAAACGAATGGACAAACAAGACGGGAAAGAAAATTAACGAGCCAGCATAACCGCCTAAGTTGACTGCTGCTTTCTTTCCTCTTCCTGTAGCACTCTTCTCAGCACTTTGCCGACAAGTGTCATAGGTAGCTCTGTTCGAAACTCCAGTTCTCGTATAGCCTTGTATGGCGCCACTTTGCTGTTCACGAACTCCATGATCTCTTTTTCAGCGGCAGTTGCTCCTTCCTTCAAGACTACAAAAGCTTTAGGAATCTCTCCTGCAACGCTGTCTGGCTTGCCTACGACTGCACAGAGCTTCACGGCTGGATGCTCATACAGCATGTCTTCAATCTCTCGTGGATAGACGCTGTACCCTTTATACTTGATAAGGTCTTTCTTGCGGTCAGTAATATAGAAGTAGCCGTCCTCATCCATCCTTCCAATATCGCCGGTGTAAAGCCACCCATTCTTCAAGACGTTCGCGGTTTCTTCAGCCATCTTCCAGTACCCCTTCATAACCTGTGGACCCTTAACCACAAGTTCCCCATCTTCGCCTACACCAAGCTCTCGCTCTCCAGACTCTGAATCCATGATTTTGGCATCGGTATCTGGCCACGGCAGCCCGATGCTTCCGATTTTCACGGTTTTCATAGACCTGTCAAGGGGATTGCAATGTGTAACAGGTGAAGACTCTGTAAGCCCGTAGCCTTCTACTAACACTCCGCCAGTTGCGTCCATCCATTTTTTCTGAACCTCAGGCGGAAGCGGAGCAGACCCAGAGATGCAGAAACGCACCGAAGAGAGATCATATTTGCCAAAGTTGGGATGGGCAAGAAGCATAGAGTACATTGTTGGTGCCCCGCAGAAGCATGTAACCTTGTACTTCTGAATCGCTGCTAAAGTGCTTTCAAGATCGAATCTGGGCAGCATAACCATTTTTCCCGCCAGATAAATAGGCGCGTTCATTCCTGTAGTCATACCGTAAATGTGGAACAGTGGAAGCACAGTGAGAAAAGTTTCTCCGCCCTCGGTGCCCATAAGCCAAGCCGCGCAGGCTAGGGCATTAGAGACGAGATTCAGATGCGTCAGCATTGCGCCCTTCGATGTTCCAGTTGTTCCGCCAGTATATTGGAGCGCTACCAAATCCTCTTTCGGGTCAATATCAACCTTCGGAGGGTTAGCCGCATACTTAGCCAGCAACTCTTGGAAGAAATACACATTTGACTTGCGTTCAACCTTCCGCGAAGGAATCTTTCCCAATAACGACCCCAAAAACGCTTTAACACTGGGCATGTACTCCTTCAAGCCGGTGACAATAACGCGTTTAACAGCGGTCTTCTCTAAGACTTTCTCGACAATGGGATAAAGCAGATCTAAGACGACGATTGTTTCAGCCTCTGAGTCCCTGAGCTGGTGTTCAACCTCGCGCTCCTTGTACAAAGGGCTGATAGCTGTCTCGACAGCGCCGATCTTGATCGCGCCGTAGTAGGCTATCACGAACTGCGGTATATTTGGCAGAAAAAGCGCAACCCTGTCACCTTTCCTAACGCCTAAGGCATCAAGAGCAGCGGCAAATCTGTTAACAGCCATGCCCAGTTCGCGGTAGGTTATTTCGCGGTCAAAGTACGCGAGAGCTACGTGGTCAGGATACTTGCCTACCGACCTCTCAAGGAGATTAGACAACGGTACGTTCGGATAATCGATGCTCCTGGGAACCCCTTCAGGCCAAAATTTGAACCAAGGCTTGTCAACAGGCGGCTCTGTCGACTGCGGAGGTTGAGCGGCTTGTTTTCTGGTCTTTCTTTTTGAAGACATAAGTCAGAAACCCGTTTCACATATTCTGGGGCAAGACGTAATAATTCTTTCTACTAGAGGTTTTCCGTGAGGACTGAGCATGAATGTTAAGCGCAAACAAGCAAGTTATCCTTCGCTTTTGTCTAGCGGAACAAACTCGTAGGACAGCTCCGCGTCACTGGACACCTTTGCCACAAGCTTAGCCTTCATACCCACCTTGACCTGTGAAAGCTTAAACCCTGTAAGCCACGCCAAGACTTTGACACCTTCTTTGAGTTTGCCGATGGCGACAGTGTAGGGCTTACGCTGCGAGAAAGAGGTAGGTCTAACCACGATGTGTGTGAATGTCTCGATCTCAGCTTCGCTGCTAAGCTCAACCCACTCCACTTTTGTGCTTAGGCAGTTCGCACAGTCGGCAGCTGGCGGAAAGTAGAGGCTGCCACACTGACAGCATTTTGTGGCGTAGATTTTTCCCTCTTTCAAACCTTCCCAGAACCTCAGAGTCTTACTTACTGGAATATCTTGAGAGACTGTCACGGGTTTAGACTTGATTGCTGGCATAGATGCTGAGCTCACTTTTTCACCTCCTCAGAATGGTAACATAGCAGTAATGCCCTGTGCCGCCCACATTGTGAGCTAGACCAACATAGTTCTTTAGTGGAACCTGTCGGCTCTTTTCTACCGCTTCTTCTCTAAGCTGCTTTGTAAGCTCATAGATCATGGAGCAGCCCGTAGCGCCTATGGGATGCCCTTTCGCCTTGAGTCCACCGTCCACATTTACCGGAATCCTGCCGCCTATCTCGGTTTGCCCTTCACGCAGAAACTTTACACCTTCTCCTTTGCCACAGAAGCCTAGATCCTCGTAGGCAAGGATTTCTGCGATTGTAAAGCAGTCATGCACCTCGGCAAAGTCAAGTTGTTCAGGCTGCAGTCCAGCGGCTTTGTAGGCTCGCTGTGAAGCTAATACACTTGCATCTAAGCTCAGAAAGTCTGCTCGCTTGCTGAGGTTTGCCGTTCCAGAGGAGTAGCCTATAGCTGCCACCCAAACCGGCGCGTCTATCTTTAGCTCGCGAACCTTTTCTTCAGAACCCACAATAACACATGCCGAGCCATCCGTCATCGGCGAACAGTCATACAGCTTAAGCGGGGAAGCAATAACCATCGACGATAGTACATCATCCACAGTTATTCTGTTCTGAAGGTGAGCAACAGGGTTCATTGCAGCGTACTTGTGGTTCTTGACTCCGACAAGAGCAAGATCCTCCTCTGTTGCCCCATACCTAGCCATGTAGGCGTTAGCATACAGCGCATAATAAGCGGGAAAAGTTAAGCCGAAGTTGTGGAACTCCCAGAGATAGTAGCCTGCTCTGCCGATCCACTCCATAGCTGTCTGAGTGTCAATCTCCCTCATCTTCTCCACGCCCAGAGCCATCGCAATCTCCGCTTGCCCACACGCAACCGCCGAGTAAGCCGCAAAAAACGCTGCACTGCCACTTGCACATGCAGCCTCGCAGCGCACAAGCCCAGCGCCCGTTAGCCCACAGTACTCGCTGGTCACCACGGCTGGGAGAAGTTCTTCGTACCAAGCTCCAGCCCCAGCGGAGCCTAACGCGACAAAT
This sequence comes from Candidatus Bathyarchaeota archaeon, assembly GCA_018396615.1. Lineage (GTDB taxonomy): Archaea > Thermoproteota > Bathyarchaeia > Bathyarchaeales > Bathycorpusculaceae > JAGTQT01. The sequence continues at coordinate 38,751 of JAGTQT010000008.1, forward strand.
CCTATCTCCTTTGCTGTCAGCCCAGCGTCTTCGAGGGCAGGCTTAACTGCTTCAAACGCAAGTTCTGATACGTTCACGTCGTTTCTGATGCCCTTTCGCCTTGAGTCCACCGTCCACATTTACCGGAATCCTGCCGCCTATCTCGGTTTGCCCTTCACGCAGAAACTTTACACCTTCTCCTTTGCCACAGAAGCCTAGATCCTCGTAGGCAAGGATTTCTGCGATTGTAAAGCAGTCATGCACCTCGGCAAAGTCAAGTTGTTCAGGCTGCAGTCCAGCGGCTTTGTAGGCTCGCTGTGAAGCTAATACACTTGCATCTAAGCTCAGAAAGTCTGCTCGCTTGCTGAGGTTTGCCGTTCCAGAGGAGTAGCCTATAGCTGCCACCCAAACCGGCGCGTCTATCTTTAGCTCGCGAACCTTTTCTTCAGAACCCACAATAACACATGCCGAGCCATCCGTCATCGGCGAACAGTCATACAGCTTAAGCGGGGAAGCAATAACCATCGACGATAGTACATCATCCACAGTTATTCTGTTCTGAAGGTGAGCAACAGGGTTCATTGCAGCGTACTTGTGGTTCTTGACTCCGACAAGAGCAAGATCCTCCTCTGTTGCCCCATACCTAGCCATGTAGGCGTTAGCATACAGCGCATAATAAGCGGGAAAAGTTAAGCCGAAGTTGTGGAACTCCCAGAGATAGTAGCCTGCTCTGCCGATCCACTCCATAGCTGTCTGAGTGTCAATCTCCCTCATCTTCTCCACGCCCAGAGCCATCGCAATCTCCGCTTGCCCACACGCAACCGCCGAGTAAGCCGCAAAAAACGCTGCACTGCCACTTGCACATGCAGCCTCGCAGCGCACAAGCCCAGCGCCCGTTAGCCCACAGTACTCGCTGGTCACCACGGCTGGGAGAAGTTCTTCGTACCAAGCTCCAGCCCCAGCGGAGCCTAACGCGACAAATCCTATCTCCTTTGCTGTCAGCCCAGCGTCTTCGAGGGCAGGCTTAACTGCTTCAAACGCAAGTTCTGATACGTTCACGTCGTTTCTGATGCCAAATTTCGAGTTCCCGACACCGATAATCGCTACTTTCCTCAAACCAAGTCCCTTCCGCCACGATAATAATAGGAAGCCCTACGGGATATAAGTAAAAAGAGTGGGAGTTGAAAAGGCTATTTGCCCTTAAACTCGGCCTTTCTTCGAGACATGAAGGCTTCAACGCCTTCCTTCAAGTCT
>JAGTQT010000062.1 GCA_018396615.1 Candidatus Bathyarchaeota archaeon
TTTATGAAAGGCATAGACGTGTACGGCGCAGAAATCAAAATAGGAGGCTTCAGCGGCTACTTATGTGAACTTTTAGTTCTTCAATACAAATCTTTCTTAAACACGCTGAAAGCTTTCGCAGATTACAAGCATCGACTTATCATAGATATCGAAAGGTACTATAAAAACAGAGAAACAGAGTTAAAACTTCTTTTCAAAGAACCCCTCGTACTAATCGATCCAGTTGATAAGGCAAGAAACGTTGCATCGGCAGTCAAGCCGCAAAGACTCTACACTTTCATAGCGGCAGCTAGACAGTTTCTAGAAGCCCCTAGCTACAGCTTCTTCTATCCGAGAGAGATCATTCCTCTTTCTGCAGAAAAACTAGAAGAGAAACTGAAAAAAAGAGGTTCATCACTGCTCTTTGTTGTCTTTGGAAAAGTTAAGGCAGTTCCAGATGTACTATGGGGGCAGCTGTATAAGACCTTGCGTTCTCTAGAAAGACTTCTGGAGCTTCATGACTTCAGAATTTTAAGAGCATCCGCTTGGAGCAATGAAGACGATTTAAACGTATTTATCATCGAGCTTGAGCAGGCTCTACTTTCACCCGTTAAAAAGCATCTTGGTCCTCCTTTAGAGAAAACAAAAGAGTGCAAACAGTTCATTGACAAGTACGTAGACAACCCCATTACTGTCTGCGGTCCATACATAGACGAGGGTAGATGGATCACAGACATCAAAAGAAGACACGTGAACGCTGCTGCCTTGCTTCATGCAAAACTTGAAGATGGGGGAAGACACGCTGGAGTTGCTGAGCAGATTTCTCACGTTCTCAAGAAAGACTTCAAAATCTTGGTTAACGAAGAGATAGCTGAAATCTATAGTAGAAACGCCAAGTTTGCAGTGTTTCTCAACGAATTCCTTTCTGGCATGCCGAAGTGGCTAGAACCCGCCAAAGATTAACACGGCTAGAAAAATCGCTAATATCCAGCAGTAAAAAGCGAAAAGATGAAACTTGCCTCTTTGCAGGATCTTCCAAAGCAGTTTTAAAGCCAAGTAACCTACCGCCATTGCTACAACCGCACCGACAGCAATTTCTGTCCACTCCATGCCTGAAGCTGCAAGCTTTGCATGTTGCTTGTAAATGGTCAGCCCGAGGGCGCCTATTATAGCTGGAATTGAAAGGAGAAAAGAGAATTTGAAAGCTTTTTCGCGTTTAACTCCAAGCATCAAAGCAACCGCTATTGTCGCTCCGCTTCTTGAGATTCCTGGTATTATGGCTATGCCTTGGGCTACGCCGAAAAGTAGGGCTGTGAAAGGAGTTATGATTTCTGTTTTCTCCCGCGTCTTACTTGAAAAGTATAGAAGAGCTCCTGTTATTGTTAACATTGCTGCGATGGTGATTGGTGTTTTGAAGGTTAATTCTATCTGGTCGCCGAAAACTACACCGATTGCAGCTGTTGGTACTGTGCCTATTGCGATTAGTGGTATAAGCTTGCCTTCTTCGGTTTTGAAATCTAGGTGTACAAGCGCATGAGCTATGTTTTTAATGTCTTTTCTGAAGTAGATGAAGACTACTACAAGTGTGCCAATATGCAGAATGACATCAACAAGTATTGGAATGTCTAATCCCAGAAAATATTCGGTTAGTCTTAGGTGGCCAGTGCTTGAGATTGGTAACCACTCGGTTATGCCCTGAATTATGCCGAGAAGAATTGTTTGCGTTAGTGAGTCCAAATGTGTGTCCGCCGTTTCCTTGTTGATGCTTCCAGTTAGGTTTAAAAGTTTATCGCGCTCTTAAAGGATAGCAGTGTTGATTTATGAGCGAATATCCTCCAGGTAGCCGTGAAGACCGCGAGAGGCTTGCCGAAATGCCTATGGATAGATTGCTTGACTTTTTCTTTTTGCAAATTAGAAACCTTTGGCGTGTTGATGGCTTATACTTCTTAGGCATAGAGAAAAAGTTCGGCACCGAGGCAGCTACTGAGATTGACACTGAAGTCTGGGAGAACATGGCGGCCATAGAAGCTAAGAGCCTGCAGAAGATGTTCAAGATTGGAGAAAATCCTGAAGTGCCCGCGATCATTGATCTTTTGCAAAAATCAAGCTGGGCACTAGATCAACCTTTCAAGATCGTAGAAACAAGCAGTAACCGTGCTGTTCTAACTATAGAAAGATGTAGAACACAAGAGACAAGATTAGCTAAGAAGCTGTGCGAGTTTCCATGCAAAAAAGTCCGTTTCGGTTACTTGAAGAATTTTGCGAGGACATTGAATCCGAAGGTAGAAGTAACTTGTCTGGTCTGCCCGCCTGATAGGCATCCAAAGGACACATGGTGCAAATGGGAATTTAAACTAGTCTAAATTGTAGCAATTCTTGAAATAGACCTGCCATAAAAATATAATCTTCCTTTAAGGAAAAGGTGATAATAGCTCAGTGAAGGAGTCTATTTCTGCCAGTCCAGCAGTCTCTTTTCTCCCTCAATTTTCTTAATGTCAGTTAAGTCTTGAGTTACTTCCATAGTCCCCAGATACTTGCCTTCCCTATTTTTCACTGCAAAATATCTTATGTGAACCAAGCGCCCGCCCATCGTAATCCAAAACTCAGCGGTATTCTTTTCGCCCTTTCTGAAAGCATCGAGAATTTCGTTCACTATGTGGACACTTTTTTGTGGATGACACATTTGCACTTTTCTTCCAAGAACTGCTTTTGTTCGCACAAAAATTCTGCGCTCTGCCTTGTTGAAGTATTTGACAGCATCGTTTGCGTCAACAAACGAGATGTCAATCGGTAAAGTATCCAGTATAGCTTCTGCCTCCTCAACCGAAAGCGTGCCAGTTTCAAACTGAAGCACCCCTTCTGCTGACGCAGGCGTTTCAAGTTTTCTCGTGCCTTCGGCGGTTGGCTTAGCTGTTATAACGTCTGAAGGAGTAACGCTGCAATATCCGATTTCATCAAACTCTTTTCTCGCATCCACCCATTCCTGATTGGTGATAGTTTTCAAGCCTGCAGGAAAGAGTATGTTGTTCTCTTTGAAAAAGTGGCTTGAAAGCATTTCGCATAAGTTGGTGGCTATCTCGCTGAGCTGTGCCTTGAAGTCGTAGAAACCTGTGGAATTCCAGTTTTCAACCAAGTTGTTGAGCTTTTTCTTCTGTTCTCTGATTCGATCGTGCTCCATCCACATGATTGCCGGGGGCTCCGTGATGCCATGCTTCTCCAAAAGTGGGAATAGCACATTCTCTTCGCGCAAGTAATGTTTCTCAGAATCGACAAATTCTTTCACTATACCCTGCAGTTCCGTTAAAGCATCATTGACATGCACGTAATCACATGCTGGCTCAAACAAACTGGATATAATCCCTAGTCGTTGAGAACGTTGAGTGAGAGCTTCATGTTCCTTCATGAGAATGTTTATCGGGTGCCATAGGGGAAGCTGAAAGCTCTGCTTTCCAAGCTGTTCGCGGAAAACAGCGAGATGTACATCGCATAGTTTTCCAAGTTCTTCTCGTCGCATTCCTTCCTTAATTAGCTCTTGCTCTATCTTTGCAATCTCGTCAGAACTTGTGTTTTCAAGGACTTTTTTGAACTTCTCTTTAACCTCTTCAGGAGACACTCCAGCATGGAGTTGTTTAATCATTTCTTTTAGTATTTTTTTCTTTTCTTCATTCATTTTTCCACATCTCAAGTATTTCTATTTTTCTTCCTTGATCTTCTCTGCAAGCACTTTGCCCATTGCAACAATCCTGCTTATATGCTCCTCGTTCGGCGGACCATTTATTTCTAATGCATCAAGTATAGTGATTTTTGTTGATCCGAGAGCTTCTTGAATATGTTTAATTGCTCCTCCAGCCCAGCCATAAGAGCTTAACGCCACTGCATATTTTGCTGAGGGACGAAGAGCTTTCACCAAATATGTGGCGTATACTGCAAGGGGATGCGCTCCAGCTAACACTGTGGGGGCTCCTAGAATTATGGCTCTTGCATCGACCAAGTCCTTCGCAAGATCAGCAATGTCTGCGTTCGCTAGGTTGTGTTTAGCGACTTCTATGCCTTCTGAAGTTAAAACATCGGCAATCGGTTGAATCATCTTTGCAGTGCTGTTCCACATGGATACGTAAACTATGATTGCCTTCTTTCTAGTCTCTCCTGCAGACCATTTTTGGTAGGCTTCAAGTATCCGTTTAGGATTTCGGTGAATTGGTCCATGGCTTGGCGCGATAGTCTCGAGCTCTAAGGGTTTAATTTTCTCTAGGGCTTTCTGTGCATTAATTCTAAAAGGCATCATTATCTCGCCAAAATACCGCTGCGCCCAGACAATCAGATCCTCAACTTCGTCATCGTATAAGCCTTGTGCAATGTGAGAGCCGAAGAAATCGCATGAGAAAAGCACCTTGTTTTCCACAAGATAAGTGAACATGGTTTCAGGCCAATGTAACATCGGCGCTTCAATGAAGCGAAGCGTTTTTCCTCCCAAGTCTAATGTTTCGTTATCTGCAACAGCTTTTATTCTGTTTTCGGGAACTTTGTAAAAGGTTTGTGCCATCTTTGCCCCTTTTGCAGAAGTGATCAGCATTGCCTTATTGTTAAGCTGCATTATGTGTGGAATCGAGCCCGCGTGATCAGGTTCTGCATGATTCATTATTACGTAATCAATATCTGCCGGATCAGCGATCTTCTGAATTTTCTGTTCCCATTCTATTTCAAAACCCGGATTTACAGTATCAATGAGAGCCTTCTTTTTTGAACCTCTCACGAAATAGGAGTTGTAGGTTGTTCCTTTTGGGAGAGGTATTAAGGCGTCAAAGAGCCTTCTATCCCAGTCTCTAACGCCTACCCAGTAGATGTCTTTAGAGATTTGTGCTATGTTTCGCCAATTCATAGGTTTCACCGCAAACATTTTTATTACAATTGTAATAAAGTATATTTATGCCTTTCGACAACAAATACACAGGAAGCAACATCAAATGCTACTCCCATGCGAAATAGCCACAAAATGCATACTTCCCCCAATCCGGGCAATGCTAGCCGAAAAACTTACAACAAAACATCAATTGAAGCAAGCAGAAGTAGCCAAACTGCTTGGAGTAAGTCAGCCAGCTATAAGCCTCTACAGCAGAAAAATGCGTGGAAAAGCCATCTGCCTAGAGAATCAAGACGAAATTGAGAAGTTGGTAGAAAATTTGGCTGATTTACTGGCGAAAAAAGAATTATCCAGCAGCGAATTCATTGTAATGTTTTGCGAAATCTGCAAAGCAATAAGAGCGAAAGGATTACTTTGCGAACTACACAAGGTTTTGGATCCGACCTTTGATGTTGAAAAATGCGAGCTTTGCCTAACCGTCAGCAAAATAAGCTGCCTAAGAGAGCCTGTTTCCGGATCCGAATGACTGCAAATTTGCAGATAAAAACATAAGGATCTGTAAACGCGTTAATTTTTGCCAAAATATCTCCAATAGTTCATCTAAAAGACGCAGCCACGGCAACCAAAAAGGGTAAAATGTTTTCTGGTTTTTACTTCGAGAGCTTCGATGATCTACTTATTCCTTGCCAAAGAAATTTCTTTATAACGCAATAGCTGTAAAGTATTATGTTGGTGATCTTGTGGAGTATCTAGCTGTTTGGAAAATTTTGGATCAAGCAATTGCTGATTTTCGTAAAAAAGGCGCAGATATTCCAGAAAAGATTATGGATGATCTGAAGTCTGCTAGAACTTTGATGAATATTTTAAAGTCTGATCCTTGCCGTGAGGAAACTGCCTTAAAAATTGAGATCTATCTTGCGAATGTGGAGTCATTCCTTGTATCTGAAGGGCAGAAACGATTCGGCAACGATTATGCTGACAATCTTCTTAAAAGGGTGAATAGTGCAAGCAGAAAGCTCCATACTGACGAGAAGGAAGAACGTTTTATTCCAGGTCTTCCCAGAGGGCACAATTGGGTTCGAATAATGCCTACAGCGGAGTTGAATGCTGAGAGAATAAAGGAAACAGCCGATGACATGCATCTTTCATGTAAAACTCAAGAAGATGGCCATTTACTCGTCTACGGTAAAGATGAATGTGTGAAAGAGTTTGTCAAAAAAATGGCTACGGCGTACGGATTAGAGAGTAAAAAGTAGCGCCATAAAGTACATAACCGTTAAAACTTGATCAAGCAATACTTTTTATAGAAAACTCGTACAAAAGGTTTGAACAGTAAAACCTCATACTTGCAAGGAGCAAAGGCGCAGGCTAAATGCCCTACATCAAGAAGATCGAGCTTAAAGGCTTCAAATCATTCGGACCTCAGATCGTTAAGATAAATCTAGATAGAGGCTTCACAGCTATAACAGGACCTAATGGTAGTGGAAAAACCAACATCTTAGACGCTCTTTTGTTTGCGTTAGGCGAACTGAGTACGCGGAGATTGCGTGCAGAAAACGCGGCTAAACTTATTTTCCATGGTTCAGAGACCGCTGGACTTGAGAAGGCGAAGATGGCGAAGGTCATAATTCAATTTGACAACACAGATGGGCGTATGCCAGTGGATACAACGACAGTAACGGTTTCGCGGGAGGTCTACCGTAATGGGCAAAGTGTCTACAGACTTAATGGCAGAAGAATATCAAGAGCGCACATATTGGAGTTGCTTTCAGTCGCGGGAATTAGCTCGACAAGCCAGAACATCATCTTGCAAGGCACGATAACCCGCTTAACTGATATCGCTCCAATGGAGCGTCGAAAAATAATAGAAGACCTTGTTGGCATATCTCAATACGACGCTGAGAAAGCTGAAGCAGAAGAAAAACTGCGGGCTGCAGACGTCTCAATAAGAACCGCGCTAGGCAGAATAGACGAAGTCCAAAAAAGATTGGATGATCTTGAAAGAGAACGAAACGAGCTATTACGGTTCAATTTCATTCGGGACGAAATCAAGAAGTTTGAAGCAGTAAAGGTCTCGCATGAGGCGGCTTTCATACAGAAAAAAGTAGAAGAGATTTCCGCCCGTGCTGACGAGGTTAGAGCAACCGTTGAAAAGCTTCGACAACTACGTGACGAGAAGAGAATGAAAAGAAGAGAAACTGAAGGCGAGTGGCGTAAACTAAGCTCAGAAATCGTCGAAGAAGGTGGATCCCAAGTCCTCAAGGTTCAGATACGCATCGGCGAAATCAAGTCGAAACTTACAGAGTTAACCACAAAGATAAGCTCTGGAAAAGCAAGCCTCGAAGGTTTGAAGCGAATAAGAGAGAACAATCTTCAGCAATACCAATCTATCCAGAAAGAAATCCGAGAAAACCGCCTGCGAATCAAGCAACTTAAAAGCGAACACGATACCATCGCAGGTGAAATAGCTGCAAAACAATCTGAACATGACGTGTTGGCAGCAGAAGCCGCCCATCTGTGGGACAGCCTCGGAGAAAACAGCAAAAAAATCCGTGAAATCGAAATTAAGCTTGACAGCCATTACAAGAGACTCACTTTCTTAAGATCCGAAAGTGTCAAAATCCAAACAGCGATAAAGCTACGCGGAAGAAGACTCAAAGATCTCACTGAAAGAAAAGAGAGGTTTACAAGCACACTTAGCGAGCTTGAGAAATCATTCACAGAACTTGAAAAAGTTCAGTACGAGCAGAAAACACAGCTCAAAAACCTAGAACGCATGCTCGAGCGGAAGATTGCACAAAAAGAAGCTGCACAAACCGAAATTGCGGAGGCAGGAAAGATAGCAGACTCTGCCCGAGAGGCAGTTGTCGAGTTTGTAACTCAGAAAGAACTTGCAGAGACTATTGCAGCCGAAGAAAAAGCACTGCGCAGCATAGAGGAAATGGGCGAGCTAGGAGTTATTCCAGGCGTTTATGGTCGTCTACGCAGTTTGATTAAGATTGACAGGTCTTATCAGAGAGCTATTGAAGCCGCGGCTACGGGATGGCTTGACGCTATTGTTGTCAAGGATTTTGATTCGGCTTTTGCATGTACGGAAACTCTTCGAAAGATGAAACTTGGAAGGATTAAAATAATCCCTCTAGAAAACGCTGCTAGCCCTAAACCTTTGAAGGTGCCGGAGAAAGAGGGCGTTAATGGGGGGGCGCCATTATTTATCAAGTATGAAAAACAGTATGAGCCGGCAGTGCGTTTTGTTTTCGGTGATACAGTGATCGTGGCTGATGATAGAACTGCTTTTTCTCTGTCCAATAACGGCTATCGTTCAGTGACAATCGATGGCGACGTCTACGAGGCTGGGGGAGCGTTTGAAAGCGGCTACTACCGTGCGCCCATAGATTTTTCCAACATAATTCCCAGCGAGGCTGCCATAAAAAGCTTAGACGAAGCTGTTAATGCGCTTCAGCAGCATCTTGCCAAAAGAGGTAGCGATATAACTACTTTTGAGGAGGAGATAGACAGAACACGTGTCGAAATAGCGCGCTTGTCGGAATCCATTGCCACCTTAGATAGAGAAATAGCCAGGGTTAGGAAAAGTGTCAAGAGAACGAGATCAAATCTTAGGCGAGTAGATCACTATATAGCAAAACTCACAAAGGAAATAGATAACGAAAAAGCACAAATGTGGACGCATCGGGCGGAAAAAAGCGCGATCCAAAAAGAGATGCATAAACTCCAAGCGTTACTTATCACGTTGCGGAGAAAAACTGACCCTGTTGCCATTCAAGAAATGGAAGTGAAGCGCGAGAGACTTGCTGAAGCTATTATCACGTTAAGACAGAAACTTGGCACTGTACAAACAGAGCTTTCAACGCTTCAATCGCA
>JAGTQT010000009.1:0-22142 GCA_018396615.1 Candidatus Bathyarchaeota archaeon
CCCAAAGATTGTTATTAACGAGAAAGTGGAGTTCGTCGGAGCGGTTCCAGAGAACCTGTTCCTGCAGGGGTTAGTAGATTCCAGTCTTCCAATCTCAGGCGTTGGGTTGTGTCTGTTTATCTCATCTATGAAGATGACTCCGGGATCCCCGCTTATCCAAGCAGACCGCGCCATGAGATCCCAAACTGTTTTTGCCTCCAGTTTTCCAGTTTTTTCGCCGTTTCTCGGGTTAATCATCCAGTATTCTTCGTTTCTCTCAAGCGCTTCTATAAAGCCGTCTGTGACGGCGACTGATATGTTGAAGTTTGAAAGGAATCCTGGCTTCTGCTTGGAGGTTATGAATTCTATGATGTCTGGGTGGTCACAGCGCAGTATCGCCATCATGGCCCCTCGCCGCTTGCCACCAGCCTTGATCACTTCGGTTGCCGTGTCAAAAACGCGCATGAAGCTCACAGGACCGGAGGCCACTCCTTTCGTTGACTTTACTATGTCGCCTTTAGGTCGGAGCCTAGAGAAGTCGAAGCCTACACCTCCGCCACTTTTCTCAATTAACGCCATGTTCTTCACAGCGGTGAATATGCTTTCAAGGGAGTCTTCGACTGGTAGCACAAAGCACGCGGACAGTTGCCCAAGCGGTGTTCCGGCATTGAAAAGCGTCGGCGAGTTAGGGACAAATTCCAGTCTAGCCATCATCTCATAGAAGATTTTCTGGCTTCTGGCTGCATCATCGCCGTACCTTTTGTCTACCCGCGCAATAGCCTTCGCAATTCTCATAAACATCTGCGCAGGGTTTTCGATGATGTTTTCGTTCATGTCCTTCAAAAGATATCTTTTGCCCAAGACTTCAAGTGCGTTGACACTTAGTTTCGGTTCGCCGATTCCAAGCTTGGCAAGCTCTCTTATTTCTTGTTTTTTCTTTCTAAAGGATTGGTACTCTTCGGCAACTTTTTGGTAGCCGCTTTTGTTAAGAACCTCTATAACCGTGTCCTGAGCATCTTCAACAGATGGAACCTTCTCAGGAAAACGCTTTTCTAAAAGGTTGACAACTTGAATGGTTACTTTTTCAGCCTTTTCTCCGTCTCCCAGCTCTACGGCGATGAAGGCTTTGTGAACCGCGTCTTTGATGCGGCTTGCCTCAAAATCAACAACTTGCCCGTCTCTTTTCTTGATTTTGCTTATTGGCATTGTTACCCAAACTTACTCTGATGTAGCCGAGGCTATTTAGCTTTTGAAAGAAGAAACAACGAAGCGGACGCCTAGGTTTTCTTGACAAATTGGTCTTTGCCTGCACCGCAGACGGGGCATACCCAGTCTTCAGGCAAGTCTTCAAAAGGCGTTCCGGCTTTGACGCCGTGTTCTGGGTCTCCGACTTCTGGATCATAAACATACCCGCATATTGTACACTCCCACTTGGTCATTGAGCCGACCTCCAAGTTGATTGTAGAGTTTGTGCGTTTACGCTATATAAGGTCTGCCGTCACTTTGAGAACCTATTTAGCTTTTTCTTTTTGTTTGTATCTTTCGGCGCACTTGACGCAGCAGAACACGTATTCCTTTCCATCGATCATGGTCTTGTAAGCCGCAAGCTTGCAGGCATCTGACTGGATTTCTGCTTTGCAGAATTCGCATCTGACAAATTTTGGCTTCATTTCTTCACCTCTTCTCCGCGCCTTTTGTAGTAATCTTCAATCGCAGCATGCAACGCGTCAGCTGCAAGATTGGAGCAGTGCATTTTCACAGGCGGCAGTCCACCAAGCGAGTCGGCAACGTCTCCGCGTGTTATTTTCATAGCTTCCTCCAGAGTTTTGCCTTTCGCCAGTTCAGTTATCATGCTGCTTGTAGCTATTGCGGAACCGCAGCCGAAAGTCTTGAATTTTATGTCTATAAGTCTGTTGTCTTTCACCTTGATGTAGATTGTCATAAGGTCGCCGCATACAGGATTTCCAACTGTGCCCACGCCGTCAGCATCAGGGATTTCGCCCATGTTGCGCGGATTTTTGAAGTGATCCATAACCTTTTCAGTATACATTAGTCAACCAGCTCCTTCGGAGTTAAGGGAGACATCGCTCTTAACCTTTTTACTATGCTGGGCATAACAGCTACAACATGGTTAACTTCTTCTTCAGTGCTCTGTTTGCCAAGCGTAAACATCAGCGAGCCATGAGCCTCTTCATGCTTCAAGCCTATAGCAAGCAGCACATGCGATGGCTCCAGAGTCTTCGCCGTGCAAGCCGAGCCAGAAGAGGCGAAGACACCTTCCATTTCGAGGCTCAACAGCATTGATTCTCCTTCTATGAAGCTGTATCTAACTGAAACGTTGTCTGGTAGCCGCCGAGTTGGATGCCCATTCAGGAAAGAGTAGGGCGCAGCCTCAAGCAAGCCCTTGATCAGCTTATCCCTAAGTCTAGTCAAATGCTCAGCACGCGTGGGCATTTCTTTCTTGGTTAGTTCTGCTGCCTTTCCAAAGCCAACGATTGCTGGAATGTTCTCGGTTCCTGATCGTAAGCCTTTTTCCTGTCCGCCGCCATGCAGCAGCGGCTCCAATCTGGTTCCGTCTTTTACATAAAGTGCCCCTGTTCCTTTTGGCCCATACATGTCGTTTGAAGAGATCGTCAGCAGATCTATTCCTTCGATTTTAACATCTATTGGGATCTGCCCGCATGCCGCGGTTGCGTCAACATGGAGATAGGCTTTTCTTGAATGGACTATTTTGCTGATTTCTCCTATGGACTGTATGGTTCCGATTTCACCGTTCGCATATGCCACAGAGACTAGCACCGTATTTTCTGCGAGTTTTTCCTCAAGAGCCTCCAAGTCTAAAAAGCCATAGCTATCAACCGGAAGAAACAAGGTTTCGAAGCCTTTCGTGGTCAAGTATTTGCATGAGTTGATTACGGACATGTGCTCGATCCTTGAAGCAAGAATTCGCGTTCCCTTGTCCTTGTTGCGGTATGCTACGCCCTTAATTGCCAAGTTATTGCTTTCTGTGGCTCCGGAAGTGAAAACAATGGTCTCCTTTTTCTCAGCGTTAATTAACTCAGCTATCTTGGCGCGTGCTTCGTCAAGTGCCTTTCTTGCTTCCTGACCCATGCCGTGAAGCGATGATGGATTGCCGTATGATTTTTGCATGTAAGGCAGCATCGCCTCTACTACGCGCTCGTCAACAGGTTTCCCTGAAGAGTGATCCATATAGATGCGTTTAGTTGCAGACATGTTCTGGCTCGCTTAGAAACATAGAACCGAATCAGCGTTAAGAGCTAAGTCGTTAAGGGTTGCGGCGCCAACAATATTAGCTTCGGGAGCAAAGTCGCCTCGTGGGATTCCAAGCAGACCGCAGCTTTGCTCGCAGACCATAATCTTCACGCCGGCTTTTACAGCTTGGTTCATTACGTCTTTAAGCGATGGGAAGCTGCCTATCTTGATTTTTTCTGCCTCTCCTTTCTTGACAAGTGTTACGCCTTTTATGAGGAAATATATGGTTGCATCGATATTCATCATTGCAGCAGTTGTGGCAAGAATAAACGGTGCGTATGCACGTTCTGGGTGGTCAACTCCGCTTGTCTGAATATAAAGTATTTTTTTCTTTCCACTCAAACGATTTCACCTAGCCTTCCTGATCAAAACGCGAACCATGTTTCCTTCTTTACTTTTGCTCAGCACATCATGCCCAAGATTTCTCGCTAGGCTTTCTATGTCTGACTCCGCCGCAGGATCATCAGCTAAAATCTCGAGAACTTCTCCAGGCTTCATTTCGTCAAGCTCCAGTCTTGTCTTGAAAACTGGCTCAGGGCAGTATAATCCTAAGCAGTCCAGCGTCCTGTCAGGTTTGGTTTTCACAAGTCCACCTATAGGAAAAGTATGGAACAGTGCTGTTAAACTTTTCTTAAGATCAGCCTACCTATACATGAATGTTACTCCCCAAAAAGAGGCGAACTGTTCACGCGTTTTCTAGCACTAAAAACCTTGATTTATGAATGCTCTAGTTGGTTTCTGTAAAACCGAAACATCTTTAATAATTGATACAACAATGTTTAACCAGTGGCCGGATATGGAAAACGGTGATTTCTCTTTTCTTATTGGAGGTGAAGCTGGAGCTGGAATTGCGCGGGCAGGTTTTCTTTTCGCTAAGGCTTGCATGCGGGGAGGACTGCACGTTTTTGGAACGAACGATTATCAGTCACTTATTCGGGGAGGACACAACTTCTACGTTGCCAGAGTTTCGGACCGCGAAGTTTTTTCCCAGATGGACTTTGTGCATCTGATAATTGCCCTGAATTCCGAAACCGTGGTGCTGCATAGAAATAAGCTTGTTCCAAACGGCGGCGTAATCTACGATAAGGATGACCTTAGCCAAACCCGCGAAGAGCCCAATAGCAGCGTGAAGTTTTACCCAGTTCCCATGAGAAGAATTGTCATAGAGGAACTTAAAGAACCACACAACCTCATCATAATGAACAGCGTTGCTCTAGGTGCCGCAACAGCCGTCACGGATTATGATCTCAACTTACTTGCAGAGCTTCTCAAGGAGACCTTCAAACCTGAAATCGCTGAAACCAACATAAAAGCGGCAAGAATAGGATACAACTACATTAAAGAACATTTTGAAGCAAATTTCGAACACAAGCTCAGAAAAATGGCTCAAACCAAAAGCCCCAGAATCTTCCTAAACGGAAACGAAGCAGTAGGGTTAGGTGCTCTCAAAGCCGGCTGCAAACTCTACGTAAGCTATCCTATGACCCCCACGACAGGGCTACTTCACTTTATGGCTTCAAACGAACGCGACTTCAACATGGTCACAATCCAGCCTGAAGGCGAAATCGCAGCTATAAACATGGCAATAGGCGCAGCATACGCCGGCGTAAGAGCCATGACCGCAACCTCGGGCGGAGGCTTCTGCCTGATGAGCGAGGGTCTCGGAATGAGTGGAATGACTGAAACGCCGATCGTGGTAATGGTTGGACAGAGACCTGGACCCAGCACTGGATTGCCTACGTATACGGCGCAGGGAGATCTACGTTTTGTTATTCACGCTTCTCAAGGTGAATTTCCAAGAATAGTTATTGCCCCCGGAGATTTCGAAGAATGCTTCTACGAGACTGTAAGAGCGTTTAATTGGGCTGAAAAATATCAGTTGCCGGTCATACTTTTGACTGACAAATATGTTTTGGAAAGCGAAGTTTCCGCTGAACGTTTTGACATGGACAAGGTGACGATCGAGCGGGGACTGGTGATTCGAGACAGCTATACTGAAAGCCGAGTTTATGGCAGGTATGAAGTAACCGAAACCGGGGCGTCGCCTAGGGCTATTCCGTCAACAGCAGGAGCGATTGTTCGGGCAAATTCGGATGAACATGACGAGTTCGGACTCGTCACTGAAGACCCAGCTGTTACGACGACGATGTGCGAGAAGAGAATGCGGAAACTGTACTACGTGAAGAGGGAAATTGAAGAGAGAAACATTGAAACAACAAAGTTCTACGGCTCTGAAGAAGCAGAGGCAACGATTATTTCATGGGGCTCAACAAAAGGTCCGATCAAAGAAGCGCTAAGGCTGCTGAGCGCTGAAGGCAAAAATGTAAACTTTTTGCAGATTTTGTATCTGCATCCTTTTCCGAAAGCGAAGGTCGAAGAAGCAATGAACAAAGCTAGAAAGACTGCCGTGGTTGAAAACAACAATACGTCTCAGCTTTCCAGCCTTATCCGAGATCATGTTTTAAGAAAAGTGGATCACAAGATCCTGAAATATGACGGGAGACCGTTCAGTCCTATCATGCTGGCAGAGAGGATAAAGGAGGTGCTCTAGAATGGTTTCTTTGCAGGATCTAAACACTTCAAAGAAGATCACATGGTGTCCTGGATGCGGCAACTTTGGTATAATCGCGGCTTTTAAGGGAGCGCTTGTTGAGCTTGGTTTAGAAAGGGAGCGGGTTGTTGTGGTGAGCGGCATTGGCTGTCACGGAAAGATGGCTGATTACGTGAATGTCAATTCCTTCCACGGGATTCATGGAAGAGTCTTGCCGGTAGCCACTGGCATAAAGCTGGCTAATTCTGGTTTGACTGTTTTCGGGTTCTCTGGAGACGCTGACTGCTATGACGAGGGGTGGGATCACTTCTGCCATGCTATAAGGAGAAATGTTGACATCACCCTTATTGTGCACAACAATATGGTTTTAGGCTTAACTACAGGACAGACAACAGCGACCAGCCAGACAGGCTTCAGAACGAAGTCAACTCCATTCGGCGCGGCTGTTCCTCCTCTAAACCCGATTGCGCACGCGATTGTAAGTCATGGAACTTTCGTGGCACGCGGCTTCTCTGGAGACCCTAAGCACCTGCAAGGCCTAATAGTGCAGGCAGCTAGACACAGAGGCTTCGGCTACATTGATGTCTTTCAGCCATGCGTCACCTTCAACTACCTGAATACTTACGAGTGGTTTAGACAGAGAATCTACAAGCTTGAAGAGACTGGACATGACGCGGGCAACAGGTGGAAGGCGCTGGAGAAGAGTTTCGAGTGGGGTGACCGCATACCCATCGGCATTTTCTACAAAGAAGAGCGCCCCACATTCAACGACAATTTCCCACAGCTAAAGGACAAGACACTTGAAGGCATGCAGATAGACAAAGTGAATGTTGACCTTATCCTGCAAAGTATGAGCTAAAGATAAAACATAATAATATCACATGCCGAGTAGTTAACAGTGATCTCTATGGAGCAAAACCGGTTCTATTCTCTACCGCAGTTGCCTTACGGATACAAGGATCTTGAACCCTACATGTCGGAACAACAGTTGACAATTCATCATCAGAAACATCATCAAGCATATGTCACTGGCGCAAACAACATCCTACAGAAGCTGGACAAGACACGAAAAGAAAACGTTGACCTAGACGTTAAAGCTACACTGAAGGAACTTTCTTTCAACATAGGTGGACACGTCATGCATTCGCTTTTCTGGGGCAACCTTGCACCCGCCAACAAGGGGGGTGGAGGAAAGCCTGATGGAAAGCTGGGTAAAGCTTTAGAGGCAGAGTTCGGAAGTTTCGAACGTTTCAAAAAGGAGTTCACCCAAACCGCCATGAGTACAGAAGGCTCAGGGTGGGCTGCACTGACATGGTGCAGGCAGACAAGCAGACCTATTCTTATGCAAGTGGAGAAGCATAACGTGAACGTTTTTCCGATGTTTAGGATCCTGATGGTTCTTGACGTTTTCGAGCACGCTTACTACATTGATTACAAGAATGACCGAGCCAAGTTCGTGGAAGCCTTTTGGAACGTTGTGAACTGGAAAGAGATAGGTAACAGACTGCAGGAAATACTGAAGTAGATCTGAACCTTACTCCCTTTTTTGTTGCTGTTCATTTACATCTGACACGTGTGAATGTTTCTGTTTAGGCTAGTATTTGTGGAGAAAATGTTTTTCTCTTGCACACTTAGCAGCATAGAAAGCTACAGCTGTAAGAACCGTGAAGATTGAGAAAGACAAAGAGAGTTCTGGTATTACAACTGTTCCTCTGACTTCAATAACGCCTGTGTTGCCGGCATACGTGAAGTAGAGAAAAGTGTAATGTTCATCTGTTATAGAAGAATACTCCACAGGAGTGGCGTTTACTGTAACATTCCAGCCATTTTCGGTCCACAGCAAGTTTTTTGGAAGGGTTACTCGACAGAAGCCCGATGACTGGTTTTGTGCTGTTACGCTAAAACGGAGAAAAGGTCCCTCAGCAGGGTTGAAGCTAAAGTTGGATATTGTGGAGTTGCTTATGATGTCGATTGTGTAACTGCTTTCGTTCCACGTGCCAGCGTCAAATACGTTTATAGGCGCTATTAGAGGGTAAGCATCCACGTCATCCGCGCTGATGTTGTAGGTTTTGTCGCCTATTCCATCGCTGTCCTCAAGGTCTTGCATCGTGCCGCTGTATTGATCTGTTCCTTTGTAGCGGCTCCAGTAGTTTCCACCCTTCGGGTAGCTGGAGTTCCACATGTTTCTTGAATAGTAGGTTTCCACGTCAAAGGTGCTGTTGAGTATGTTGTTGTGGTAAAATGTGTTATTGCTGGAGGAGCCGAGAGAAAACGCGCAGTAACAGTTGGCAACCGTGTTTTCTTTCAGAAGGTTACACTGAGAGGACGCAAACGAAACCCCGTATGTCGCGTTTTCCAAAGTGTTTCGCTGGATTACGTTGCCTTTGGCGTTTTTGAGATATATGCATTCGCCGTAAAGGTTCATATCTTCAGCGAGGTTGTTTGCTATCAAGCTTTGGTTGGCGCTTTCAAGATAGATGCCAACATCACTGTGTCTGACGCGGTTGCCATAGATGCAGTTTTCATTCGAGTTCAAGTAGATCGCCCATCTTGCGTTCTGAACAGTGAATCCTGTAAGGATCACGTTGTTAGCGCTTATGATGAAGCCTCGGTAGTAGCCTCCGCTGTCCACAACCGTTGTGCTGCAGTTCTCGCCAACTATGGTAAGCGACTTGTTAACATTAACATGCTCGTAGTATACGCCTTCATTAACCATCAAAGTGTCACCGTTGAGAGTTGCATTTGCATCAATTGCCAACTGAATCGTCTCGTATCGCAGTCCAGTTCTAACGTTGGCTACTGGCAAATCTGGAAACGCCGACGTTGACGTATCATATGCGATGTATGCAATAGTAAACACCAGCGAAAGACAGAAAAGCAGTAAAAACATGTTGCTTACGTTTTTCTTATCTTGTTTTCTTAAACAGCTCAGAAAGATGGCTTTCACTGGATGTCGCCTATTACATGTTATAGAATGGATGCAGCATAGAAAATGTTTTCGTATCGCTGCAGTTGCCAAATCTGTGCCAAACCTTAAGTCATTTCACACGTATATTACATAAAGTATGAGAAGAGCAATTACAATCTATGTTAAATCAGAATGGAAGATCAAGCCCTTCGCATCCACGTTTACGACTGGATATCTTCCGCAGCACAAAATTGAAAGATTTATCTGGAGAGAGGATGCGATGATGCTTAGAGTGGCAACTGAGGTAGCTGCTGAGTTAGGATTGAAACTTGAGGTGTGGGATCTTGCCACACCAAGAGGCTGGTTTAATGCAATAATCAATAAAGTAAAAAGCACTCCCACAATCATTTTTGACGATCACAGGCTACAAGGAGTAATCAGCAAGGCTGAGCTTGTGGACAGGCTGAAAGATACTGTGGACCAGCTTGCTACATAAAGTCTTTTTGGATGGCAACTATCTCAGCGCTGTCTTCTGCTTTCGCATACCGCTCAAGCCTATCACTGTTCATCTCGATAAACGTGTGCCCCCACTTGAAAACAGAAAGCACTTTTTCAGCTTCCTCTCTAAACCCGGCGATATAAAGAGCCGCAGCCAAAGCCTCAGCGGTAGAGAGTTTCGTTGGCTTGCCGAAATTCACAGGGTTTCCTGCGAGAAGAACGGGCAGACAGCGAGACGTGCCTCTCACATGCTTCTGCAGCACTTTCTGTGCATGCTCCCAGCTACAGTCCAAAGCTGCCAGCCCACATTTCTCTACGCGTTCTCTGTCAGCAGGCGAAAAAGCAATTTCAGCGAAAGGGTTCAGCACAACTGCTCTTTTTGGTAGGAATTTAAGTTGCGGAACCAGTCGAACCAGTTCATGCCGTCTAAGCTTAAGCGCCGTACACTTCCGTGGATCACATTGCCCCGCGTGATATACAACTAGTTTAACCAGTTGCTCCACCGGCTTTGCGCACCTTTAAGTGGCTTATAGGATCATTCAAAACCCGTGGAAGCCACTCAATCAAGTCCGTGGCAACCATGTGATAGCCTTTCTCCTCAAAAACGAAGTCTCCGGAAGCACCATTAACAAAGGCCCCAGCCACAGCCGCTTCAAACGGGTCAGCGCCCTGAGCAAGAAATGCGCCTACGATTCCTGAAAGCACATCGCCGGTTCCGCCGACAGTCATCCCAGCATTACCTGTGAAGTTAAGCTTGGAACGGCACCCATCGGAGATTATGTCAACTGTGCCTTTAAGCAAAACAGTGGCTCTAAGTCTAGAAGCAGTTTTCTGCACTTCTGAGATTCTCTTCTGCAAATCTTCCGGCGGCTTTACACCGGTAAGTATTGCATACTCGCCACTGTGAGGAGTCAACACCAAAGGCACCTTCAACGGCTTCTTAAACTCTGCAAACGCCTTAAGACCATCTGCATCCAGGAGCAAAGGCTTACCAGCTTTCTCAATAGCCTCAACAACAAGTCTCACCACTCTCCGCGTTTCTCTATGCAAGCCTAGACCAGGCCCCATAGCGACTGCTGTTGATTTCTCCACATACTCTTTCAGCTCAGCAACATTGTCTGGGTTCAGGTGATGCCCCTTGAGTTTTAGTGTGATGAGATCTGGCGATGTGCTCGCGATTGCTTGAGCGGTTTTCTCTGGCGCAGCAATATAGGCCAAGTCAACGCCTGTGCGCAAAGCGGCAAGCGCTACAAGCTGAGGCGCGCCAGTGAACGTTTCGCTTCCTCCGATGACAAGTAGCTTTCCGAAGTCTCCTTTATGGGCGTGTGGCTGCCTTGTCTTCACGACTAAAGAAACGTCGCCGGGACCAGCAATTCTTTCAAAACTTCTTGGCAGCCCAATATCCTTAACGACTAGTTCCCCTGTGAATTCGCGAGCTTTTTTCAGGCCGTGCTTTATGCGATGGAAAGTAATTGTAACGTCTGCTTTGACGGCTTCGCCTTCGGCTTCTCCAGTATCAGCGTTCACGCCTGTAGGCACGTCGACTGCGACGCGGAAAGCCTTCATCAAGTTTATTCTCTTAACCAGTTGCAGAATGGGCGGTTTAAGTGAGCCCTTGGCGCCTATGCCGAGCAACGCGTCGATGGCTACTTGAGCCTCTATCCTAGGTATGAGGGAGCTGTCATGGATCTCCTGTATAGCGATTGAGCCTCTAAGCGCTTGCAGTGTAATCCAGTTCTGTAACGCGGCTTTGTCTGCTATTTCCTTCGCTTCCCCAGCGAGTAAAACCGTAACGCTGTAGCCCATGGCGCAAAGATGTCTGGCTGCAACAAAGCCATCACCGCCGTTTCCACCTAAACCGCAGAAAACCGCTACTGAACTGCCAGGTTTGAACCTTGAGGCTACTTCCAGCGCAACAGCGTGCCCAGCATTTTCCATCAGCTGAAGCCTTGGAACTCCAAGATATTCTGCGTTCTGCTCCAAGGCACGCATCTCACGGCTTGTAATCGAAAACTCTGTCTGCTCGTTTCTGCTCATTTTTCTGATTCCCTATGTCTAGTGTCACCGGACAGAAAATAAGCATATCCATACCGCACATGAAAGGCAGATATGGATGTAAGCTTCACTTTGCTGGCTCAACGTTCTGTTATGTAGTAAACTTTTTAATAGGTAAAAAACAAACAGTAGGTGAGGATACTATGATGCCCACAGCATTTGTGCTAATCAACACTGAAATCGGATCAGAAGCCGACGTGCTGAAAGACCTTAAGAAAGTCGAAGGAGTCGAAGAGGCTTTTGCGGTCTACGGAGTCTACGACATAATTGCCAGAGTTAAAGCAGACAGTATGGACAAGCTTAAGGAAACCGTAACTTGGCGCATCAGAAGACTTGACAAAGTCCGCTCGACGCTCACCATGATCGTAGTTGAAGAAACAAAATAACCGCACTCCCTCTTTTTTATTTCATGGTCAACCAATTGCTTTAAACTACTCCTTTAACCTCTAACTCCTAAAACAGCAGGCGCGCTTTAATGACAATTAAGATGATGCACATCGGGCTGGATGATACAGATTCAGCAAGGAAGGGGTGCACAACCTACGTCGCAGCACTCCTCGTCGAAAAACTGCTACAGCAAGAAGTCAAGTTCGTCGATTATCCTAACTTGATAAGACTTAATCCAAACGTTCCGTGGAAGACTCGGGGAAACGGCGCAGTCTGCCTAAGAATTACCCATGATGAAGAATCTGAAGAAAAAATCAAAGAAACCGTCGTCGAAATAGTGGAAGAGCAAGCAGACTTTGAGGCAAAAGGAACGGATCCCGGCATTGTATTTCTGCAAAAAAGCAGCATGCCTAGGGAGATTAAGGCATTTGCGCAGTCAGTGATCACTGGAATCGTTACTTTGAAAGACGCCCTTAGACTCTCAAAAAAATTTCACGCCGAGGTTGTAGGCTACAAGAAGTGCAGAGGTATAATAGGCGCTTTAGCGGCAATCGGAGAGCCTCTTCTTGGAGATCACACGTACGAGATCATAGCCTACCGTAACCCAGAAAACTTGGGAACCAAAAGAATGGTTGACGAAGCCTCGATTTTTGAGATGGACAAAGCCACTGCTCCTTACACGTTTAACAACGTAGACTGGGAAAAGAGGCGCGTCATCATTACGCCGCGCGGTCCAGACCCGATTCTCCTAGGCATCAGAGGCGAAAGCCCAGAGATTGTTAGAAGCGCGTTTGGCATGGTGAAGCTGCTTGAGCCCGTGGAAAGATGGGTTATTTTCCGCACCAATCAAGGAACGGATGCCCATCTCAAAATCGTCCGAGCCTTAAAGGACGTTAAGCCTTTTTCGCCAGTAGTCACAGAAGGAAGTGTAGCAGCAGACCCCAGAATAATACCTAGAAGACACGTGATTTTCCCGATAACAGACGATGGAACTCAGGTTGACTGCGCCGCATACGAGCCTACAGGCAGCCTGCGAAAGGCAGCAGCCAAACTGGTGGCAGGAGACCGCATAAGAATCTGCGGCAGTGTTCGTGCGGCTGCGAAAACTCGGCGGTTGACGGTTAATCTTGAAAAGTTCAGGTTGCTTAAGCCTGCCCATGTGAGTGTTTACTGTAACCCTCTTTGTCCTAGATGCCATAAAAGGTTGAAGTCCATGGGCAGAGGACAGGGTTTTAGATGCGAAAAATGTGGCTTAAGATGTCCTAGCCTGCAAAAGGTTGAGGTGAGGTTGAAGCGTGATCTTGGAAAGGGTCTTTATGTGGCTTCGCCTAGGTCTCAGAGACACTTGACTAAACCTCTTAGACGTTACGGCTTGGAGAAGCGGCACACCGTTGCCGGCAATCTTGTTGCTGGCTGGCATTTTCCATGATCTAGGTTTTTTCTGTCTTGAAGATTTCGCATAGCATCTGGTAGAGTTCATCTCCACCTTCTACACGCGAGAACAAGTCTTTTTCAGCTCGGAGTATGCGGCTCATGGTTTGGTATGTCTGCTTCCACTCCAGCTCTCTCCACATCATCTTATAGTTCTTAAGTTCCACCCATGCACGGAAAACTAGGACGACAAACATTGCCACCGTAAGAACAAGGTTAAGCACGTATATGTCAAGCAGTTCCGTGGCGTCTTCACCTCCCCTAATGCTTTGTGCTGAATAGTAGTATCAAAACGCATTTAAGCCAACCTCTCAAATATAACGGTCTTAAGAGGAGTACAGATGAGCGAGCTTCTGCCTTCAGTCGGCTTTCAGCTTGGCGCCGGCAGCATAGGCGGCTTTATAGTGGGCTACGCTGTCAAGAAGATCAGTAAACTCTTGGCTATTGTTGTAGGACTGTTTGTGGTTGCACTTATCTATCTAGGAACACAGGGAATCATAAGCATCAACTATAACGCGCTCTGGGGATCAATTGAGGGAGCTTTCGGTCTCGCAGGCTCGACGTTTTCATGGATTGTCGGCGTGATATCTCTTCTTCCCTTCGCAGGAAGCTTCATTCTAGGATTTTTGCTAGGTTTCAAGCTAGGGTAGACTACCACAAGCGACTTCGCTGAAACAGAAACCCTTTTTTCTGTAACAGTGCTCAATCAGAGGCTTACCTGTTCTTTAGGCAGGCAACCGGGTCAGCAAAACAGTTTAAAAGCCTCCAGCTAGTTAGTCCTTTGAAAAACCAGCCACTCACGATCTTGAGGTGCCTGAAAATTGGACAAGTTTCCAGCAGAAGAATACGCGATTCCGTTTTTCAAGGAGTCTGGCTACGTTAGGAAGCGCTGCCCAAAATGTGGAAAATATTTTTGGACGCTGACTCCAGAGCAGGAAACATGCGGAGAAGCCACTGCTGAAGGATGCTCCACCTACACTTTTATAGGTAACCCGCCAACGGGAAGAGACTACAGCCTGCCTGAAATGAGAGAGTCGTTTCTATCTTTTTTCGAGAAGAATGAGCACGCGCGGATTAAGCCCTATCCTGTCGTGGCAAGATGGAGAGACGATATCTACCTAACACACGCAAGCATCATTGACTTTCAACCCTACGTGACTGACGGAATTTCGCCGCCTCCAGCAAATCCGCTTGTGATTTCTCAGCCATGCATCCGCATGGTGGACATAGCAAACACGGGACCAACGTTTGGCAGGCACTTGACCATTTTTGAGATGGGTGGGGCGCATGCGTTTAACTATCCAGACAAGGAAGTCTACTGGAAGGATCAGACCGTCAGATATCACCATCAATGGGTCACAGAGGACTTGAAAGTGAAACCTGAGGAAATTGTTTACAAGGAGGAAGTCTGGTCTGGTGGAGGCAACGCTGGTCCATGTGTGGAGTCAATCATCAGGGGGCTGGAGGTTGCCACACTGGTTTTCATGCAGTACAAGGTAATTGACGGCGAATTTGTCAAGCTCCCAATAAGGACTGTTGACACGGGCTACGGCATCGACCGCTACGCGTGGCTTTCTCAGGGATGCGTAAGCGGCTTCCACGCCATATATGGAAACTTGCTTGAAAAAATCTTTAAAATGGCTGGAATAGCTGAGCCGGATAGAAAATTGATGGAAAAAATTGCTAAGGCATCGGGCTTGGTGAATCTGGACAAGATGGCAAGCAGAACGGGGACTAGAAGGAAGGAAGCAGAACTCATAGGGATGGATGCAGATGAGCTGGACAAGCTTCTTTCCTCGTTGGAAAACGCATTTGCAATCGCAGACCACACCAAATGCTTGTGCTTCATACTCTCAGAGGGAGTTGTGCCCTCAAACATTCAGGAAGGCTACTTGGCGAGACTTATCTTTCGCCGAGCTTACAGACTGCTGAAAATGCTTGGCATCCAGAGCAGACTATATGACATTCTGGACATGCAGATAGCTTTATGGTCAAAGGATTTTCCACATCTCAGAGAGATGCATGACGAAATCATTGAGCTTATCAAAGTTGAGGAAGAGAAATTCGGCGAAACCATCACCCGCGGCGAAGGAATGGTGAAGCGTATCTCCGCTGACCTAAAAACAAGAGGGAAAAAAGAGATTCCAGCAGAAACTTTAGTGGAGCTTTATGACTCTCATGGGCTTCCTCCCGAAATCGTGAAGCAGGTTGCTGAAAAAGAGAATTTGGAAGTCGCAATCCCCGACAACTTTTACGCGTTGATAGCGAAAAAACATGAACAGGTAAGCAAGCCCATGGAAGACAAGAAGACCGAAGAATGGCTAGAGGAAGCTGTGAAAAGGCTTCCAGAGACCAAGTTGCTCTACTACGAAGACCAGTACATGAAGGAGTTTCAAGCTAAAACTCTCAAAGTGATAGATGGCGAATACGTTGTTCTCGATCAGACATGCTTCTATCCTGAAGGCGGAGGTCAACCAGCAGATACTGGACATTTATCCTTTGGCAAAAGCAGGGTCGAAGTTGTTGACGTTCAGAAAGTCGGCAAGGTAATCATTCACAAGGTGAAGGGTTCGGCTCCGAAAGAGGGCACAATGGTTGAGGGCTCGATCGACTGGGAGAAACGCTATAGCCTCATGAAGAACCACACGGCAACCCACGTCATCGGTGGAGCTGCGAAGCGTGTTCTGGGAAACCATGTCTGGCAGTACGGCACTCAGAAAGGTGTAGAAAGCGCTAGGCTTGACATTTCCCATAATCGGCGACTAAGCCTCGAAGAAATACACAAGATAGAGACCCTAGCAAACATGGCAATAATGCGCAACATCCCTGTGGAAGCTAAGTGGATGCCGCGGAACGAGGCTGAACGCCTCTACGGCTTCAGACTCTATCAAGGCGGAGCGGTGCCTGGCAAAGAAATCCGCGTCGTCAGAGCTGGGGACTGGGATGTTGAAGCATGCGCGGGTACTCATCTTGCGAATACAGGTGAGATAGAGTTCATTAAGATAACCCATACAGAGCGAGTACAAGACGGTGTGGAGCGGCTAACCTATTCCACAGGAATCTCAGCTGTCAAGGCGGTTCAGAGCACTGAGAGGCTTGTCTGGGAGCTTGCTGAAACGTTGAATGCGCCTATTGACAAGCTAAACAAAACTGCAGAGAAGCTTGTTAAGGAATTGAAGGAGGCTAATGCCGAGAGAAGAAGGCTGCTGAAGGAGCTGGCGGAACGTGAAAGCAGAAGCCTAAAAATCAAAGAAGCCGAGGGTGTTGAGAAAGCAGATGGCGTGAAGATTGTAAAGCGCAACTTCAAAGAAAACATCGATGTAGACCTCATGATTCAGACTGCGAATGAAATAGTAAAAAGAGATGACACGGTCGTAGCACTATTCAGCGCGGCTGATGAAAGAAACGCGCGGATTATAGTCGTGGCGGGAAAAACTGCCTTGGAGAAGGGTGTGAACGCCGGCGAGATAGTCAAGGAATCCTCAGCAGTAATCGGTGGAGGCGGAGGAGGAAAGCCCAATTTTGCTCAGGGCGGAGGAACAAAAGTGGAAAAACTGGCATTAGCAATCAAAAAAGCTGAAGACATCTTGAGGAAGCAGCTTAAAGCCTAGCCTATGTAAGCTAGCAGATAGCGATGTTGCCGAGCCGTTCCTTCTCGTTGAACCTAGTCATGTAACCTTAGCTAGCGATTTTTCAAAATCAGCCACAACAAAGCTCTTGCCTTTCTGCACTACCCTATGCCCTTCCTCCTCAAGAAGCCTCTTCTGCCCCAAAGCTCCGCCAGGATACTTCTCATTTATCACCCCGCCAGCCTTCAGCGTCCGCCAGTAAGGCACCACCTCTTTCTCGCCGCCTTGCCTTTTTTCTTCTGCCGCGTTAGCAGCGACCCAAGCGAAGATTCCTGTAGTCATCGGGCAGCCAATGGTTGCCTTATGTTTCTGGGCAAGAGCCGCGCGAATCTCGTTAATCGTGATAAGCTTGCCTCTTGGCACTTTCCGCATTATCTCATAGACTTCCATCGGTGCTGGAATGACTACGGTGCCCGTGCCCCAGCGCTTGCTCATCTTTCCAGTTATCTTCTCCACCCTTGGCAACCCTTTGCTGTCTTCCAGCTTCTCCCACCAGCTTCTCTTCCCAGGCATACAAATCATCACAAAACAACTCCAAATAAAACACTAATAAACCTTAGCACAAAAAATGCAAACCCATCATAAGCCAAAAAGGATTGAATGATTTATCCTAGGCCATAACTGCGCCTATATATAAGGGGGTTTAATCTTTTCCTAAGCATCAGCCAACAGCAATACTTAACTCTAGTCAACGAATAAGCTTCTAATCGGCGATGACAAACACGAGCCCTCCTCAAATCCCGCTGGCAAATCCATGTAGACGGATCCAACAGAAGAAAGCAAGCCTTGGACTTGCATCTCTAGTGACGGAGGATTTACCCAAACATGGGACACAGCGGGCGCGGGCACGAAAATCCCACGCCGAGAGAGCTTAACCGAGAGGAGCGCAACGCTCCACAATGAGGTCAAGTGATAGGTTACGTGGGAAACATCAGCCCGCGACAAAACCCATCAGCATGTCAACTTCACATGCCGCATGATGCTCTGCGCCGAAAAACAACTTTTAAGTCCAACCTCAGCATAGCACCATAAAGACGCAAAACAGCGGGATACAACTTGGACATAGAAACCAAAATCGACCTAATCAAAAAACCACCCACAGAAGAAATCCTCACCGAAGAAGAACTGAGAGAACTGCTCCAAACCAACGAACATCCCGGACACTATCAAGGCTTTGAAATCTCCGGTATGCTTCACCTAGGCAACTTCGTACTATCCGGATTCAAGATAAATGACTTCCTAAAAGCGGGAATACGCTGCCAAGCCTACATGGCTGACTGGCACAGCTTCATCAACGACAAGTTCGGCGGTGACTGGAACAAGATACTAGCCGCATCCAAATACTACGCAGAAGCCTTCAAGTTCTTCTGCCCAGGCGTACAAATCGTTGTAGGCTCAGAAATGTATCACAACAATGACGAGTTCTGGCGCAACCTTGTAAAATTCTCCAAACACATGACCCTAAGCAGGACGCTGCGATGCTTGACTATAATGGGCAGAAGTGAAAACGAGAAGCTTGACCTTGCACAGTACTTCTATCCTCCAATGCAAGCAGTCGACATACACCAAATCGGCGCCGACATGCCCCACGGCGGCATGGATCAAAGAAAAGCCCACATCCTCGCAAGAGAAGTCTTTCCAAAAATGGGCTGGAAGAAACCTGTTGCAGTTCACCACCGTCTGCTTATGGGCATAGCTGAGCCAGTTAGGCTTAAGGCGAAAGATAAGCTGGAAGAGGTCATAGCCAGCAAGATGAGCAAGTCTAAACCTTGGACAGCCATCTTCATCCACGACACTGAAAAGCAAATCCAAGAGAAACTACGCAAGGCATGGTGCCCAGAAAAAGCAGTGGAAGGCAACCCCATCATCGAAATAGTCAAACACGTGATCTTCCACGAAAAAACCGTCTTCACCATAGAACGCCCATCAAAATTCGGCGGCACAATTCAGTTCCAAAACCCTGAAGAACTCGCAAAAACCTACACTGAAGGCAAACTTCACCCACAGGATCTAAAAAACGCGGTGGCAAAAGAACTTGCCAAAATCCTTGAACCAATAAGAAGACACTTCGAAACCGACAAAGAAGCAAAAAAACAGTTGGAAGTTTTCAAGACCGCAGAAATAACAAGGTAGAATCATTGTCAACACGCCTAAAAGAGAAAGAAGAGAAAATTCTGCAAATATTGGAAAAGCTAGCCCAGAAAGCCGCAGAAGGAACCCCCATAGTCGTAGAAGGCAAAAAAGACATCGAGTCCCTACAAGCCCTCTCAGTAAACGGAAAAATCATTTCCGCGAAAACCGGAGGCAAATCCGTCTTGGACGTCGTTTCTGAGATAGAAAACTACGGTGCCAAAGAGATTATTCTTCTCTTAGATTTTGACAGACGCGGCAAACAGCTAACAAAGAAGCTGATTCACCAACTAGAAAAGTCGGGAATAACGCTGAACACGCGATTCTGGATCGAGCTTTCCAGTCTCTTAGCAACCGAAGTAAAGGATGTTGAAGGATTAGCATCTTACATGGAAACCTTAAAGAGCAAGACTGCTAATTCATAAGCCTAATAAGTAGTAAAGGTCAAGATATAATCCCGTGATACAAGAGCGCAGACACGCTCTTTCACGTGATCACAGCTAACCCTTAACTCATCACTCAGGAGGTGCACGATTACGGGTTCATCACAAGCGTTTACTATAAAGTATGTGATAAACGCAAAATTCGAAATAGAAGGAGTAGTAGAAAAACCAGACGTTATAGGAGCAGTTTTCGGTCAAACAGAAGGACTTTTCGGACCAGAACTTGACCTCAGAGAACTGCAGAAATCAGGAAGAATTGGAAGAATAGAAATTGACTTACACTCAAAACAGGACATGACAACAGGGTCAATAACCATACCCACAAGCCTAGACAGAGTATCAACAGCCCTTATCGCATCAAGCATCGAAAGCATAAACCGCGTAGGACCATGCGCAGCAAAAGTAACTCTGGAAAAAATCGAAGATGTCCGAGAAGCCAGAAGAAAAGTCATAATCGACAGAGCAAAAGAAATCCTCCATAAATGGACAATCGAATCAATGCCCTCAGTTGACGAAGTCTTCAAAGAAGTCTCAGACACACTAAAAATAGGCAAGGTTGAAAAATACGGCGAAGACGAGCTTCCCGCTGGACCAGAACTGGAAAAATCAAAGGAAATAATAATAGTCGAAGGAAGAGCAGACATCATAAACCTCATGCGATGCGGAATCCAAAACACCATAGCCCTCGAAGGAGCCAAAATACCAGAAGCAATAATCAAACTCACCAAAGAAAAAGAAGCAACAGCCTTCCTTGACGGAGACAGAGGTGGAGACCTCATACTCAAAGAACTGTTACAAGTCACCAACATCAAATACGTGTCAAGAGCACCAAGAGGAAAAGAAGTTGAAGAACTCAATTGCAAGGAGATCTTTGACGCATTAGAAGCCAAAGTAGCGATTGAGGACCTATTTAAACCAAAAAAGGAAGCTGTAAAACAGAAAGTCGAAGTTCCCAAAGAGATAATTGAAGCCAAAAAATCGCTTGAAGGCACGTTGGAAGCAGTTTTCCTAAACGACAAACTAGAGCAGATTGAACGCCTCCCAGTCAGCCAACTTGCCGAAAAGCTGCAGGAGATTGAAGGAGTTAACACAGTGGTTTTCGATGGAATAATAACACAGAGAATCGTTGATGTTGCCAGCGAGAAAAACATAAAGAGGATTGTGGCTTCCCGCGTATCCGAAGCAGTCAAACCCTCGCTATCTGTTCAGCTAACGACTTTCTCTGAGCTAATGGAATCAGCATAACAATTAGACAAACGACTATCTAAAAGAACTCTGTCAGACTCCTAGTTTCCTTTTGCACAGTTTTAGACTCCAACAGTTGCTCTTCAGTGATTCCAAAGCTTTCAAGGATCCGAACCGCAGCAGGCACAACCTGCCTATTCACATAATACTCAACGTCAACTTCATCGTACGAAGCAAACACATGAGGCTTAACCCTCTCATACAAGCGACCCGAACCAGTAACTACAACGTAACCGACCTTGTCGCCGACCGTTAACTCCCAGCCTGCCTTTCTAAGCATTTTTGCTGCCTCAACATGAGAAGTCTTAACAGCGTATTCCTCAGCAGGCTTAGTCAAAGTCTTCCATATCACAAGGTCACGGTAAGGACACTGCTTCTGCCTTAGTTTGCGGATGAAAAGCTGCACAATCTTGACGGCTTTTTCAGGCGAGTTATCCTTCAAAACAGTTTCCAACACCTTCTCCTGCACATTTCTGGCTATTGTCGCCCAGTCTCCGCGTATGACCTCCAAACCAACAATCTCAAGCTGTCCCTCGGGCAGAAGCCCAGCATAACGCTTCTTGGCTTCAGTGAAAAAGACCCTTGTGTAAACCTTGTCCAGTTTTATCTCCAGCCCAAGCTTCTGCGCTATTTCAGCCATGATCCAGCAGATTTTCTGAGGTTCATTCTTTACAAAGATACTGTCAGTATCCCCGTAGATGACTTTTAAGCCGGTTTTCCGAGCAATTTCGATAGTGTTTGCTATTATATACCTTCCCCATGCGGTAGCTGCCTCGGCAACAGGTTTTACATACCACCGCGCTCCAATCCATCCAGCATAGCCATAAGACGCATTCGCAATGACTTTAACAGCTTTCTGACGGGCATCCAAAACCCTGTATTCTCCGCTTCCAACAGGAACCTTACCCATTTCAGAACGTATATCATCACGAACAGCTATCAGATACAGAAGAGCATTTTTATAGAAACCCGCAGGCTCTTTGCGAAAGCGATGTTTAACCTC
Source organism: Candidatus Bathyarchaeota archaeon (assembly GCA_018396615.1). Taxonomy (GTDB): domain Archaea; phylum Thermoproteota; class Bathyarchaeia; order Bathyarchaeales; family Bathycorpusculaceae; genus JAGTQT01. The sequence continues at coordinate 21,533 of JAGTQT010000009.1, forward strand.
CGGCGTCTCATACACTTCTTCCGCAGGCACAGGCTCTTTTTCCAAGACATACGTGTCCGGAGACAGGTTATACTTTATCATGATGGTCGGGTACATCGATTTGAAGTCCAAAACAGCCACATCGCCATGGATGCCAGCCTCAGGCTTAAGCACTATAGCGCCAGTATACGGCCTGTAGGGTTGCTCCACTCTTCTTGGAATAAGTTCGCCAGTATTGCGAGTTTGCTTTATCATAAACCATTCAACTCTAAAGCCCGCTGCAGCAGTTCCAACATGATCCAAAGGGAGACAGGTAAGATTGGAAAGCTGAATGGCAAAGTCAAGAATCGCTTCAGCTATGCCCATAATGCATTGAACATTTTCTGACGAGAATTTCTTTAGGAACTTACGCTTCTCCGCGTTATTCCAGTAGTCTGCCACATCAATATCACTGATGAGGATGCGTTCACTAATTTTCATCACGCCTAGGTAGTCTGCAAAGCTTTCCAGAGTCTTCAGCTTAACCTCAGGGAACTCGTCAACAAAATCAGCCAAGTCCAAGTTGACTCTTCCAGTCACTGAAATGTGGCCGTAAACACTTGTATGAGGCTCTGTCTTTGAAGGATAACTC
>JAGTQT010000009.1:22177-22409 GCA_018396615.1 Candidatus Bathyarchaeota archaeon
AAGGTAAGGCCAATCTAGTTCATTCACACCGTAGCCAACAAGGACGTCTGGATTAAACCTTTTAATGTAGTCTACAAAAGCCTGCAGAATCTGCCGATCATCCTTGTTCTCGTCCACAACAAAGCATTTTTCACCGCCTTGGTTTGTGGCGACAGAGATTAGTATCGTCGGGTTCCTTTCAGGTTTTGGTGAACCTTCGCGGCCATAGCATGTAAGTCGGATCGTAGCCATG
>JAGTQT010000009.1:22439-39857 GCA_018396615.1 Candidatus Bathyarchaeota archaeon
GTTGTTGGCGGCTTCTTTGCAAGATACACTGTGTCAACCTCGATGCCCAGCAAATTTGCTTCTTCTTCCACTTCGATCTCGTGCCAAGTGCATGGAATAACATTGTTGTCAATAAGGTAGCGCATTGCGTATCGGACGTCGTCTTCGAAGCAGTCTTTTACTCCTTCAAAATCCCGAAGAATCCTAGCGTATTTGGGAATAACGTTGGGATCTTTGCAATACACTTTTACGGCTTTAACAGACCTCCCGAACAGTTTACGATCAACAATCTCAAGCCCTGCAACAAAGGGAAAGTCGCCTTCACCTATCTTTTGAACGATCAGAGATGGATCAGCCTCTTCCTTGGCAACCGCGTAGAAATAGCTGAGAAAACCGCGATGGATAATGAGAACTCGTTTTCCAGAGTCTTCGATGCCCCACAGCCAAACTTCAGATTTGCCGTCCTTGACCTCAGAGTTGACATCCAGCAACCAAAACCTAATAATCATTCGCCTAATCCCAAATATTTCATAAGAAAAAACTAACGTTTAACACTTCTTAAATGCTAGAATACAGATATCTAAATGCTGTTGCTGGTTACTAGAGGACAGGAGCTTTGAAAATCTTAGAAACCAATCTTAAGAATGGCTACGTTAAAGTAGTGCCAGAGACTCTTGATGATTTCTGGCATCTCTATAACGTCATCTATAAAGGCGACGAGGTCTATGCCTACACAACCAGAGAGCTGAAACTTGACGAAAAATACGCGAGGCCGAAGCGTGGAGAAAGAATCTCTGTGTTTCTAGGCGTTAAGGTGGAAAACGTTGTTTGGGACAAGCTTCTAGGCAAGCTTAGAATTCATGGAAGAATATGTTCGGCGCCAGAAAACATTCCCACGGGCGTATATCACACGCTCAGCATAGCACTGCACACGCCAATGACCATCGTAAAAAAGAGCTGGAGCAAACACCATCTCGAAAGACTAGAAGCAGCAAGCAAAGCTTCAGAAAAACAAATTATCATACTCTCAATAGATGACGAAGGCTACGCTTTAGCCACAACCGCCCAGTATGGAGTCGACATCAAACAAGAGGAAAGGGTAAAGCTTCCAGGCAAACTTGAAACCGAAAAAAGAGCAGGCGCCATGAACGAGTTTTTCCGAAAGACCTTGACTAGTCTGCGCCAAGTATGGGACTGCATGCATCACCCCATTATAATCATCGGTGTAGGATTTGTCAAAAACGATTTTGCCAAGTTCTTAAGAAACGAGGCAACGGACATAGCTAAATCAGTTATGGATGTGAAAAGCGTTAATAATGGCGGCACTGCCGGAATATACGAAGCCTTGCGCTCTGGCATTTTGACAAGCACAATAAAAAAGAACCGTGTTATAGAAGAAACCGAGATTATTGAAGAAATTCTTAAACGCCTTGGAAAAGGCGAAGCAACTGTAACTTACGGGTTTGCCGAAACTGAAAAAGCTGCAAAACTAGGCGCCGTCGAGAAACTTGTAGTGGCAGACAGCACGCTTCGCAAGGCAGACGATGAAGACCGCTTACTTCTTGAGAGAATAATGAAGGAAATCGAGCAGAAGAATGGCAAAATAGCCATAATAAGCACGGAACATGAAGCAGGCGCCATTATTGAGTTTTTCCGAAAGACCTTGACTAGTCTGCGCCAAGTATGGGACTGCATGCATCACCCCATTATAATCATCGGTGTAGGATTTGTCAAAAACGATTTTGCCAAGTTCTTAAGAAACGAGGCAACGGACATAGCTAAATCAGTTATGGATGTGAAAAGCGTTAATAATGGCGGCACTGCCGGAATATACGAAGCCTTGCGCTCTGGCATTTTGACAAGCACAATAAAAAAGAACCGTGTTATAGAAGAAACCGAGATTATTGAAGAAATTCTTAAACGCCTTGGAAAAGGCGAAGCAACTGTAACTTACGGGTTTGCCGAAACTGAAAAAGCTGCAAAACTAGGCGCCGTCGAGAAACTTGTAGTGGCAGACAGCACGCTTCGCAAGGCAGACGATGAAGACCGCTTACTTCTTGAGAGAATAATGAAGGAAATCGAGCAGAAGAATGGCAAAATAGCCATAATAAGCACGGAACATGAAGCAGGCGCCAAGCTTATCGCTTTAGGAGGCATAGGAGCACTTCTTAGATACGCACTGCCAACGCATAACAGTAGCCTAGAGGACTAGGGTTAAAGCTATATTTAGACCCTACAAATCTAATGCATTGATACACCATTCAAGATGAACCGAAATGTCAAAAAGAAACCCGACAATAACGATACAAAACATAGTTGCCTCAGCATCTTTAAACCAAAAGGTAGCCTTAAAGTCGATAGTTGAAAAATTCCCCTTTGCCGAATACAGCCCAAATGTCTTCCCAGGACTAGTTTTCCGCCTCAAAAAACCCAAGACGGCCACCCTTATATTTGAGACAGGTAAGATGGTCTGCACCGGAGCCAAATCAGAAAAAGAAGCCATACAAGCAGTCACCAAAGTCGTGAGAGAGTTGAGAAGCAAAAAGCTGCCGATAACCAACAAACCAGACATCCAGATCCAGAATATTGTTGCCTCAGCAGAGTTGGGAGGAGAAATAGATTTAGAATATGTTGTCAGCAAACTTGAAAGAGTAATGTACGAGCCAGAACAGTTTCCAGGTGCCGTCTATCGAATGGATAGCCCAAAAGTAGTTTTCCTCATATTTTCGGCTGGAAAGCTCGTATGTGTGGGAGCAAAAAAAGAGCAAGAAGTTTACGACGCAGTAAACAAGCTTCAAAAAATACTGGAAGAAAGACAGCTTATCTACTACTGATCAAATCCTAAGATAGAGAGAATAGCCGCCTACGAACGGCTGGATTTTGTTTTAGTAGCTTGTCCAAATCGGTCTCGAAGGTTTCCTCAGTGGAAAGCTCTTTCTTAACAAAGACGCCTGTCCTGCCAACTTTATCTCTCCTCAACAGAACACGAATTCTGTCCCTAACTGTCTCGCGAGCTATCCCAAGCACTTTGGCAACCCTCGCCTCTTGCCCAATCACGGCGCTTTCAAGATGGCCCTTCGTGGTTGGTTCGATAAACATCAGCCGCTTATCTACGCCAGCTTTTCTTAGCGCTTGCCTCAACTCGCTGAGGGAGATTTCGCCGCCAAATTTGTAAAATTCTCTCTCAACTTTACGCATCTTCATCAAGGGAAAAGACACGCTTGTAGCCTCGTCGATTTCCATGTATGCCTTCACAGCATATGTTGGGGTAGCCTGCATGATCCAGCGTCTCTGCAGAGCTATTCCAGCTTTCTCTAACGCTAGGTCTACGGTGAAGGATGAAGAAACGTTAGGAATAAACACGTCTATGTCACTGTCCTTGGTAACGTCTCCTCGTGCAATGCTTCCGTAAACGGCGGTTTCCAGATGAACGGTTTCCAAAGCTTCCATTATTACCATTGCCTTCCGCCGATACTCCTCTAGCAGAGTCCAACGCTTGGCGTTATACACTACTTCCCTGATCTCCAAGCGATTCAACGGTTTTTTCGACATTGCATGTTTGCCCTTTGCAAAAGACTATTGTACTGCCATATTTTAGTAGTTTCAACAAAAACGCAAAACGGAAACACTTTGACTAACCCTAACACCACTATATGCAGTTCATGTAAACGCAGGGAACCTTTCTTCTTTAGGTCGTACTCTGGAGAAAGCCTTTGCAAAAGATGCTTTACCTCTTCCGTAGAAGAGAAGGTGAGGGCAACAATCTCTCGATACCAGATGCTGAAATTCGACGACCGAATAGCAGTTGCGGTTTCCGGAGGCAAGGACAGCCTTAGCCTTCTGCATATCTTCGCAAAGAGAGAACGAAAATTTCCCAAAGCCTCACTTATAGCACTAACCGTCGACGAAGGAATCAAAGGATATCGGGACGAAGCACTAAAAATCGCCAGAGAGAACTGCAAGAAACTTGGCATAAAGCACATCGTAGTCTCGTTCAAAAAACTGTTTGGATACTCGCTCGATGAAATCGCACAGAAAAAAGAGCTAACAGAAAAAGGCGGCTTAACGATGTGCGCTTGTTGTGGCATACTTCGGAGAAAAGCCTTAAACATTGCGGCAAGAGAAAACCATGTGGACAAGTTGGCGACAGCCCACACATTGGACGATGAAGCCCAGACGATCCTGTTAAACATGTTTCACGGTGATGTGTGGCGCATAGCCAAAGAAAAGCCAATCACAGATGAAATCCATCCCAAACTTGTGCAGAGGATAAAGCCTTTCTGCGAAATCCCAGAAAAAGAAACTGCTCTTTACGCGTACGTGAAAAATATAAAGTTCCAGAGCAAGCCCTGTCCCTACGCTTCAGAAGCAATGAGAAACGAGGTACGAGCCATGCTAAACAGAATGGAAGAAAAACACGCCGGACTGAAATTCACGATATTCAAATCCGTGGAGCGAATCAGGCAAGCACTAGATGAGATAAACAAGAGAGAATCCCTAACAGGGTGCAGAGAATGTGGCGAACCTACTTCTGAAAAAGTCTGCAGAGCATGCCAGCTCTTGAAGGAACTGAGGCTAGACATATAGACCGATATCCTAATTAACACAGAAACAAGACAACTTGACCTATGAACGAAGTTGTAGAAATCTTCGCTTCAGTAACAGCAGTTAGCTTGATATCTTTCATCGGCATCATTTTCATCGGCTTAAAAGAAGAACTGTTGAAGCGTATTTTGATGGTGCTAATCGGTTTCTCTTCAGGTACGCTACTTGGAAGTGCATTTCTTGATCTGCTGCCCGAGGCCCTAGCAGAAGAAGTAGATTCAGCAACTGTTTTTCTGTTTGTTCTCTTTGGTATCGTTGTATTCTTTGCGATTGAAAAATTTCTGTACTGGCGTCACTGCCACGAAGGAGAATGCGAAGTTCACATGTTCGTCTATCTCAATCTCATAGGAGACGGGATTCACAATTTCATAGATGGAATGATTATTGCAGCAACCTTCCTTATCTCTTCAGGCTTGGGTTTCGCCACAACTTTAGCAGTGATTTTCCATGAGATTCCTCAAGAAATAGGAGACTTTGGAGTTCAGATCTACGGAGGCATAAGCAAAAAAAGAGCACTTGTGTACAATTTCATTTCAGCCTTAACTGCAGTCGCGGGAGCAGCAGTAGTTCTATTCATAACGTATATCCAGAGCGCTGAAATCTACATTGTTCCCTTTGCAGCAGGAGGCTTTGTCTATATTGCTGCAACAGACCTCATGCCAGAGCTCCATAAAAAGACAAAAGCCGCTGCGTCACTTGTTCAGTTCACTTCAATCCTGTTTGGGATGGGATTAATGGCGTATCTGGCACTATTCATGGGCGCATAGTCTTATCTGATTTTTCGAGGCATGCTGCTTTTCATTTTCTTCATGATTTCCGAGGCTTCCTGCACGTTCTGAGCAGAAGTCAGTTTCCTTGCTTTAAACAACACAATCCCGAAGCCGCAGTATGGGCATGTCCTAGTTTTTTGATTCTCTTTCGCCAGTAGTAGCCCTCCGCACCTAATACATACAACAACATATGCTTTAGTCATTGCTGCTGCTTCTCCGAAAACCTTTTCCACGATTGAAGTAGATAACGCTTGTTAGAGAATGAGCCAGATGACTGAAGAAGGAACAAAGATTTCAAGAGATTTTCTTGAGTTGGCGATTAAATATTTCAAAAAGGAAGGATACAAAGTTGAACAAGAAAACACTGTTTTCGAAGGCTTCAGCGGCGTCACAAGAAGATTTGACCTTATAGTCCAAAAGGGTCGACTGTGTCACGGCGTTTTTCTTAGAGATTGGAATAGAACTATCGGTGTAAACGTGGTAATAAACGCGGACAGAGCCTCAGATGACATACGCTTGTCGACGCCTATTATCGTGGGCGAGAAGTTCAGCGACCATGCCAAGTCGTATGCAAATAGACGGAAGATTATACTGCTGACTAAGAGGCAGATAAGGCAAAGCCTCAGGTAAGCAAGCTAAATCTTTAGAACTTCGTCTAGCACGCCTTGGCTCTCTAGCATTCCAAGCCAGTCGACTGTGCCTACGCTGCACTTCCGATGCCCATCAAGAACCGCCATAATTTCGCTTACGACTTCAGCGGTTCTCTTATGAGAGATATCTATCTCGCACACCTTTTCAGCTACGTGATTTTCCAAAGCGTCGATGAGGCAGACATCAAGGATTTCGGAGGCGAGGTTTTCCCACATTTTTCTTCCGGCAAATCCAATGCCCTCCATTATCTTCTTTAGCTCAATCGGGTTGCGTCGAAGCACAAAAACATAGCTCACGTCTCTTCCGGCCACAAGCGCTGCATAATGCCCATCTATAATTACGTTTTTACGGTCACACTGCGTGATGATTTTCTCTATCTCCCTCTTCATCGCAGTTTCATCTATGATTGTGGAGTCCCGCTCCTCGTCTATGCCTAGCACAAGATTTTCCTTCAAAGCAAGCTCGGTTAAATTTACATAGTGGGCGTCAAGCGCCAAGGCAAGAGCCTTTGACACCGTGGTTTTTCCAATACAAGGCGTTCCCGTTATCAGTATTACACGTTTGTTCATGATGAAGGCTCCCAGAATTTACAATGGCTTAGGCGAGAGATAAGGCTTCCATAATGTTTATCATGCGCTAAACTCTTTGTCTGTAGTGGGGCTGGTGAGTTGGTGTGTGGCTTTCGAGCCTCAATGTAATAGAAGGTTTGAGGAAACTCCGCCCACGCGTAGAACTGCAGCATCCGCAAGGATGCAAGGCGAGAGCCTTGGCAACAGAGCAGAAACGAGACGTCCGTCCAAGCATAAGCCAATGATGCGCCCAATGAAGTGTTGAGGTTGCTGGGTGTGAGACGGTGAAACGGCTGTCCTGCAGGTGGAAAGGGCAAACAGACGCAGATGAAGACTCTACCTGAAGCGCGGGTAGCCCGATTAGCCAAATGCCACAGTACAAGACAAAAGGCGGGTTACAGCCAACACACCAGCCCTGTAAATAACACGCCAGGTTTTTACTTGCGTTTTCTGAAGATTTTGGCGCCTTCCATATCTGTTACGTATTCAAAGCCTGTTTCCAGCAGTTGGCATGCCTCTTTGAGGTCGTGGGCGACTTTGACGTGGTATTCGTCGTTTGAGATTTGGAAGATTGCTTGTTCAACATTTATGTAGACTTCAGTGCTGCTTAGGGTTTTATGTCCCAGTATTCTTTTGACGTGCCATGGATCCTTGGTTTTGTGATATTCCATTGTGCCTTTCCAGTGGCGCAGCGTGTGGAAGGTTATTTTCTTAAGTCTTGGATTGTTGAGCTTTGCTGTTGCTCGTGCTCTTTGGTATGTGAAGCTGGTTCTTAGGGCTTTCACGTTGGGGTTGAAGATGTATTCGCTTCTTTTAGGCAGTGCGTTTAACATTCCTACAAGTTTTTCTGAAATGCTGAGCATTCTTGGGTTGCTTCCTTTTTCTGCTTGAATTCTCAGTGTTCTGCGCTCTGAGTCGAGGTCTATCCATTGGAGTCTTGCAGCTTCGCCTATCCTTGCGCCTGTTTCTTTTAGAAGTTGGAGTAGAGTTGCTGTGCGTTTGTTGCAGCTGGCGATGAGTTGGTCTATTTCGTTTTCTAATGGGATGAATGGTATGCTTTCTTCCATTTTGTACTCTGGCGGTTCCCATGTTAATCCGAAGCATTTCAGAAAGTTTGTATAGACGGATGTTGTGATGGCTTTGGTGCTGTTTTTCTGTGAAAGTTTGGCGAGGGTTTCTTTTACTGCTTCTGGGTCTATTATGTTGCAGTGTTTTGAGAGACCTTTTAGCCTGCGGACCCTTGATTTGATTGTTGCTTCGCTTCTTCCTTTCTTTTTGAGCCACCATGCGTATTGTAGGATTTTGTCTTTGGCTTCGTGTTGGTTTGTCGTTGTGCCCTCCCGCTGGGCCTGTTCCTGTCGGGCTACTTCGGTCAAGTTTTTCGACGCTTCTGTCAAGCAATCGCATACTTGACGCTTACTAAGTATGGCAAGGTCGCTTTTTAATGACTGCGTACGAATTCTTGAAAGTCGTTGAAACGCCTTTGAACAGTTGTGGTTAGACTCTGTGAAGCGGTAACAGCAGTCTCTGCAGAGCCAACGTTGAATCCTACCGTTAAGAGTGTATCTCATTCCGTCTTTGTACAGCTTCTGCGAACCGCATTGTGGACAGCGAAGTTCTATCGGCGTCTCTGTCATGTTGGTTGTGCCTTTTCGTCTTCTCTTGTTGCTTCTTCAATCATTTTCTCGAGTTTTTCGAGCTCTTCCATTGCCGTGGTTTCGTCATAGGTTTTGCTTATGCTGTTTATAACTTGGCTGATGTACGCAGCGATACGAGCCCAGTTCTGCTTAGCCTCAACGGATGCGGGATGCGTGTCAATTGCTTTCTGCTGAGCCATCTCGGCCAAGGCTTTCAGCTCGAGAACGAGCTCAAACCGTATTCTCTGTGTGTCGAGTTTGACCTTGTCAGCTATTCTCGCTATTCTGACCCGTAGCGCTTTCGCTGAGAGTCTGCAATGTCTATCCCCTACGGGTTTCCTTGTACTGTGAATATTTGGCTCCAAATATGCCAGCCTCCAACTCTTATCCGTATGTTTCGATGTTTCTGAACCCGCATTTTTCACAGTAAAAGAAACGGGAAGGTAGGTTGACGTGCCCACAGTTTGGGCAGCGCCAACTTGTCGGTTTAAGCTTGGTCATCGCTGTTCAGCCTCTAACTGTTTCTGCGGGTCCGCGTAGGGCTCGCCGTACAACACGAACTTCTGTTTTCCGAGAACGAACTCTGCGTGTTTGCGTATGCGGATCTGCTTGCCTACCCAGAGCTTGTCATCTTCGCCGAAAGCATCCAAAAGCCTATTCGAGGTCGTAGTGTTCAAAGTCAAAGTGCGCAAGCCAAACTCTCTGTCTTCAGGCTTCTTGACGACTACGCGGTAGCGTTCGCGCCCATACTTGCTGTGCTCGGCATCCACCAAGTATGGCGGTTCTGCAATGACGAATACGTCGCTGTCTTCAACCTCGTTGACGCTTAGGAACGGCGGTCGACCCAACCTCTTAACAGGCATCCCTGCTTTCACCTCCTTTCAAAGTGTCTTTGCCATGTCGACATGACCGTGAACGCCCGTGCAAGTCAGGCTTCAGACGAAAAGGTTTAACATCCTTCAACAACTGTTCTTGGACGCTGGCTATTTCCTCAGCGATCTGCTCACGTCTCGTCGCGATTCTCCGAAAAACACGTTCCTCCCTCGGGCTCAGAGCCTTCAAGGGACGCTGAGGATCAGGCAAATGGCTAAGCGGTCTTCCAGGCTCCCTTAGAACACGCTGAACATATCCTGGCAAATAAGAGCCGCTCCTTAACATACATGAAGAGACCCGCCGCAACTCAGACTCCTCCCGCAACAGCCCAACAAGCCTAACCTTCAACCTTACCTCCTCAACATCACAAGCGCCAAGAAAAGACTGAACTGCCAAATTCACAACACGATTGAAGGCAACATTGCGCTCTCTACAGAAACGTCTCAGCAAAGGATACAAATCCCTCCAAAAATTAACTCCCCTATGCATGTTATTCAGCTCCTTCGGCTTCTGTCGTCAAAAGTGGCACCTCAGAAAACTTGCCAAAGAAGCCTGTTGCATGGCGTTTTCGGCGAAAGAACCGTGGAAACGGCGCAGTTGGAAAGGTGCTACTTTCTGCAATAGCAGACGAAGTTGTTACCATAACAGTCACAGCTTTGGTGTTGTGTGCGGTGTTGTTGGAGTTGGCGTGTTCTGGCGAGTTCGTCTGCGATTAGTGTTAGGATGCAGTTTTGGAATCGTGTTTCTGTTGAGTTGCATTGCAGATCGCAGTGTCGGCAGAATACGTGTTGATACAGCTTTATTGGAGGTAATGGGTGGTTTCTTGTTTGGGTCCTTGCGTTCATGTTTTGCTCGGTCATTGTTTGGGAACCTCCGTTGATTGTCCCAGTAATGCGTCGATTAACACTGCCTTTTCATGCAGAAGTTTCTCCAGACTTTTTGGGATTATTAGCAGGAGCGAGTCGTAGAGGACGGTTACCTCGCTGCCGCAGGCAAGGTTATGGTAGTCTCGGTAGGCTTTTGGGATTGCGACAACTCCGCTTGTTCCGTGTTTCATGATTTTGCGTTTTTCTTTTGCTGGCACGGTTTTTACCTCAATTTCTGTCTATTTCTTATAGCAAGTCTTATATACTTAAACAGATATTGTCTTATTTTAGGTGAAAACAGACAAAAATTGTAAGGTGAAGAAGCATGCCTATTTTAACAGAGCCCATGAAGAAATACTTAGTGAACGATTCGAAGAAGGGATATACTGCTGAAGCCAAATCCACTTACAACCGGCGAATTGTTGAGTACGCTGTCAGAGGTTTGAAAGACCTTACTTTGTTGGCTGAGAAGTTACCTGAGGACTTGCAAGCCGAAATCTTCAATGAGACTAATCTGAGGCTATTAATAAGGAACATTTTCAGAGGGCATATTAAAAAGGACTATGAAGAGGCAGAGCTTGAGCAAAGGCGCGAAAGGATATTGCGGCTCAGCTATGAGACTTTGACTGAAATAGGTTTTCGAGACAACGCTTGGGATTTGGCGCCAGACGTCATGAAAATACTGATTAACGCAGGGTTGCATGAGACATTTGATACTATAGTGGGTTTGAAGGCCATCTACATTAAAGGATTTTCGATGCCGGAAAAGGAGGTGAAGAAGTAGCATGAGCCTAAGAGAATATCTGACTGACGAGCTGACGGCTAAGCGCACGTATAATGAGCATCACTTCAGTATTCGCTCTAACATGTCGAACATGAGCGGGTTTGAGCTTAGAAAGCGTGTTAACGCCATAGACGAAGAAATTCATTATGCAAAAGCTGAGATCAGTAGACTGGAAGAAGCCAAAGGAAAGCTAAAAAGCCAAGGAGAATACGTTTACGAACAAGGTGGAGTAAAGAGAACAGTCACTGTTAGGCACTGTGACGATTTGAAGAGCGAGCTTGCTTATCTTGACTCTCGCGTAATTGATTTTAAAAAGGCTGCTAGGTGGCTTAGGCGCGAGAGAGCCGTTCTGCTCTGGGAGCTTCGCCTCAGAAGAATCAAAGCCTTAAAGCAGCCCATGCAAAAACATCGCCTGGCTCAGCTTGAAAAGGAAGCAACACGCGTCCTATCTGAAATTGAAAATCATCGGCACGAAATAGAGATGTTGTTAAGCGAACTGCAGAGAATTCAAAGAGCCTATAATGAGACCTTTAATGAGGTTAGACAGCTAACGTTTGACAAAGAGCTTAGCCCTTATGATTACAACATAGCAAAAGAGAGTTTGCCGCAACAAGTCTTAGCGTTCGCCAATCTGAAATGGTTCAGAGAAAAGCTTCCATCCAAAACATGAGTATCGCGAGATTTCAACTTTCCATAAACTTGTCTAATGGAATACTTTCGTCTTTCTGATGCGTCCTTTCAAGCTTTTTTGGCGGTCTTATTCGAGGTTCTTCTTCACCTTTTACAGTTTCCGGTCTTGCTTCTACAGTTCTCGAAATCCTTCTCTCAGCTAAGACCTTAACGAGTGTCTGCAAGTATTCCACGAAGTTTCTTTCAAGACCAAGGATTTTTGCAATGCTTGCATCTATCTCATTTACAACAGGTTGTATCACTTCAAGATTTTCTTGAGTATCAACCCCAGCAGTCTTTCTGGCTTCGAGTTCAAGTCTTCTGAATAATCCGCTCAGTTCTTCTATCTCTCTTCTTCCTACTGCATCAATATTCAGTACCGGCAGTCGTGTTAGAGTTCACATCTAATTCTATCACTCCTCCCCCCGTAGGTCTTCCGTAGATCTCAACAAAAAATCGAGAAAAATCCGAGTTAAGGTATGCCAGCATGGCTTCAATCTTATTTTGGACGATGCTGACATTATCTTTCGGAACTAAGGTAACTAAACTATCGTCTAATGCTATTGACATTTGTAATAAAATGAACCTGTGATGATATTGTGCTCGCCGCAGGGTATATGCTGCTACTGGTACAATCTCTCCTAAGTCGTACCATCCAAAGAAAACCTTGCTTTTCTCTCTTGCTTTTGATGCTGTGGATTGATTTGCTGTTTTAGGTCTTTCTCCCTCCTTTACTCTGACAAGCGGAGTGGTCTCTCCCCATTCAATAAAAGATTTCACGTTTTTCGGCAGTTCTGATATGGGCTTGTGGCAAACAAAAACGAAACAAGGCTTATTCGCCTTAGCCAAATCCTTCCAGTCTCTTTCAGTGAAGCTGAAAAACTTGCTATATCGTGGGCTAATGAGAAGCGGATACAGATATTCCTTTGATAATTTCCATTTCTCAGTATCTTTTTTGGGTAGATAAAAGAACTTGTCGGCTCCGGTCCCTCCTCGGGATGACACGCCAGAAATGCTTCCATACCTAGAGTTGAAAAAGGTGCTTGTTCGTGTCATTAATGGCGAACTTAGCAGCACTTTCTCCATTTCGTCTGTTTTGAATAAGGTTTTGATCCATTTGTCTTTTCGTGAGAGTTTGTTTTGCTTTACTATGTTTATGACAAAACGTTCTTTCCATCTCTGGATTTCAATAGCATCAAGAATCTCGTCTACTTGAGCCTCCTTATCTACGTATATGAAAGTTGTTTGATTGCGTTCTCTCTCTTTTGCATTACTTTCTTTTTCAAGCAGCAAAACGCATGTCGCTATAAGAGGTATTCTGAAAAGTCTCTGGTTAAAGTCAATTACAGCTCTGACCTTGAAATGATCAAGCAGAAAATTGACAAAATTAACTCCGTAATCTGATTGCAACCAACTATTGGAGATTATCATTCCCAATTTGCCATTAGACTTTAAAAATTCACGAGCGTACATAATGAAATGAACGTAAATTCCTGTTTCATTTCCAATTCCGCCACTCAGACCATACTCTTTTAGCTTGTCGCCAATAACGTCAACTATCGAATTCCGTGTCTTAACAGGTATCTCAACCCACCTTGTATAAGGCGGATTAGCAATTATCACATCGAACCTTGGAATCGGAAACTCTCGTTTTCTTTCACCGGCCGGTGTTTTGACAATATATGGAGCAGCAAATTTCTGCACAGGCGAAATCCGAAAGAAATCACTATGTATAGTGTTAACTTCCGTAGAAGGCGCCCTAATATACCGTGATGCCAAATTCAAAGCAGTCAAATGTAAAGGAAACGGGTTGATATCAAACGCATAGAGCTGATTGAGAATATCTTTATGTGCCTTTTCAGTAGGTTCCCTATAACCCTTCAACTCAAGCAATCGCTTATACGCCTTAACTAAAAAGGTGCCAGAACCACACCCAGGATCCAAAACCTTATCGCCAGCATTCCTAACAGCCCACCTTGTTATCAACTCTGCAATGGGTGGCGGCGTATAGAACTGCCCAAGCGCATGCCTTTCTCCTGCAGGAATAAGCTCCTCATAAATGAAGCCGACAATGTCTGAGCCTAAATCCTCAAGCCTATGATGCTCCATATCTTCGATGAAAGCATTAATACCCTCAAAAACAAAAGCGTCATCAGGAATCTCAATCCCATCATAAATTCCAGTATAAAACACAGGCTCAAAATCACCAGTAACCTCAACAGCCTTACTAAAGAAACTATACAACGTGTTAAGATAGGTTTTAGCATCAGGCGCCGATATTGGCTTGAGTTTACGAGCACCCAACTCTTTATAATGTCTTTCAAGAACCTTGTAAAAAACAATCTTATTCATAAAAACATAAGACATCTCTTTTGCAAGCTGCTCAGCATCTGGTTTATACCCAACCTCCTCGGCAAACTTGCTATACTCTACCTTGAACGCTTCATCAACCCTCAACTTCTTGCGAACAAAAGGCTCAACAGCTTCAGACAACCAATTCACAAAATCCCTAAGCACAACAATAAAAGACCAATCAAGAGGCGTAACAGCCACAGGAACCTGCCTATAAAGCAAGGCAACAGTAACCAAAAGCTCCTCAGCAAAACCCTCACTAACCTGAATCCTCTCTTTAATCAAAACCCTATGCTTATCAAAAGAAAACCTCTCACCCTTCTCAGGCATCCTAAACAACGCAAAAACTCTACCATTCGTAGTCGCAAAATAGGGCGCACCAGAATAAAGAGCATACCACAAAGCCTGATCAATAACAACCCGACTCGTCGGCATAATATTCGAAACAGCCCGATAATACCCTCTCTCCTCATACTTCCTCTTCGTTTCAATAATCAGCAGAGGCTTCTTACCCTCAGCCAAAACAACAGCAACATCAGCACGACGTCCATTCACAGGATACTGAGTCTTAGGCTCATCAAACCTAACACCCTCAACAGTGAAGCCTCTCTTCTCCAAAACACTAAAAATATAATGATGAAGCTTACTCTCGACCTCAGCCTCTCGACTTGTCAAACCCAAACACTCATCAAGAAATCAACATTAAGTGCTTTTATTTTTTAGGGATGAATTTCACGTCTGCCACAAAATCCACCATATAAATTGGCATTCCGCGGCTATCAAATTTGCTGGTTCGCCTGACTCGTATTGGTGAATTTCTAACCTTCAAAAGAATGCCGCCATCAAGTCTATACGCATTCCATGACTCAGTAATCGTTTCAAAATCCATCTCATCCTTAACAACGGAAGATTCAAGTTCTTGAGGAGAATAACGCTGATTAGAAGGTTCTCCAATCAAATTTCGTGGCGCTACAACACCAACAACGTTACTCGACTGAAACTCAAAACCAACTTTAATTCCCTTCTCTGTTCTTGCCTTTTTTATTTTCTCTTCGAAGTCTTTTTCTGCAAATGCATTAATCAGCACAAACTTGGTTTTGAGTTTCAGTCAGGGCGCACCAGAATAAAGAGCATACCACAAAGCCTGATCAATAACAACCCGACTCGTCGGCATAATATTCGAAACAGCCCGATAATACCCTCTCTCCTCATACTTCCTCTTCGTTTCAATAATCAGCAGAGGCTTCTTACCCTCAGCCAAAACAACAGCAACATCAGCACGACGTCCATTCACAGGATACTGAGTCTTAGGCTCATCAAACCTAACACCCTCAACAGTGAAGCCTCTCTTCTCCAAAACACTAAAAATATAATGATGAAGCTTACTCTCGACCTCAGCCTCTCGACTTGTCAAACCCAAACACTCATCAAGAAATCAACATTAAGTGCTTTTATTTTTTAGGGATGAATTTCACGTCTGCCACAAAATCCACCATATAAATTGGCATTCCGCGGCTATCAAATTTGCTGGTTCGCCTGACTCGTATTGGTGAATTTCTAACCTTCAAAAGAATGCCGCCATCAAGTCTATACGCATTCCATGACTCAGTAATCGTTTCAAAATCCATCTCATCCTTAACAACGGAAGATTCAAGTTCTTGAGGAGAATAACGCTGATTAGAAGGTTCTCCAATCAAATTTCGTGGCGCTACAACACCAACAACGTTACTCGACTGAAACTCAAAACCAACTTTAATTCCCTTCTCTGTTCTTGCCTTTTTTATTTTCTCTTCGAAGTCTTTTTCTGCAAATGCATTAATCAGCACAAACTTGGTTTTGAGAATGGCATCATCCTCAAGTCTGTATTTATTCCAGACTTCTTTTTCAACCTCGAACTCGATTGGTTTGAAATCTATCAATGATTTTTTGGTTGTGTCCAAATCAACTTTGGTTTCCATGTTCATCTTACCTCTACTGGTATTTTGAGGCGTTCTCTACAAGGCTCCGAACTTGTTGCTGTTAAGATTTTATCTTCCAGTTTTTTGCGTAGTGCTGCATAAAGTGTTTGTGAAGAAGATCGTATTTCCTTTGCCTTACCCAAATAATCAAACAGTGGATTGTAAGAAGAAACTCCCTCTATTTCGAGCTTCATTCTGTAATAGGTTACCTCGTGTTTGGTCTCCTCTGGATATATCGGTGGCAATTTGACCGGTAAAATTGATTCGACGCTAACCAAAACGCAATTTCCAATCGTTGACAAGCTAATATCAGAATTGTCCAATTGATAGAAACGTGCAAACTTTTCAGGAAGTTTCAAAACTATATTCTCATCGCTTATTTCAATGGAAACACATTCTTTAAAGAAGGCTTTTTTATCCCACTCAGCAATCTCTTTGTACGAAATGCCAATGGTTGAACGAGACAAAGCATACACAATAGCGCTATCCTGCCACACTTCATAATCCACCATTTCCTTCGGAATTTCAACAATTTCCGGCGACTTTACTAAATACTCTAACGGAAAAACCATCTTCACCAACATACCTCTCCTAAGGCAATGTTTCACAGAAGCCTTTCCCCTTAAAACCAAACGATTTACACTTCCATCAACTTTCCCATTCGTCCATCCAAGTCTGTCAGCAATCTCAGAAACAGTCAATCCAGGCTTCTTCATAATCTCCTCTAAGACAATCGAATCAGTCAGTTCGCCTCTCACATGCATAGCAACAGGCGCCCCAGATATTCGTCTCTTCCTACTCATATTATCACGCATATAGTATAGCATTATGCACACGCTAATAAGCGTTTAGAAGCTTCCAAACGATTTCTAAATTAATATTAAGAATCCACATAGCAATACCGTATGTCAAAGAGAGTAGAATTAAGCCCCACTGCCTACAAATGGATGCTCAGACACCGTTTTATCTCAGAAGAAGCCCTAATAGGAATAGTCCTTCACTGCCCTCTTGAAGAACGAAAGTATATTGGCAAAAACAAATTTCAAGTATTGTTCAAAAAAAGAAAGAACAAAAAATTCGTAGAGATAATGCTATGGGTGGAGGAAAGACAAGAAATATTTTGCATTCAAAAGATACACTCAACAAGAGTATAATTTCATGAATGCGACTAACATTTTTACGATTCATTTTCTCAAAAAAAGTTGACTATGAAAGTTCATGAAAATGATAACAGTCAATTGGGTATCGCAGCATACTCTAAGCATCTTCTTAGTAAGCTTCCAAGCTCGTTAAACTTCTTAATGATTGAAAGATTCTCGTCATAAGCAAAAACTATAGTATTCGGATATCGACTGATCCATTTATGAGGTAATAGATAGAGATCGAGAATCGCAAGCACAATCAACGTTTCGGAAAAGATCACTATATTCCTAATATATTCAACCGGATTCTTTTCATAGATCTTATTAATTCTCTTCAGCGTCTTTCTGTCAATTTTGACTTTAAGTCCCTTCTCAATCCTTCTTAAGATCAGTTTCTTGCTTGGCAATCTTATTTTTTGTACAGCTGACCTTACTCTCAATTTCATTGACGTATCTTAATTATCGAGAAAAAACAGAAAAAGTGGAATTTGCGGGAGATGTCTCAATGTTTGCTGAAGTTACAGCCAACACACCAGCCTGGAACGAAAACTTTGACGTGGCAT
>JAGTQT010000065.1:0-664 GCA_018396615.1 Candidatus Bathyarchaeota archaeon
CGTAGCTTTCTCTTAGACCTATGCTTAGAAGGCTTCAGACAGACACTCAGCAGAATCGACGTCACCCACGATTCATGGGATTGGGAAAGCACCTTTGTTTGGAGTGGACACGTGGCAAGTGTTCTCCAAAAACTGAAAAGCTCTCCCTACGTATCCAAAGTGGGCAACGTCCTAGAATTTGAGGCTGGAAAAATCGTTGAAGATCTTGGGCTGAAGCCAAAGCTAGGTCTAAGAGAAAGCTACGAAGTCCCATCTCTAACACTTTTACGTTCTGATGGGACAACACTGTATACAACGAGGGATCTTGCCTACACTCTATGGAAGTTCGAAAAAGCAGACAAAGTCATAAACGTCATTGGAATGGAACAAAACCTCGCTCAGCTGCAGCTGAAGATAGGTCTTTACGCGCTGGGACATCACAAGTGCGCTGAAAATCTTGTCCATTTTGCCTACAATCTTGTGTCTCTTCCAAGCAGCAAGACACAAGCTCGTAGCGAAAGAATTTCGAGTCGCATGGGCCGCTACATCACGTTTGACGAGGTTATGGACGAAGCGGTTCGTCGGGCGTTCGAAGAGGTTTCGAAGCGTTCTGCTGAGCTGTCCGAAAAGGAGAAGAAAACTATAGCAGATTTCGTGGGCATAGGCGCAGTTCGCTACGCGCTCA
>JAGTQT010000065.1:691-8220 GCA_018396615.1 Candidatus Bathyarchaeota archaeon
ATCTCACATGGGATAGAGTACTGGACTTCGAAAAGAACAGTGCACCTTATATTCAATACACGCATGCAAGAGCATGCAGCATACTTCGCAAAGCAGACAGAACACCAGAGAAGCCGGATTACTCTCTGCTAACAGAGAAACTGGAACACGAAATCATTTTAGCTCTTGCTGAGTTTCCCGACTCCTTCGTCGAAGCAGTGGAGTTCTTGAAACCTAATGCAATTGCCGAATTTGCAACTCTCTTAGCTGATAAATTCAACACTTTCTACAACGCGTTACCCGTCATAAAAGCTGAACCACCGCAACTTAGCGATGCACGATTAGCTTTGGTTGATTCTGTAAGGATAGTGCTGAGAAACGCGCTTTCCGTGATCGGCATAGTTGCTCCTGAGAGAATGTAATAAAACTTTAAGAAGCACCCTTAATTATCGCGGTTGCTGTGCTACTTCCTATACGGTTCGCTCCGGCAGCAACCATCTTCAAAGCATCAGCGTATGTGCGAATGCCTCCAGAAGCCTTAACACCCATACGTTCTCCAACAGTCTTCCGCATCAACTTGACATCAGCAACGGTTGCGCCTTTGCCAAATAAGCCAGTTGATGTTTTCACGAAATCTGCTCCCGCATCCTTCGCAAGCTTACAGGCAATCACTTTTTCTTCTCTAGTTAATAGAGCAGTCTCAATTATCACCTTAACAACCATTTCCCTAGAAAGATGCTTAATGTTAGCGACTGCCTCTATGTCTCGCTTTGTGGTGCTATAGTCTCCTGATTTTAAGAGGCTAAGATTAATAACCATGTCGAGTTCGCATGCGCCATCTTCAAAAGCTCTGGTTGCTTCTATAGCCTTAATTTCTGTTAACGAGGTGCCTGTGGGAAACCCAACGGTTGAGCAAACTTTAACATCGGATTTTCTCAGCAATGTTGAAGCCAGTTTTACGTAAACTGGATTGACACAGACACAGCCAAAACCGTAGCGAACGGCTTCTCTGCAAAGGGTTTCAATGTCTCTCCGTGTTGCGGTTGCCTTAACATTAGTAGAGTCAAGCATTTTTGCCAATTGTTTTTTAGAGATAATGATCTTTCTCACCTACTGATGTTATGCATACGTCAAAGATATTTAGATATAATCCTATTTTAAAGAGGTTCTGCCAGTCTATAATAGAACATAGACTAAATATTCAACGAATTTGCATGTTTTCTTTGCTTCTCTGGCAAGTTGCTTTGATTTCACTCGCTGTTTCACAATTACAGTGTCCCTTTTTCAAGGCAGCGAAGCAAAAAGTTTCATATATGGGTCACGTAACCTAGAACGCGGTGCAAAATTATGAACGATTCATATTTCACAAGAAAAGTCGAACCTATAGAAGTCAAGGAGAAAAGCATCTCAAAGCTTCTGGAAGAGATGAGCAGAACCGCCTATCAAGGAAGAAAGCTCGGAGAATCAGTCGAAGTATGGCATTCGATGCTTAAAGAAAAGAACCTGACAATTATCATGGGCTTTTCCGGCTCGATGAGCACAGCCGGACAATGGACAATAGTTAACTGGCTTATGAAAAATAGATTCATCGACGTTCTCGTCTCAACAGGTGCAAACGTTTCAGAAGACATTGTTGACGCAATGGGACTTGGCTACTGGCAAGGTAGCCACATGGTTAACGACGAGGCACTTCTAAAGGACGACGTGAACAGATACTATGATGTCTTTGGTAAAGAAGTGGACTATCGAAAGATGGAGGAGGTACTAACTGATTTCCTGTTAACCTTGAAGACAGATATTCCCTACTCGTCAATGGAGCTTCTGTACTTGCTTGGCAAGTATCTCAGCAAAAAGAAAATTAAAAGCATCGCTGCAGTAGCCGCAGAAAATGGAGTTCCAATCTTCTGCCCAGCAATCACTGACAGCGCTTACGGTGAAGCATTTCTGATGGCAAAGAACGCGGGACACCAGATCCAGCTTGATCAAGTGAAAGAATTCGACCAGTTTGTCAGTATTGGCGAAAAAGCCAAAGATATCGGCGTAATCTACATTGGAGGCGGAGTACCCAAAGATTTTACGCAGCTAATCGCCATATCAGTTTCGCCGAAAACAAAAGATGAAGGAGTAGCAGGAAGAGAAGGCTTCAAACGAAAAGGGCTGAAAGAATACTATTATCCCCACAAGTACGCCATCCAAATCACAACTGATTCTCCTCAGTGGGGAGGTTTATCAGGCTGCACACTAGAAGAGGCAATCAGTTGGGGCAAGATTCACAGCGGCGGAAAAAGAGCTGTATGCTACTGCGACGCAACAATTGCCCTACCACTCATTGCTCACGCGCTTAACGAGAAAGTCAAGTTCAAGCGGAAGGCTCCAGATATGTCTTGGCTTTTCAGTCAAATCACTTAACCGTCTTCGCTGCAAGCCTAGTCAAGAGCGAACAAACCATTATGGGTAGAATCACTGAGGCATCGCCTTCAACAATCACGCGCCTTGCCTTACTGCTAATTTTTCCCCATGAAACTGCCTCTCGTGGTCTCGCACCTGAAAGGCTTCCATCCCACTCATCTGCTGTGCTCACGTAAACCGCGTAATCAAGTCCATCTTTGAACTGGTTCCACCATAATGTGTGATGCTTGGATATGCCGCCTCCAATAAGCAGTGCACCTGTCTTCTTGGCAGTGAACACCATGTCATTAAGCTCTTGCGAATCCTTTAACAAGTTGATTCTGAAATCATGTTCCTGAGAGAAAAACCAAAGTTGGTATCCAACTGAGCCATCTGTTATTCCTGGCACGTAGACTGGTATGTTGTTTTTTGCTGCCCAGTAGAGGATTGAGCTGTCATTGCATATTCGTGTTCCAATTTCGCGGCACAGTTGGCTTGTTGAGAGTTCTTTGGCGCCTTCTTTCCAGAGGCTTCTTAGCAGCGTGTCCATTTTTTTCTCTATTATTTCGCCATAACTTTCATTTGGCACTAAAACGTTTCCTAGACGATTGATTTTTCTCGCGTGGAGATCAGAGTCATTCATTGTGAATGAGCCCTTGTAGTAGTTTTTCCAGCATCTTGCGAGATCATGGTCAAGTGTTCCACATGTCGTGATGACGATGTCGACAAGCTTGCGTTTTACAAGCTCCTTCAGCACGCCTCTTGTGCCCGTGGCAACTAGGTTGCCTGTGAACGAGAGAAATTTCGTGCAGTTCTTTTCGTGAATCATTTTTTCAAGGATTTCTACACCTTTAGCCAGTTTTCCGGCAGTAAATCCCCAAGAGTTTTCCATCTGTATCACAAGGTCGTTAACACTTATACTTCCAGAGAAGTCATAATCTTTGACAGGGCCTTTCAGCACAGTCTTCTCAACCTCTTTGTTTAGGATGAATTGCTTAATGGAGATAAATAGGTGTCGAAAAGCATTTCTTACAGCGCAAGTGTACGATCCGGCTCAAAAATGAATAGTGCTGTAATCAAGAACATCGGTATCGTTAAAGCCATCGCCACATAGAAAGGCAACGGATAGTAAATGTTGAAAAACAAGTTGCCCAAAAGCATACCTATACCTGTAAACACATAACCCATGAAATTCAAAAACCCTCTTACTTTACCCCTGTTTTGCGGTTCTACCAGACTGGCGGCAAGAGCCATACCGGAAGACATGACAAACAAGTGAACCATGCCAAAAAGGCACATTGAAACCATAAGGGACCAAAGGCTGTGGTAGCTGCCTACAAATATCAGAATAGCCGAAGCTAAAACCAGTGGGCCTATCATGAGTGGAGTTTTCGGCCCAATTTTGTCTACCATTTTTCCCACGGGTATGGAGACAATAATCATAGTTAACAGAAGTGGAATAAATGTGAGCCACCATTGGTTTTCGGGTATCCCAAGCGCGTTTTTAGCATACAATGCATTTATCACGCTTGTAAGAGCATTAGCAAACATCCACATGATCTGGACAGCAACAAGCCAAAGCACCGATTTTGGAATGGCTTTCCACACTCCAAAGCTTTCCTTGATAGCTTGCGGATAGGATGAAATGAAATATCTGAAGCGAATGGGCTCTACGTGTTCCATTGTTTCCTTCAACCTAAGCCTCCACACCGCCGCAATCAAAAACAGCGTTAAAACAATGAAGTATACAATGCGCATGCTTGGGACAAGTCCGAACTGCAACATCAAAAGTCCCGCAATAATCGGGCCGGGAGTGTTGAATGTTCCATGAATCATTTGGATTAGTGAGGAACCTACTCCTCTGCGTTCTGGAGGAAGTGAGTCCTGAACCATGGCGAAAAGGGCAGGTTGGTAAATGAGACAAAGACTGTGAATTATTGTTCCGATAAGTATGAAGTGCCAGCTTGGTGCCAACGCAAAGAAGATGAAGGAAAAAGCCATTCCGAAAGTCATTGTTGTTATGAGCCATCTTCTTCCATACTTGTCGGCAAGGTATCCTCCTGGGAAGGCCACTGCCGCCATTGCAAGGAAGTTGGCGAGTCCTATAATGCCTAGGGCTAGTGGGAACTCTTTTCCGCCTAATGCTTGGACATAGTACTGGTAGTTTGGAACAGGCATTTCCATGGCGAGGTCCATTATCATCCAGCTTATGATTAGAATTCTGTAGTTGCCGCTGATGAACGAGAACTCTCGTTTCAAAGAGCTGGCAAGTCCCATCGGTTTCACTTTTGCGTGAAACATTAGCATGTTTTGATATAAGTCTTGGCGGCTAGGGTTGACAGAAGTGTTGTAGCACGGTTGGCTTTCTAGGTGATGAGCGTCTTGGCACATAAGGTCTTGTTTTGATTCAAATAAATGGTTACGTAAAAGGTTAGTCAACAAGGTATGCTACTATTTTTCCGTAAATGTCCTTGTTTCTCAAGTCCTCGTAGCCAGCGTAGATGCTTGGGTTATCATTAACTTCGACCACAACGTAGTTGCCGTTTGCCTCTTTAATGTCCACTCCGTAAAGCCCGTGGCCAATAGCTTCACATGCCTTCAGAGCTAGCTCTTTTAGCTTTGTTGGCGCATTTTCCCTTTTCAGCGACACGGTTCTGCCCCAGATAAAGGATGGTTTGCCTCTGCGTTTTGCGCCATGCTTCCATCTACCTTTCGGGATCATGTATTTGCACACATACAAGACTTCACTGTTGAGAACGCCTACTCGCCAGTCAAAGGCTGTTGGCATAAACTGCTGCACTGCAACTACATCGGATTTTCTGAAGAACCGTTTTGCAACTTCGCGGAAACTTGTTTCGCATGAGGCTTTCTCTACGTAACGTGAGAAACTTGTGTAAGGTGCTTTTATTACAACTGGTTTTCCTAAAGATCTAAAGATTTCAACTATGCGCTTATGATGGAGGTCTTCTTTGCTAATGAAAATTGTTGGTATGTGCGGGATGTCGTGTTTTTTGAAGATTTCATATTGGTGAATCTTGTTTGCGCAGATCTGTATAGATTCTGGGTCATCTATTACTTTTAACCCTAGTTCTGCCGCTGTCTTAGAAACTACGTACGCTGTAAAAAGCGGGTCAGTTGTTGCTCTTATGAAGACTGCATCGTATTTCGGGATTTCGGAGAGGTTTTCTCTGAAAAGAAAGTCGAAGTGGTGACCTCGTGTTTCCGCTGCTATTTTGAAGTTGTTGAGTGCTTTTTCTTCTCTTGGGTCGGAGAAATTGTATTTTTCAACGAAGCAAGCTATCCTTGCCAATAGAGATCATCTCTGCGAGGCATTTCTGATATTTCTTTGGAAATCAGTTCTATATCATCTGGAAGAAGTTCTTCTTTTTTCAAGGGTTGAAGCGCGCACAAATACGTTTTTTGCTCTACGCGCTGGACGTGCAGTTTGCAGATTGGGATCCGCAAGGTTTCATAGATTTTTTTTGAGAGCATGTCTAATTCAGCGTTGCAAGCGCATCTGCCGAAAATTGATTTAACCACGAACATCTCGCCTAGAAGCGGCTGCACACAGACTGCAAACTTGTAGTTCATGCTGAGGCTCTTAACGGCCTTGTATAGAGCACTTCTGTTTTTTGCTGTTTTAAAGCCTTCAAACGAGAACGGGTTGACAGCGAATATGATCATTGGAAACCTGAATTCGCCTAATATCTGTTTCACAGATCCCGTCACTAGGTAGGGTAACGTTGGGATTCCGGCCTTTGTAGCTTTCAGAAGCATGATAGGTGTTCGGTACGCGTCTATAATGTCTTCTGTTGAGGGTAGCACTTTAGAGCCCAAGACTTCGGCATGTACAGACACGTAATAGCCTGTTTTTAAGTAGCGATAGTCATTGTTAAGATTGAGAGTGAAATCTTTGATTGATGACTTGAGAAATGTTGATGGCTTTATTGTCTGCACGTTTTTTGTTAGGTCGATGTTTGAGACGACCAGCACTAATGTGACACCAGATGCTTAGGTGCTCCGTTATTACGGCTTGCATATTTAAAACTAACTGTACACTTATATCCAGTTCAGTCAACACTCGATTCGAGCAAAGAATGACGCCGTACAAAACGCTAGAAGTCTTTGGTCCAGAGCATGAGTACTCTATTGTGGATAATGAGCTAAAGCCTTTGCCTATCGTGGATAGGATTTTGAAGGGATTCCATGGTCGCATCGTAAACTCTGTGGAGCTACCGCGTTTCACAATTGGCAAGGAGCTTCAGCTTCATGTAATGGAGATCAAACCAAACGCTCCTTTCAGTTCCCCTGAAGTCTTTGAGGAGACCATGCATGAAGCAGTAACGGCGATGGAGGAGCATGTTGAAAGTAAGTACAATGCGCATCTTCTTGGGATGGGAATGCATCCGCTTTTAACTCTTGATGAAACGCGCATCTGGCCTCATAGACACAAGCAAATCTATGCGGCGTATAGCAAAATCTTTGATTTGAAAAGGCATGGGTGGCTTAACATTCAGAGTTTTCAGCTAAATCTTCCCTACTCAAATGAGAAAGACGGAGTTTTGCAGCATAATTTGCTTTCCAATTTATGCCCGTTTCTTGCAGCAATAGCTTCTGCATCGCCAATATTCGAGGGAAAACTAGGTTCGCATGTTGATAATAGACTTCACTTTTACATGGAAAATCAGCGAGAAGTGCGCTCAGTAACTGGTGATTTGGTTCCCGAGTATGTGTTTTCGCTGGCGCAGTATAAGAAGCAGATTATTGGTAGATACTCTTTTGATATGGCTAAAGCAGGAGCCGATAAGTGCATTTTGAATAAGGACTGGGTTAACTCGCGAGGAGTAATCTTCAGGTTTGACCGAAAAGCTTTGGAAATAAGAGTGATGGATGAACAGGAATGCGTTAAATCCGATGTGGCGTTAAGCTGCTTCATCCGAGCTGTTCTACGAGGTTTTGTAAAAAACAGCAAAACGAGGCTTTTGTCGCATGAAACAATTGTGAAAAATCTAAAATCGGTTATAAAGCAAGGGTTAAAGGCGAATGTGGATCACCCAGATGGGCAGACAGCGCGCCAAGTTTGCCGTCATCTTTTAAAGGTAGCTTTTGAACATGCTGAGCCGGAAGAGAAAAAATATCTTCCACTGATCGCAAGGCGAATA
>JAGTQT010000064.1:0-301 GCA_018396615.1 Candidatus Bathyarchaeota archaeon
CCTTGAAAGAGAAACGCCTTGTAGGGCGACTCTGCCTTTCCGCTGAGGATAATGTGCTGTAGAAGCAGAGAGTTAGCCCATCCCCGCGTTTGATCGATTGCTTCTGTCAGAAAGTCAACTGGAACATACTTTTGATACTGCTCATCAGTGAATCTTGCGTAGGGCGAAGCTCCGCTATTGTGCCAAGTGTCAAGGACAAAGTTCTCCCTCCGCATGACTCCTCCACAGTGCTCACACCTAAGAGTTACTCGATCCACCCATGGTTTATGAAGCTCAAAATGACCCGCCAACAATCACTTTG
>JAGTQT010000064.1:307-8251 GCA_018396615.1 Candidatus Bathyarchaeota archaeon
CCAAGAGCTCTTTCTTGGTTGCAACTATTGCCTTTGCCTGGCATTGTTCACATTTCCACACCGGCAGAGGGGTTCCCCAGACACGTTCCCGTGAGATACACCATGGCTTTCCTTCTCTGAGAAAGGAGAGAAAACGGTTCTTAGGATTATCATAGAAGTATGTGACTTTCTCCGCTGCCTCAAGAGTTTTAGCATTAAGCTTGTCTGTTCGCAGAAAGTATTCTTTCCTTGCCAGCCACACAAGCTTGTGATGAGACCGCCAGCACGTCGGGTATTCATGTTTAACCGTCTTGACCTCTACAAGAGATCCTCTTTTCCTCAGTTCCTCCACTACTTTCTCGTCTGCATCTCTTGCCAACATGCCGCTGAAGGCACCTGCTTCGCTTGTAAACTTGACTTCATCGTCAAAGGGAGCAAATATCGGCACTTTCCGTTTGAGAGCAACAAAGAAATCTTCTTCTCCGTTGCCGGGAGAGAGGTGCACTACTCCGGTTGCAGTTGTCACGTCTACAAAGTCTTCGCAGATAACTCTATGAACTAGATGATGTTCATTTTCAAGCTCAGCTAGTCGTGGAACAAGATCTTTCAGCGGGTAAACGTACTTCGTTCCCTCTAGGATGGCTCCTTTGACTGTTTCCAGCACTTCGTAATCGCTGATTTCAAGTTCAGCCATCACGGGGGCAACACGTTGCTCGACCATGATCCACTTTTCTTCGCCGACCTTGACTTTAGCATAAGTAGCCTCCGGATTTACTGCAAGCATCATGTCTGTAGCTACTGTGAATGGCATGGTCGTCCAGATAAGGAAGTATTCATTCTGTGATTCGGCTACTTTGAACTTAAAGTAGAGACTTGGGTCTTCGACTTCCCTGTATGAGTCTGCGTATCCGACTTCAGCGCTACTGAGGCTAGTTTGGCAGCCGGGGCAGTAAGCAACCACGTAGTGCCCTTCTTCAAGAAGCCCTTGATCCCATGCGCGCTTAAGATATTGCCATTCTCTCTCAATGTAGTCATCAAAATAGGTCCAATATGCCCTGTCTTGGTCTATGGAGACGCCGAGTCTTTTGTCAACCTCAACCCATTCCCTATGATATTTTACTATCGCCTTTTTGCATTCTTCGATGAAGCGTTCTTCGCCAACTCTTTCCAGAAGCTCCCGCTTGTTCTTGACGCCCAGAAGTCTTTCCACTTCCAGCTCAACTGGTAAGCCTTGGCAGTCCCATCCCGCCCAGAAAGGTATAAAATAGCCTTGCATCGTTTTCCATCGGTACCGCAGATCCTTCATTACTCGTCCTCTTGAATGCCCTACATGTGGTATCCCGTTCAGCGTAGGCGGTCCTTCCACGTAGCCTAGGACGCCTATGTTGCTTTTTTCTCTGATCTGCGCGAGTCTCTGGTGTATGCGGTGTTTTTCCCAGAATTCGCGGATTTCTTGTTCAAGCTCGAGCGGGCGATAGTCTGGGGTGAGGCTTTTTTCAGAATTAGTTTTGAATTTGGCGGTCACCTTGCATCACATTGCACCCGCAAATACATCAACATCGCAAGAGCAACATATAACCTTTTTGAATTACTGCTCTTAGACCCGTAAAGCACGTTTACTCTAGGCACCTTTGTCTTATGGATGTTTCATCGGTACTTCGTGAACCAAAGAAGCGATGTGTGTTTTTTAAATTGGTGCTGCCTGCAAAGGTGTAAGGTAAAGGAGAGGAAATAGTTGATTCTCTTATCTGTAGGATTAGAAATGGTGTTCTTAAGATATACAAAAGAGTTGATGGAGCGTGTCTGCTTGATAATCTAGTCTGTATTGAAAGAAGAATTCTATGCTATGTTATGTATCCTTTCAATGTTTACGGGTGTAGCTACTTTCTTCTTAATAGTACCATGTTTTCATTGGATAGGTTTTCCTTGCAAATAGGCTGGTTAAGATGCCAAGTATCGCAGTTTCCTTTCCACCAGCCCAAGAACTCGAATTTTCCATTTAATTGGATAAGCGTCTTAAACTCTTGTGGAAAAATGAACTTCAATTCTTCTTCACTTTCCAGTTTTATCATCTGTCCATGATCGTTTACTTCCATTGTACATTTTTCAATGTAAGTCTGGTTTAGCAAGTCCTTCCAGTGAGTGCGAAAGGTCGTTTTTACATTGATTCCTTCTCTTTCCATAGTCCACGTTTGTGCCTCTTCGCTGGTCCAGTTAACAATCTTGTTCTGAATAAAGTAAAGACCCCCTTTTTTAAGGGAGCCGGCAACCGAGTCCAAATGGCTTAGAAATCTTTCATTTGACTCAACATCCAGCGAACCCATCATTATAAATGCAAAGTCCGCTGCCTTTGCCAGTTTAAACCTGCACATGTCTGCCTTAACAGTTTCTATTTTTACTTTTTCCTTTTTTGCTTTTTGCCTCAGATACGCTAGCATCTCGGTGCTCAGATCTAGCCCAACTGCTTCGTAGCCTCTCTTAGCGATTTCTCTTAGCTGCAGGCTTGGTCCACAGGCTATGTCTAGAAAACGTTTGACTTTTATTTTGCTGAACTTTTCAATTATCCTTTCGAAGCTGTCAACTTGTTTCTTGGCGTCTATAAATCCGAAGGCAATTTCATAATAGAGTGGATGCCTATAGATCTCCATACGTTATGATTTGTTTCATTTCTTCAAATAAGCTTAGCGCGGAACTGCTTGCTCATGTGTAGCTAGTTAAAGCCTCTCTCCATAATGGACATTCCATTTGGTTTCTGCCCTGCATTTTTAAGCTTAGCAGGTCTAGGACATGTACCGCCCTTTGTTCTTTTTCTGTATCGCAACCTAGGCGCGATCTTAATTCCCAGAATTGATAAGTATCCTTCTGCCGTCAAAATCTCTTTTTGAAACTCCAAACTCGGCACTGGCTTCTTCAAGCTGTCTCCCGGTGAACACGGGTCCGTCTCTGCATACTCGATATTTCCCCAGCAGGCAGCTTCCGCATAAGCCAACTGCGCAACGCATAAGTCGTTCGAGGCTTGCTTCAAAACCGATTTTGTGCTTTTGAGCTAAGCAAAAAACTTCTTTTATCATCTGCTCAGGCCCGCACGCGTATATCATGTTGAATTTGTTTTTTTCCAGAAGGGGTTCCAGAGGTTGGGTGCACAAGCCTTTGAAGCCGCAGCTTCCGTCTTCTGTGGTTTCTATAAACTCCATCTTCCTGTCTGACACTACCTTTCTAATCTCATCCGCAAACAGTAACTCGTCCTTTGTCTTGGCTCCTGCTACAAAGACAATCAGCTTCACCTTACTCAGCGACTTTTTAGCATGAAATAACAGTGGAACCAAACCTGTGCCACCGCCAACTAGGAGTACTCTGCCTTTGGCCAAACTGAAGCTGTTGCCGAATGGTCCTCTTACGCCTATTATGTCTCCGACTTTTCTTCTATGTAGCGCTTGTGTAGCTTCACCTACATTCTTAACCGAAACAGAAACATCTCCATTCCTATCCGCGCCCAGTATACTGAGTGGAATTTCGTCAACGCCGGGAATCCAAAGCATTAGAAACTGGCCAGGCTTCGCCTTTGCACAGTGCTTGTCCTTGAATGTGAACGTCTTCACGGTTGGGCTTTCAGTTTTGATGCACTGAATAGCGGTGGTTCTTAACTTGTTATTTGTGATGTGACAAGCCGACAATATCGCTCACGCTCTTAAACCCTTTTCTTACCATATAAGCTTCTATGCCTTGGGTAATTTTCTTAAAGACGTTTAGTCCTTTGGTTGCTATGGCGGTACCGATCTGGACTGCCGATGCGCCTGCTAGGATAAATTCGACAGCGTCCTGCCACTCTGTGATTCCTCCGCAACCAATTATTGGCACGTTAACTCTTTCATGAATGTCGTAGACACATCGAACCGCAATTGGTTTTATGGCTGACCCAGAAAGTCCGCCAACTTTGTTGCTGAGAACTGGCATGCATGTTTCAATGTCTATTGTCATTGCTTTAACCGTGTTTGCGGCAGTTATGGCGTCTGCTCCAGCTTTCACAGCCACCTCGGCAATGCTGGCGATGTTTGTAACATTCGGTGATAGCTTAACTAATACTGGCTTGCTGACAGTAGCCTTGATTTTGCGGACAACTTCTTGCAAGGTTTCCGCGTTTTGCCCGATCTCAGAGCCTGTTTCCTTAACATGAGGACATGAAACGTTAATTTCCAAGGCGTCGGCGCCTGCAGCTACTGCTTTTTTGGCTACCGCCACGTATTCCTCGGGCACATAACCATAGATGCTTGTAATTAATGGAACGTCTAGAAGCTTCTTTGCTGCCTTGATTTCTTCAGTGAACCCGTCAATCCCCGGGTTCGGAAGTCCGAGTGCATTGATAAGTCCGCTGCTGGTCTGGACAACTGTGGGGTTTAGGTAGCCTTTTCGAGGTTTCGGACCGATGGATTTTGTGACTACGGCGGCTGCGCCGGATTCAGCAATTTTCTGCATCATCGTTGCCGAGTAGCCTAAGACTCCTGACGCCAGCATTGTGGGGTTCGCAAGCCTTAATTGTCCCAGATTTACGTCTAGACTAACTTTCAAGTTCTCACCAAAGACGATTTTCAGTAAGCGTTATCATCTTATATAAGATAAAGCTTAGGAATAGTCACTGGAGGCATAAATGGTGAAAGCGACAATAGCGGTGTGTCCAATCGGAGTGTTCGGCTTCAGCGAAGAAAAGCAGCTTATAGAAAAAGCCCTTTTTTCCAAGAAGCCTACTGCAGCTGCAAAAAGTCTGCTGAAAGCTGAAGGCGGAAAAATGGTTAGCGAGATAGAAGACGTGATAACGCGTCTGCAGAAAGGCAATTATGATGTTTTCGTTTTTGAGAACGAAAATCTAGCCAAAGAAGTCAGACAAAAATTGGATGTAGCCACAGAATCCTCGGAAGCCACCGAAGTAGCCGAAGCGCTTCGTTCAAACATGGGTCAACTTGCCATCGAAGCGGGCTTTGTCAAAGATTCTGAAGAGTTCAATACTTGGATGCATAACGTTAGCATGGAAATAGCTAAACTTCGAGTTAAAGGCGCGGTGGAAAAAAGAGACCTTCTCGTGGCTCAAGCAATCCAGATGCTTGACGATCTTGACAAGGTAATAAACTTGTTTATGGGGCGTTTGAGAGAATGGTACGGCATCCATTTCCCAGAACTCGATCGCTTGGTAGATAAGCATGAGACCTATGCAAGGCTAGTCCTCGTTATCGGGAACAGAGACAATTACGCTTTGGAAATGCTTGAAAAAGAAGGCATCCCGCAGTTAAAGGCACAGCAAATAGTCAACTCTGCTGAAAAGTCTATGGGTGCTGACCTAGAGGAAGAGGATTTGGCGCGCATCCAAGAAATCAGCAAAAGCATCCTCGACCTATTTGCGTTGCGACAGACCTTGGAAACTTATTTGGACAAGACAATGGAAGAGGTCGCACCTAACACAAAAATGCTCGTAGGCTCTCTCCTTGGAGCACGGCTTATCGCCATTGCTGGAGGTCTAACAAACCTAGCCAGAAAACCAGCCAGCACGATTCAGGTTCTAGGCGCAGAAAAAGCGCTTTTCAGATCAATGAAAACAGGCACAAGACCTCCTAAGCACGGGCTGATTTTTCAGCATGGAGTTTTACATGACGCAAAGAAGTGGCAAAGAGGAAAAATCGCTCGGGCAGTTGCCGGAAAACTCGCTATTGCCGCGAGGGCCGATGCTTTCGGCGGAAGAATGATCGGCGAAGAACTCAAGTCTGGCTTAGAAAAGAGAATCAAAGAAATCCAAGAAAAGTACGTTGAGCCGCCTCCTATTGAAGAGCGGAAGCCTAAGCATGAAAAAAGAAGACGGAGTAGAGGCATGCGTGAATATTAGGATAGTGCCGCATCCCGAGTTTCCTGCGGTTTTTAAAGCTACACTTGAAGATGGCTCTCAGAGGCTGGCTACCAAAAACTTGGCAGTTGGACGCAGCGTCTATGGCGAACGACTCCTACGCTATACAGGCATAGAGTACCGTGTCTGGGATGCATTTAGAAGCAAACTTGCTGCAGCAATTCTAAAAGGCGTGAAAAATGTTCCTATAAAGCCGGAACACGCAGTTCTCTATCTCGGCGCAGCCTCCGGAACAACAGCAAGCCATGTTTCCGACATAGTTGGCGAAAAAGGACATGTTTACTGCGTCGAGTTTGCTTCAAGAAGCATAAGAGAGCTCGTGAACAATGTCTGCGTGCACAGGCTTAATATGTCGCCAATCCTTGAAGACGCGCGCCTACCAGAAAAATACAAGCTGCTTATTCAAGGAAAAGTTGACGACATCTACTGTGATGTCGCACAACCAGAGCAAGCGAAAATCCTAGCCGACAATGCCGACAAGTTTCTCAAAGACTCCGGCTGGGCTATGCTTGCAGTAAAGGCACAAAGCATAGATGTCACAAAAAAGCCTGAAGAGGTCTATAAGAGTGAGGTTAAAATCCTCAAAAAGCGAGGCTTCAGCATAAAAGAAGTAGTGCTTCTAGAACCCTATGATAAGGCTCATGCCATGATTGTTGCTCAAAAATGAAGCCTTTTTCCAAAAAGGCGCCATCTAAAACCATGTTAGACTATTCCTTGCAAACCGGTAACGATCTGAATGAATTTTCTGTCTTTCAAACTTCATGTGCTCGTCATCTGAAGACACTCTCCTTTATACAAATCAGTCCATAGTAGGTGCTGATGCTGCGAGGAGACTACGACATAGTTTATATCTGACAACACACCGCATATTCTATGTGATATTCTAATGAACCGCGTGGGGAT
This sequence comes from Candidatus Bathyarchaeota archaeon, assembly GCA_018396615.1. Taxonomy (GTDB): domain Archaea; phylum Thermoproteota; class Bathyarchaeia; order Bathyarchaeales; family Bathycorpusculaceae; genus JAGTQT01. The sequence goes on from JAGTQT010000064.1 coordinate 7,077, forward strand.
TGGAGACCCAAGCGTTACCGCAGCCTTGTTAAAAGAGGCTGGCTTCATGGTCTCCAAGCAGTGCTCTTCCAGACCTAGCTGCTTTGACTTTGCCGCACGTAGAAACGATGAACTCCTCCTAGTCAAAGTTCAAGCTGACATAGACAATGTTTCTATGGGCGACTCGCTCGAACTTAAAGCTATATCCAAATGCATCTCAGCGGTTTATCTGCTGATAAGCATGAAGGCCAGAGAAAAGCCTTTGGAAGATGACACCGTCTATTCAAGATATGCGCTTTTCGCGGTTACCCCTAAAACCTTCGAATCGATTATGCTGCACAATGTTTTCCCCCTAATTCAAGCCGGCCCAGGCGGATGTTATGTGGAGATAGACTGTGATGCCATCAGAAGGAGAAGACAGGAGCTCGGTATGTCGATTGGCGACATGGCAAAGAAGATAGGGATCTCCCGCAGAACACTCTATGGCTATGAGCATGGAATGGCTAAGGCTTCAGTTGCAACCGCATATAATCTTGTATACACGCTAGGGATTCCAGTAGCACGACCCGTTAACATCTTTGAGAAAGCAAAACACCAACATAAGCGCTGTTTTCTTACGAAAGCTAAACTTGCGATTGCCAAAAACTCCTTGCTAAGCAAGGTTTTTAGAAAGTTTGCGCGCTACCCAATAACAGTCGTACGAAAAGCACCTTTTGATTTTGTTCTTAGCATTCCGGAAGAAGAGGTTAAAATTGTTGGCGGGGTTGCAGACAGTAAAGAAGGCACATTAGATAGACGTGTAGACGAGATCCTAAGCGTAAGCACGGTTATCTAGGCGCGTCCCCTTCTTGTGACTGACAGGAGAATAGTCTCAAACACTGATATTCAATGCATCCGAAGCGACGAAGTTTCAAAAATGCAAAGCCCTGAAGAGTTGATATCAAGCGTTACATAAGCTTAGTCTGAGCTTTTTTGTTTTCAACCATTGCTTTTTTCGCTGGTTTCCATGATTTCCTAACAAAAGCAGGATATTTACCGTATTTCTGCAGAATTCGGTGAAGAAACACTATTGTCTTGGGATCAGAAGGGTAGCCACTTCCAAAGTCTCCATATTGCTGTCTCAGCAGTTCTATCTCTCGATCGCGTTCCACCTTAGCAATTACAGATGCAGCAGACACTATAGGATATTTTTGATC
>JAGTQT010000066.1 GCA_018396615.1 Candidatus Bathyarchaeota archaeon
CGCCTGAAGAGTTGTCTGTGGAACTGTCTATTCCGGTATTTTTGAAAGAGGTTTTGAAGAAAGCCTTTGCTGAAGGGCGAGGTGTTCTGAGTCTCCCTGAGTCGCTGCAGTTTCTTGATGCATACAAGATCCCCATAGTGGAAACTGTTGTTGCGAGAACAAGTGATGAAGCGGAGATTGCTGCTTCCAAGCTTGGCTATCCAGTGGTTATGAAAGCGTTGTCGCCTCAGATAATTCATAAGTCGCAGGCTGAGGGCGTTGTTTTGAATGTTTGGTCATCGACTGAAGTTAAGAAGTTTTTTGACGAGCTTGCTGAAAAGGTTAAAAAGTATGTTCCCGAAGCGGAGTTTCAAGGCGTCGCCATCCAGCCGATGCTGAGGAAGAAGGGGTATGAGCTTTTGGTTGGCGCGAGGAAAGATCCGCAGTTTGGTGCAGTAATTGTGTTTGGAAGTGGAGGAATCGCCGCGGAGCTTGTGAGGGATGTAAGTATTGGTTTTCCTCCGCTGAACCAGGTGCTTGCTAGACGGCTTATTGAAAGAACCGCGGTTTACAAGCATCTGGCGTCAATGAACTACCCTCTTAACATGAGGCTTGAAGAGATTCTTGTCAAGTTTTCCCAGCTTGTCATCGACTTTCCGGAAATAAAGGAAATGGACATTAACCCGATTATCTTCGACGGAAACGATGCCGTAGCTGTAGATACTCGCATTGCCATTGACACAGAGAGAATAATGCGGGGAACGCAGCCGCATGAACACCTTGTGATAGCCCCTTATCCTAAGAAGTATGTAGCCGAGTGGACGCTGAAAGACGGGACTCCTGTGATCCTTCGCCCAGTGAAACCTGAAGACGAGGCTCTTTTGAATGAACTTTTTAGCACGCTTTCCGAAGAAACTATGCGTTTCAGATTCTTCAACATATTTAAAGATATGTCTCATGAAGCCTTAACGAGGCACTGCAACTTGGATTATGACCGCGAAATTGCCATAGTTGCTGAGACGCAGAAAGACAAGCGCATGCTTCTAGGAGTCGTATGCTTGATTCTTGAGCCTAACCTGAAAACCGGAGAATTTGCCGTAGTTGTAGCAGATCAGTGGCAGGGACGCGGGCTTGGATCAAAGCTTATGGATTCAATTATAGAAATTGGGAAGGACATGAACCTTAAAACGGTGTATGGCTACGTTTTTGCAGCTAACTCCAGAATGCTGGATATGTGCACAAATAAAGGTTTTAAGATGCAGCCTGTTGACGAAGAAATCACCAAGATCACTCTTGACTTATCTTGACCTAGAAATATTTTCAACGATGCTGTCTCTTAACCTACGTCTTAGGTTTGATGGATTTCGCTGTCTGGGAAAATACAAGTGAGGAGTGTTTGGAGCTTGTTTTTGGTTTTGTGGATGTTTTTTAATCGTTGCTCTCCTTGGGGTGTTAACCGGTATGCTCTTTTTCCTTGTATGGTTTTGCCTTGGATGAGGTTTTGTCTCTCTAGGGAATAGAGCGCCGAGTAAACTGTGCTTGGACTTTGAAGTATGTGAAATCGTTGGTGTATGTATTTTATTATGTCGTATCCGCTCATTGGTGAGTTGTCACCTAATCTTCCAAGTATGATTAAATCTAAAAATTTTTTGATTATTTCTCGTGTTGATGTTTCCGTTGATTGATTGTTCATGTATGATTCCGTTTCGAAATCTATATATCTTCTAGAATATAATTCTATGTGTTTGTACCATCACAGTCACAGATATTATGTTCATGTATCTGTAGCTAATATGGAGAAGGCGGATTTGGAAAAAGGAAACATGGAGAAAACATCAGACCCAATCGAATACCAGAAAGAACTAACAACAGACAAGATTCCGGAAGAGATGTACAAAGATCTATTCGAGCTCGCTCCTGATCCAATAGTGACAATCAATTTGAAGGGAATCATCACTTCAGCAAACTCGGCTTCATTTAGAGATTCAGGCGTGCAAAGGGAGGATATTATAGGAAAAACCATTTATGAATTACCATTCTTGCGGGTCGAAGATATTCCAAAATTTCTAAAGGTGTTTAATTCTGTCCTGCGCGGCGAAAAGACCGCGCCTATTGAGGTTACTTGGCAAAGCAAGGATGGGGCTTATCATATCAATGAAGTTCATGTTGGTTTAATTAAGAGAAATGGAAAGATTGTTGGAGTTCAAGCCATCTCCAGAGATATTACTCATCGTAAGGAGATGGCGAAAATGCTTTCGGAAAGCGAGCAGAAGTTCAAGCGGTTGTTCTGTAACATTCCAGAGGCTGCAGTCTATTGGGATTCTGATTTTCGGGTGATTGATATTAACCCTCAGTTTACAAGGCTTTTCGGTTACACGTTGGAGGAAGTGAAAGGGAAAAACAATGTGGACATCATCATACCACCAGACAGATTGGAGGAAGCATGGACGCTTGGCAAAATGGCAAAAGATGGCTATGTAGATTACGATACAGTTAGGGCTAAAAAAGATGGGTCTTTGGTTTCAGTGTCGCTGTCTGCAGCTCCTATCATCGTCAAAAATCAGGTAGTCGGTTTCGTAGGATTATACAAGGATATCACTGAACGCGTGAAAGCACGACAAGAACTGCAAAGACAAAAGGAAATGGCTGAAAATTACTTGAACATCATCGGAAACATTATCGTAGCTTTGGACACCGATGGAAAAATCACTTTGCTAAATAGAAGAGGGCACGAAATTCTGGGCTATGAAGAAGGTGAGCTTATTGGAGAAAACTGGTTTGATAAGTGCCTCCCTAAGGAAGTTCGAAAAGAAGTAAAAAGAATCTTCAAACAGATAACGCTTGAAAAAGGAGAGGCTTATGCGCGTTATGAAAACCTTGTGTGCAGGAAGGATGGGTCAACAAGGCTGATTAGTTGGCACAATACTGTTCTAAAAGATGCCGACGGAAGAATTATTGGAACATTAAGTTCGGGAGAGGATATCACAGAACTGAAGAAAATGCAGGAGAAGTTGGAGCAGTATTCTGAGCAATTGGAGAATCTTGTTCACAAGAAAACAGAGGAACTGCTTGAATCGGAGAGAAGATACTCGATTCTTGTCGAGGAAGCGAGTGATGGGGTTGTTTTACTTCAAGATGGAAAGATCGTGTTTGCCAATAAGAAGGCTAAACAGATCGCCGGCTACACTAGCGAGACAAAAACCGCTGTGCTTTTGGAAAAGGTGATCGCAGAAAAAGACTGGCGACGTGCAGAAAATGTGTATCAAAAAGTACTTCAAGGAAAAGTTTTTGATGGAACAATGGAAATCGAGCTGAAAACTTTTGACAATAGAAGTGTACCTATAGAGCTTTCCGGTGCACTAATACTTTATCAGAATCGTCCAGCGATTCTAGTAATTCTACGAGACGTAAGTGAAAGGAAGCGAATGGAGGAACAAAGAACAAAGCTGGAGAAGATGGCAGTAATCGGTGAATTAGCAACAATGGTAGCTCATGACCTCCGCAACCCTCTTGCATCGATAAGAAATGCCAGTTACTACATCAAGACCTCTTGTCCCAGCACTAAGCGTGCTGAATGCAAGACTGCACTTGAGATGATCAACGTGATAGAACAGGAAACTATCACTGCTAACAATATAATCAATGAACTCTTAGACTTCTCCTTCAAAAAAACATTACAAAAGAAAACGCAAATGGTAGAGAGAATAGTCGAAAATGCCTTAAGAGCAACAAAGATTCCGAAAAACATCTCTGTCAAAAAGAAATTTCAGAAAAGCATCATGATTTCCGGAGATGAACAGCTTCTAGAAAGAGTGTTTTTGAACATCATCAAAAATGCCGTGGAAGCCATGCCAAATGGAGGTACCTTAACAATCACAACAAGTGAAACTGATAACCACGCCGAGATCAGTTTCATAGACACCGGTGTCGGAATATCGGAAGAAAATATGTCCAAGTTATTCACGCCATTGTATACCACAAAAGCCAAAGGCATAGGCATGGGGCTCTCGATCTGCAGAAAAATTATAGATCAACACGGAGGCACAATCGAAGTGAGAAGTAAGCCAAACTGTGGCGCAGCCTTTATGATAAGACTACCAAAAAGCTAGAAGGAACTTCCATGGCACATGAGATAAAACCGACAATACTGGTTGTAGACGATGACGTCAACATATGCAAAACTCTGACGGCAATTCTTGAGTCAAGAGGAAATGAAACAACAATTGCCACAACCGCCGCAGAAGCGATAGAGAAGGCAAAAAACCAATTCTTTAACGTTGCACTTCTTGACATCAAATTGCCAGACATGGAAGGTACACAGCTGCTTGCTCAGCTTCAAAAGATCGCTCCCGAAACCATCAAAATCATAGTCACAGGATATCCATCTTTGGGAAATGCAATCGAGGCGTTAAACCTAGGCGCACAATCATACATTATGAAGCCAATAGATCCCGATAAACTTCTAGACACCATAGAGACCATGCTCAAAATGCAGAAACAAGCAGAAGAAATGACGCAGATGAAACTCACAAGATGGATTCAAGCACAGACTCTTAAAGCTAGAACGCCTCATTTTGAGCGATTTTTGGAAGAGACTGCCGAAGAATTTGCGAATTTTGGTCTCACAAAAACTCAGGCCAAGATCTACATAACATTGGTTGCTCTAGGTATTGCATCCATCTCTCAGATAGCCAAATTCTCAAAACTTCGGCGAGAAGAAATCTATCGAATAATGCCCGAATTGGAAAAACATGGGATAATTATTAGAAAACTTGGCAAACCACAAAAATTCACAGCAGTAAGCCCAAAAGAAGCTTTCCAGACGCTAACAAAAGCCAAAGTAGACGCCATGAAGGAAGAAATAGCGAAACTTGAACAAAAGCAATCTGAACTTCTTTCAAAGTTAGAAACAATAAAGCTACCAACAAAAACCGATGCCCCCTTTATAGAAGTAATCTCAACATCAGACCAACTCTTTGCCAAGCTTACAGATATCACCGAAAGAGCCAAAGACACGCTTAACATAATCGCTCCAACTTCTTTTCTAAGAACTGTATACTTAAATCGCCCCAAGAAACTCATGGAGAAAATCCTCAGAACAATGAAAATCCGGATACTAACAAACAACTGCAAACCCGACGAACTCCTAAAAAAAACATTACGACTCTCAGAAGCAAACCACAAATCAATCAAAATAAAACAATCAGAAACACTACCATGCAACCTCCTAATCGCCGACGACAAAGAAGCCATGTGGGGAGAACCAGAACCAGAAAAAAAAGACCTCCACATCCTCTGGACAAACGACCCCACACAAATCACAATACTAAAAGAAACCTTCGAAAGCCTCTGGCAAAAATCCACAAACCTCCCAGACTATAAATAAGGGGGATAAAACAATCACACACGCACAAGTACAAACTCACAACAAAAAAACCAAATCTACCAAACACTCACCAACCACACAACTACAAACATCCAACTAAACAAACCACAAAACTACCCTCAACCTACAACAACTCCTCTCATTCACCTTACCAAACCAATCACCAGCAAGCCTAAATCAAAAACCAACATTAACACCCACAAACACCAAAACACAGCCAACCATAAAGACAAAATAAAAAAGGAAAAACAAATTCAAACAAAACAAAAACAAGAACCCTACCAAAAAATACTCTGAAAGCGCCGGGGGTGGGATTCGAACCCGCGCGGACCTAGAAGGTCCACAGGCTCTCAAGGCCTGCGCATTATCCACTCTGCCACCCCGGCTTTTCACGTCAAATACGAAGGGACATCTTAAAACCTTTTGTTCTAGAGAATGTTTTCCGCAGGCTATCATTAACCTTGGAGTATGTGTTTGGCTTATGGTAAGCATATGGCAGAATTGGCGTGCGCAAGCTGCTTTTTTTTTATCGGTAAATCTTCTAGAACATTTTTTCATAACTCATATCTATCAGTTTAACCCAATATTTTCATGGAGAAGAGATGAAGAATTCTTTCAAGGTTTCTTTACTAGTGTTCTTAGTGGCAACCTCTTTGCTTATGTCTCAAACTCCTGTTGCCAAATCCAGCACGGCTATATACCTTAGAGCAGATGGAAGCGTCTATCCTCAGGATGCACCTATTTTTAGCGAAGACAACGTCACCTACATTCTTACAGCCAACATAACTGAGTCCATTATCGTTGAGAGAGACAACATCGTGATTGATGGTTTCGGACACACTGTCAGAGGGTTTGCTGGAGGCGTTGGATTGAACTTAACCGAGAGACACAATGTGATAGTTCAGAATATAACGGTTAAGCTGTTTCAACATGGGCTCTATCTTCTTAGATCCGCAAACATCACAGTGTCCGACAGCGTAATATCAAATAACACATATGGAATCTGGTTTTCACTGTCATCAAGCAACCTTGTATCTAATAATCTTGTGACTAACAACAGCTATGGTTTCGTGTTAATTCTATTTTCAAACCTTAACACCATTGTTAGAAATATAATATCAGGCAATATCTACGGCATTCGACTTGACTACATTTCAGAGCAGAACACTATCAACGGGAACACTATCAAAGGCAATCACGGTGGCGCCCTTTTCATACTTTCTTCAAACAACTACATTTACCATAACAACTTCATCAACAATGTTGCACAAGTTCAAGTTTCTGGCGAGTTCCAAAACATCTGGGATGATGGCTACCCTTCAGGCGGGAACCACTGGGGTGACCACATACCGATTGACGTGCTAAGTGGACCTTTTCAGAACGAGACGGGTAGCGACGGAATAGCTGATGTGCCTTTCATGATTGACGTTAACAACGTTGATCGGTACCCCATTGTTGCTCCTTGGAGTCCAACAGCAATAACTGCAAAAGTATGGATTAAACCGGATGTGCTTAATCTCGGAGTCAAGCAAGGTTGGGTAGCAGTCTATGTTGGTTTTATTAGCGATCATAGTGTTGGCAGAATTAATGTTTCTGAAACGATGGTTAATGGCACTCTATCTGCTGAGCCATCGTTAGCGGTCATTAGCGACTATGACGGTGACGGAAAGTCTGACTTGGCAATTCGGTTTAATCGAACACTTGTCAAAGAATATATCCGCTCGAAGGGCTTAACCACTGGAGATATTGTCTTCAAAGTCTCTGGATATCTTTTTGATAGAACACCCTTTGTGGGTTACTGTGCAATAAAAATAAGGATGTGTGGAGACGTGAACACCGATGGAGTTGTTGATTTAAAAGATGTTCTAGTTGTTAAAGTGGCGTTTGGCTCCTATCCTGCACATCCTCACTGGAATGACGTTGCCGATGAAAATGAGGATGGACAAATCGATCTGAAAGACATCTATATAGTGGCAAGTAACTACGGTCAAACCTATGCGTAACTTGCCCAAAGCATCTGTTTGCTACGAGATTTTTGCTCCATCTATGTTAACAAGTCTTATATTATGACAAGCAAAGAGAAATGTTTATCATCCGAAATTGTCTGCAAGGAGATTTAAACAGCATGCGAGCTATAGGCTGGCTGCTTCTACCTCTCTTTCTAACAAGTCTTAGCTTACCACTCTCTACATCTTCTTTCTATCTTACCGTGAAAACCGACAAACTCTACTATTTAAGGATGGAAAAAGTGGAGGTTTCTGGATGCTTGACATACAACAGTTGGCCTGTTCAAAGCCAAGGAATATCCTTATCTGTTTTAAATCCTCTTGGTCAATGCATTTTCATAGGGACTAATCAGACAGATTCTGAAGGATGTTATAGCTTCACTTTCGTTCTTGTGGCTGAAGCAGAATACGGATCTTATACCGTGCGTGTTAATCATCTATCAGTAAGCAACTATACGTTTTTCACAGTTCTAGTGGTTGGCGATGTCAACTGTGACGGAAAAGTGGATTTAAAAGATGTTGCATTGACAAGTGCGGCTTACGGTTCTTGCAAAGATTGGCCGTGCTGGAACGCATGTTGCGATGTAAACAAGGATGGCTTAGTTGACTTGAGAGATTTCTTCATCGTCTGTACAAACTATGGAAAGCCATGATTTTGAGCATAAAATAGCCTTTCAGGCTTGCTTTAAGCGGGAATTCCGCTATGGTAGCTGCTTATCCATGGAAAGTCTTTTATGTTGATGCAAGCGTAATGTTCTTCAAAGTGAGTCTGTATGGCTAAATGTCCTAAATGCAAAAAAGAAGTTGCTAAACCCAAGAAGACTTGGAAAATGGCTGGCAGAAA
>JAGTQT010000068.1 GCA_018396615.1 Candidatus Bathyarchaeota archaeon
GCGCTTGGCATCAAACTGTCCTGCGAACCTTCGCGAGGATATAGAACATTACTGTCGTCTCTCCAAGGTTCCAGTGATTACCTTTAAGGGTTCGTCACTGGATCTGGCGGCTGTTTGTGGAAAACCTTTTGCGATTTCAGCGTTAAGTATAAGAGAGGCTGGAGACTCTGAAATTCTCAAGCTCACTGAGCCAGAGGAACCTACCGAAGACGAAGAATCTGCCGGAGGAAACGAATGACAAGCGGAATAAAGTTCACGAGCACCGAGATGCGGTACATCGCGTTGTTTGAAAGCATAACAAGCGCAACTGTCAAGGACTGCATAATCGACGAGGAGCAAGGGCGCGTTCTCTACGTTGTAAGTCCCGGTCACGTCGGCGTCGCTATCGGAAGAGGCGGAAGAAACATCCGCACGTTGGAGCGGATGACTGGAAAGAAGCAGGAGATTATCGAGTATTCTGATGACCCAGCACAGTTTATTCGGAATGCCTTGAAGCCTGCTGTGGTTAGAGAGGTGCGCATCAGCGAGCGAGCGGATGGTAAGTCTATTGCAGTTGTCACTGTAAACCCGCATGATAAAGGCGTAGCCATAGGCAAGAACGGTAGAAATGCTGAGCGTCTGCGGTTTCTCGCAAAGAGATATTTCCAAATAGAAAACGTTAGCATAACTTAGACTGGCGGATGACTGAACTTGAAAAGGCTAGTGGCATGCGTCTTGTATGTGCTGTTTTTCTTGTCTGCGTTGACTGCTAAAGTTAGAGCAGCTGACTATTCGGCTATTGACCAGTTTATAGGCAGCCCGCTGCTGGTTCTCGCCGCGATACTCGTGATTGACGCTGTTGCCTTTCTTTATCACAAATTCCGCAAATAGTAGCTCTACTGTTCGTCTACGGTCAAGCTTGACAGCAATTTATGCATTATTTTCCAGTGGAATCTCAATCTTCCTGTAGTACCACAAGCCCATTGCTATGCCAAGCAGGCCTATGACTGCTACAAGGCTCCAGAAATACCACTTGTTGCCTGCGTCTCCGTAGAAGTTCACGATCATGAAGTGCTGTCCTACGGCAAGCAGCAAGGTTATTATGACAAGTACGATTCCCAAGTAGACGCCGATTATGCTTCTCTCCATAATTTTTGTCTGCTGATCTTTTTCTTTCTGGGATTGCACTGTTGTCCTCCTGTTTGCAGCGCGGAAGGTTACTTAGTTAGGATGGCGTTGATAAGTTTTTTTTCGTCTACTTCTGCGCGTGTTCTCCAATCTAGATACAGCTGTCCCGCATCATCCTGAGTCAGATACCCATACCTGATATAACGGTCAATGTTAAATCCAACTTTCCATCCCGGGAGCTTGTTGCGGAGGAGTTCTTCAACCTCTTTGCGTGGTGCCTTGCCCTTGTTCGAGATTATGTGTGCAATCGTTATGGCAAGCCCTGCTATGTCATCTATTCGCCATCCGATCATTTTAGTCTCCTTCGGTGTCAGCTCCCCTCTAAGTGTTATCAGGAATCTTGCTCTATCCAGCTGTTCAAGCGACGGCTTCTCTACAGGTTTTTCCTCTTCAAAAACGGTCTTAACTTGCAGGTCAAATGTTTTCAGCGAGTCGTCAAGGATTTTCAGAACTTTCGGGTAGTCTGAGCCTAGAGCCTTGCGTAGCTCCCATCCCTTGACTCCTGGCTTCTTGTGTCTTTTGAAGAAGAGCATGTGTGTGGCTCTTTTGATCTTGCTTGCGTAGGCGGCTTTTCTTTTGCTCACTCCAGTTCTCCTCTTTTCCACTTTGTCCAGTCTTCGATTGTGACGGCGATCGGGATGGAGATCAACTGTTTTTTGCTTGTTTTTGTTTGGGGTTCTTTGTTGGGCTTGATGAATGTTTGTTCTTCCAGCGGGTAGATCTCTAGCGTTGCGTATCCGTAGGTGATTAGAAAGCTTGTCATGAATGCTCTGTTAACTGTTTCTTCGTAGGTTTCGGCGCCGATGAAGTCCCAGTACCTGATTTTTCCATCCATGCCATTTTTTTCGGTTTTTGCTTGGAGTTCGTGCCAGAAGCCCTCAAGTTCTTCGGAGAAGGCTTGTTCCCGAAGGATCTTCTGTTCCACAAGTTCTTCCCTTGTGGCAACTCCTATCTCTGCTTCTGCAGGGGCGTTTTCTTTCCATCTTTCGCTTAGGGGTAGCAGATCTTCCCAGTATCTCATGGCCTCAGCGATACTGTGAAGCGAGATTTGTTCAAGCTCAACTGTTGGGTGCCACACTTGGAGAAAGATTCTTGCGAGATCGACTCTGTCCAGTTTTGCGATTTTTTCGCTTAGCAGAAACGGATCCGTGTAAAGCGAAGTTGACCGGTGTTTTACCCAGTCGCCTTGGAGCTTCACCACTGAAGCTAGGTGATGTATTGTTTCCGCGTCTAGGCATAGATCTTCTGGGATTTCCCAGTCGGGAAGATACTGTTTTGCTGTAGCGATGTTTTCGCCGATGTCTATTAGGAACGGGTCGAGAGCGCGCTCCTCTATTGATTTGCATGCTTCGATTATTTGTCGAAGTTTTTCTCTGCCTATGTTTCTTCGTGTCTTTTTGGACTGCACTAGACGACCTCCCTAATAACTGATTTTCCGTCAATGTTTTGCACTGTGATTATGTTCACGTCTTCTTTTGCGAAGGTTATTTGGCTTGGCGTGATTACCATGTACTGCGTGTTTCCGTCCTTTACGGTTGTGATTAACATTTTCGCAATTATTTCTCGGTTTTTTGGGTCCATGTGTATGTCGTATTCGTCAACTGCTCTGAAAGGTGAACGGACATGCTGCTGAAGGGCAAGCAGAAAACTCATTGTTGCTGTTGTTCTTTCTCCGCCGCTTTGGGTGTATGCGTCAAGTGGAACAGGCTTTCCGCCTTTAAAGCCGACAAGTATTTCCAGTCCAGCGGCTTCTATGTCATGCTCGTTGGCAAGCTTGACTTCGCCGAGTGCTTGTGTCTGTGTGAGAATGTTTTGATATGCCAAGTTAACCCGCGTTAAGAGGTTTAGTATGACTTCGCGCCACGCTTGCATCCTAACTTTGACTTCTTCTAGGGCTTTTTCGCGGTTTTCTGCCACCAGCTGTGCTTTTTCTTTTAGTTCCAGATACAATTTGGAATAGGATTCGTACATTCGTTCTATGTCTTCTGAAACGTCTGCAAGCGCTGCGAGATGTCCTTCTGTGGTTCTGATTTCGTCAAAGATTTCCTCAATGCTTTTCATTACTGCTATTCTGAGTCCGCTTTTTTCAGCTTTGCCTACAGCCTCATCTAATCGTGCTTTAGCGGTTTTCAACTCTTTTTCCAAGCTTTCGATGTCGGCTAGAGCGTTTTCTCTGCGGTACTGAAGGAGAGCCAGCTTGATGCGGTTTTCAAGAAGCTTGTTGCTGACCTTTTCGCCTGCTTCTTCCAGAATTTTGGTTCTCGCTTGGTTTCCGTCGATTTCTGGGCTTATTTTAGAAAGCTGCTGGCTAGACTCGCTTATAAGCTCCTTCAAGTTATCGCTCTTTAATAGCTTAAATCGTGTCTGCGGTGTGCCTTTTTGAATTTCAAGCTCTATCAGGTTTGTCTCTTCCAGCAGCTGCTTGTAAATGGGGATGGTTGATTCGTTGCGGGTTTTTTCTCGTTCAAGGTCTAGGCGCTGGCTGAAAAGTGTTTTTAGTTCTTGTCTGATTTTTTCAAGCTCATTCTGATGGAGTTGTAGGTCGTTCTCTGCGCTGGCTTTTTCTTCTTCAATTTTGCCTAGCAAGTCCTTTTCGGTTTTCATGCGGCTTTCAATGTCTTTTAGCACGTTTTCTCTTTTCGCAACTTCTGCCCATGCAAGCTCTCTTTCGAGAAACCTGATTTTTGTCTGTAACTGTTTTTTTTCCTGATACCTATCGTACTGCTCTCTCCAGTAGTTAAGTGTCTGCTCAGCGGATTCAAGAAGCTTCCCGATGGAGTCTTCTTGGCTTAGTATGCGCGTTAGCTTCTTTTGGGCTTGGATGACGTTTTCGCGGTAAGGCTCAAGTCCGACTGCTGCTTCCACTATACGAAGCTTTTCCTGCAGCGAGAGTACGGTAAACTGTTCCACCATGTTCTGGTGCATGATGATAAGTATGTTATTTGGATCCACACCCAGTCTGCCCAGCAACCTATCCACGTCAGCCTTGGTCACTGCTCTGTTTTCCAGCTCGAACCAGTACTGTCCATCTTTGCGCAAAACACGCGTCAAGAAAAGCTGATCCTTATTGTACTTCTGAACCGGTCGGTTCTTTCCTTTCTTCGAGTTGTCCAGAATGAGTGTGACTCGGGCTTGATCTTTGCCCCATCGGATCAGGTCGCTTAGTTTCTTTGAGCGCTCCGTGTAGGATTGTCCGAGGGCTACGGATATGGCTAGCAGGAGTGAGGATTTTCCTGAGCCGTTGGGTCCACAGATTACGTTTACGCCTGACTTGAAGGGTACCCTAGCATACTCGTAGCTCATGAAGTTCTCTAGGATTACTTCCTGTATCAGCATGGGGCGTTTTTCCTTTTTCGGGTGACTATATGAGGTTTAAGTCTCTTATTAAAGCGCTTAGGCAAAGTTTATGCCTATGAAATGATGGGGTTTTTGAGGGATTTAAGGAGAATGGTTACATAAAAACTTCAAAAACCATGTTTAGCGAGGCTATGGTGGTGACGGATGAGCTTGGTTATAAGGTTGCCTATGCCATCAAGATTTCCAGAAGCATGTGTACAGCAGCTTTGCTGTAGTGCTGCTCAATTTTGGGCAAAGCTTTAGTTCTCTAGTGATGCAATAGATTTCTCGAGGTTCGGACGCATGGTTGTCGCTGGCAAGGTTTTCAGGCTTTCGGAGCCAATAGACCTAGCTGAGCTTGGAACAAGGCTTGAAGGCTACCATGTTGAAGAGGAGCATGAAGAAGGCGACTACAAGTTCACGCTAGTAACGGAGATTGCTGGTCTACTTGTTAAAGCTAACATGGTTCGCGGGGTCTATTCGCATGATTTTGTATTGCAAGTATTCCATCGAGGAAAGGTTGTGCCGCAACCGAGGACTGTTGAAGCTCTATTCAGCTTTTCAGAATACGAGAAAAACGTGTATCTCACTGTTGTAGAAAAAAAGCGGACAGCCAACTTCGTTGCGAACAAGCTAAGCGAGATACTGTTCGAAAAAGCTGGCAGCATCGTAGAAGCCAGAATCAGCCCCGAAACCCTTAGAGATTTTCACATGCGTAACCCTGAGGAAACGAAAATCACCTTCTTTGACAATGTTGACATTCCGAACGTGAACAAGCTTTCGCTCTATGGTCCAGACTTGGTGAACACAAGTTTGTTTGAAGATTATGGAAAGCACGGTGATCTTTGGTATGTAGTTGCGCGCAGCAAGGAATTTGGATATGTAGTGGGTGTGACAAGAGACGCTTCAGTGACTGTTTTTAACTTGCCTGAGACCGAGAAAGAGAAGTATCTGGAATACGTGACCAAGCAGATATATGCATTGGCTTCTTCTGATAAATAAGGACTTGAAAAAAGGAGAATGGAAGCGTAAGATGCCTATCTGGCCGTGTCTAAGCGGCTGCGTTGAATCGCCAATGCGTGGGCTCTTCCCATATTCATCTGCTGGATTAGGAAGGCAAGGTTTTCTTCTTCTAGCCCGTATTCTTTTGGTGCTACGAGGCGACTGGCGAATTCACCTAGTGTTTTTCTGATGTTTTCGGTTGTGCTGATTTTTCTTTCATTGCATATTTCTTGTGGAGTTTTTATTTTTTGTTTGAACATTTTGTTTTAACCTCCATTTTCTTATTCAAATATCTATTTTAATATTATAATAAATGCTGCTTATAAAGTTTATGTTTAACTAAGCAAAATACTTTTATACCAAGTCAACTACATATTTGATTAGGTAAACAAATCATGAAGTACTCAAAAACGATAACAGACCCTGAAGCATTCCAACTACTTTCAGATGAAACCAGACGCAAAATCATATTCCTCCTCAGAGTCAAAGAAATGACTGTCAGCCAACTCGCCGAAGAACTTGGACTAACACCGCAAGCAGTTTACCACCACATCAAGAAGCTGCAGAAAGGAGACATGGTGGAAGTCACTCGCGAAGAACGTATCGGGCATCTCCTTGAAAGCTACTACAAAGCAACTGCGGAAGTCTTTTCGTTCAGCATTGGCAAAGAGCACGTAAAAACTTCAAAAGACCGAAAAATCATAGTTGAACAAGAAACCAACGCCTTAAACGCTCTCAAAAGGCTGGGCTTCAAAATCGGGTTTACCGAAGCTGATGTATCAAAACTCGTCGACCTTATCAGCGAGCTAAATGAGTGCTGCGAATCAGAAGAGTACGAGGAAAAACTTTCAAAAATGGATGACTTGGATGTTTTCACAAAGCTTAGAGTCAAGGAGTATGCTGAAATTCTTTCAATCAGCGATGAAGAATATGCAAAGCTGGAAAAGAAGAAGAGGGAAATCAGAAACCTGCTGAACTCACTTGTCCGAAAATAGTGGAATTAAGCTACCTTTTTCTTGAATATATGCCTACCAAGCAAGCCGCCTAAAGCGCCCAGTCCAGCTGATATCAACGCCCAAGGCAAAGCGATCATTATAATAACTGCCATTACCAAGTTCACATCCCCAAGTGCACCAGACTGTAGAATCGCAACCTCTATCAACACCGCAGCAAAAGAAAACACAAAGCCGAAAGCCGCGCCTCTTTTGATTCCTCCGGACAGAACACCTACCACACAGGGCGCCACCAACATGAGAAGCAACTGGGGACCAGTGAGTTCTCTTTGCACATAAGCCAGATACACCAACAAACTATACATCACAATTCCAGCAACTATAGCGTAAATGATCCTTTTATCCAAGCAAACACCCAATACCCACGCATAGCAACGTGTCTGCTATTTAACACTTCCCACACTTTGTGCAATTTAAAATGGAACCCAATTAGACCAACCTAGTATATATAAGGGGTATTACTTTCCCGAGCAGACTAAAACTCTATTCCCTTCCTCGCCGACACACCTTTACGAAAAGGATGTTTAACCTCACGCATCTCCGTAACAAGATCAGCAACCTCGATCAACTCTTTCGGTACACCTCGCCCAGTCAGCACAAGCTCAACGTGTGCCGGCTTGTTTTTTATCACATTCAAAACTTCCTCAAGACTTATCAGCTTTAGACTTAAAGCAACATTTACCTCGTCTAAAACAACCACATCAAACTCTCCGCTTCCTACCACACCCTTCGCCAACCTCAACGCCTCCTCCGCAAGCCTAACATCCTCTTCTCCAGGAGGATCCGACATTACAAATTGACCTCTTCCAAATGCCTTTAAACAAAAATTTGGAAGCCTATCTACGACGTATAACTCGCCATAGTCAAAACCGCCTTTGATAAACTGAATAACGTAAACCTTAAGTCCTCTTCCTACTGCGCGAAGCGCTAGCCCGAAAGCAGCCGAAGTCTTGCCCTTGCCATCTCCTGTATAAATCTGAACCAGCCCACGATCTAGTCTAGTCAACGCCCATCTTCCTCAAAAGCTCATCCGCAGCCGAAGCCGGATCAATCTCGCGGTCAATAATCTTTCTCAGAAGCTCCTGAAACTTCTCACGCTTCCTCAAACCAAAGAAAACTGCTTCCGCCACCTTATCTTTAACTGCCTCAACAAGCTCAGCCTCAACGCGCATAGCCTCCCTCTCAACGCCTCCTCCACTCTGCAAAAACTGTCTATGCTCACCGATCTTATCAACAAGCTCAGCAACTCCTTCGCCCGTCAAAGCAATTGTCTTCAAAACAGGCACTTTCCAACCGCCCTCTTTTCCGCCTAACTGCAAAATCGCCTGAATATCCGTAGCTGTCTTGGCCGCATTCTCCCGATCTGCCTTGTTCACAACAAAAATGTCAGCAATCTCCATAATCCCCGCTTTGATAGCCTGAATCTCGTCACCCAACCCTGGCGCATGCATGACAACAACCGTATGAGCAACCTTCACGATCTCAACCTCAGACTGCCCTGCACCCACAGCCTCCACCAAAACCACGTCTTTCCCAGCAGCATCCAAAATCCTCACAGCGTTCTTAGTCGCCTTCGCGATGCCACCCACATAATTACGTGTCGCCATACTTCTTATGAAAACTCCCTGATCGCCAGTC
>JAGTQT010000069.1:0-6614 GCA_018396615.1 Candidatus Bathyarchaeota archaeon
TAAACGCAACCGCCATGAAAGCCTGTGAAAGCAATAGAACAGCCATCAAAGAAAGCCCTATCTTGATTAAAGTTTTCTTATGCACTTTTCTCTCTCCTTTCTCTCTATTTCAGCAGTCAAATAGTTGATTGCGCGATTTAAAAAGTTTATGGAACATTCTTACATAAAAATCTCACACATAAAAAAGACCAGCAACCACCCAAAAATCATTTACCCAACGGAAAGTGACACGCCACAAAATGCCCCTTACCAGCCTCAACAAGCTCAGGCACAACCTTCTTGCAAATCTCCTGAGCATAACGGCAACGCGTATGGAAACGACATCCAGACGGCGGATTAACAGCACTCGGAACCTCTCCCTTAATAACCACCTCAGTTCGCCTTCCCGTGGGATCAGGCACAGGAACCGCAGCAATCAACGCCTCAGTATAGGGATGCAAAGGACTCTGCGTCACGTCATCTGTAAAGCCTGTCTCAACAAACTTCCCAAGATACATCACAGCAATACGGTCACACATGTACCTTGCCAAAGCAACATCATGAGTAATATATAGAAAAGCCAACCTGAACTTCTCAACAAGCCCCAGCATAAGCTTCGTAACTTCACTCCTAATTGAAGCGTCTAACATTGAAACAGGCTCATCAGCCACAATAAACTCTGGCTTCAAAACAAAAGCCCGCGCAATAGCAACCCTCTGCCTCTGCCCACCACTAACCTCATGAGGAAACCTATATAGATATTCTTCAGGAGGAACAAGATCCATATCCTCCATAACCTGAATAACTCTTTCCCTAACCTCGCCCTCGGTAAGCTCCTCTTTCTGCAGATGCAAAGGCTCCGAAATAATGTCATAAACACTCATACGCGGGTTCAAAGACTCATAGGGGTCCTGAAAGATAATCTGCATCTTGCTCCGCATCTTCCGCATCTCGCGAAGCGAAAGACCAAGCAGATTAACGCCTTTAAACTTAACCCGCCCAGCAGTCGGTTCAATCAGCCTAACCAACAACCGGCCAGTAGTAGTCTTGCCACAGCCGCTTTCGCCAACTAAACCGAAAACCTCACCTTCACCAATCGAAAAACTCACGCCGTCAACCGCGTGCACAAAAGGAACCTGGCTAGAAACTAACGTCTTAAAGAAACCCAACTTCAGCGGGAAATACTTCCTAAGACCCTCAATTTCCATCAAAGCCTTGCCGCTCATTCCTTTCTACCTCCAACAAGCCAGCAGGCAACATAATGATCTTTGCCAGCTGAAATCACAGGCGGCTCCTCTTTCCTACAAATCTCCATCGCATAATCGCATCTCGGATGGAACCTGCAACCAGGCGGCGGAGTCAAAAGGTCTGGAGGGAAGCCGTGGATCGACGAAAGCTCAGTTTTTCTTCCCAAAACACTTGGAAAAGCAGCTATCAGCTTCTGCGTGTAAGGATGCAAAGTTTCCTTAAAAACAGAAACAATATCGCCTTGCTCCACAACTTTACCTGCATACATTATAGCTATCTTGTTACAAGTCTCCGCGATCATTGAAAGGTCATGCGAAATCAGCAAGGTAGACAAGTTCAGTTTCTGCTGCAACTCCTTTATCACCTTCAGCACCTGCGCGGCAATAATAACGTCCAACGCCGTGGTAGGCTCATCCAGCACAACCAACTCAGGGTTGCAAGCAAGCGACATGGCAATCATCGTCCGCTGCTTCATGCCGCCGCTTAACTCATGCGGGTACCTGTCGAACCTTGAGGCTCCAATGCCTACCAAATCTAAAAGTTTGCCCGCTCTCTTTACAGCCTCTTCCTTTGAGACAGATTCATGAATCGTTATGCTTTCAACAATTTGATCTCCAACCTTAATCGTAGGGTGAAGCGAGTTCATAGCTCCCTGAAAAACAGTGGAAATCTTCTTCCACCTTATTTCCTTACTGAACTCGCGGTCGCTAAGCTTCAGCAAGTCTTTGCCCGCAAAGTTGATTTTCCCGCCGAAAACTTTGCCGTTTCGAGGCAAAAGCCTAAGCAACGTCAGTATCGCACTTGTTTTTCCGCATCCTGATTCGCCGGCAATTCCAAGACTGTCTCCTTTCTCTAGCGACAGCGACACGTCGTCAACTGCTCTAACCCACCCTCTTAAGGTGTAGAAGTACATTTTCAAGTTCTCGATGCTAAGCAAAGGCATTTACCTTCTCCTCCTAAGTCTCGGGTTCACAATCTCGTCAACAGCATGACCAAGAAACACGAATGCCAAACATAGGACAGTTATTGCTATGGCTGGAGGTACAAACCACCACCAAGCAAACACGGCAAAAGCGCCTCCCTCAGTCCACATTATGTTAAACTCTCTTCCCCAAGTGGGAGTCGTTGGGTCGCCAAACCCTATAAAGCTCAGTCCAGCTTCCGTCATGATTCCTCCAGGAACGCTGAGAACAAAGTCTGACAGAACAATCGGAAGAACGTTCGGTATAAGGTGCCTAATCATTATGTAAGTGCGTGAAGCTCCTGAAGCAGTTGCACATTCGACGAAGGCAGCCTCGCGTAACGAAAGAACCTGAGATCTAATCACCCTTGACAAGCCTTGCCAGCCAAAAATGGCGATTAGTATTACTATGTACCATACGTTCTGTCCATACATATACACCAAGACGATTAGCAAGGGAAGAACAGGCAAACAAAGCAATATATCTACAAGTCTCATCATTAACTCGTCAACCGTGCCTCCAAGGTAACCGGCAACTACGCCAACCATGACGCCGATAAACGATGATGCAACAGCTGAAGCCAAGCCGATGGCTAGTGATATTTTGATGCCGTGGACAATTCTTGACCAAATGTCTCGTCCTAAGTGGTCTGTTCCCATTATGCCGTGAAGCATTCCTTTAACATCAAGGAAGATAGGCTTGATTCTCGCGAAGTAGTAGATCGGGTAGATAGTTGTGGTATCTGTTGTTCTGCTGTATGTAGCGGTTGCGTTTATGTAGAAATACATTTGATAACTATAGTTGCCTTTTTGAGGGAACAAAGCATTTGACAAACTTTGCCAATCAACAGCGCCATCTTTGTTAACAAAACCCATTTTGTGGGACCAGTACAAGTCAGATGTCAACTGGAAAGTCTCGTTTATCTTGGTTTTCTGCAACCTCTTATCGGGAGAAGATATGTTAAGAGGCATCAGTTCTTGTCTCGGAGTTATGCTTTGGCTGTAATAATACTGACGTTTGTTATACCACTCTGCATCCCAAAGATTGGTAGTGTTAACAGGACTCGTCATGTTCAGTTCAACATTATAAAAGGCTCTCGCTATCTTTTCACTTGGACTGTAATATTGGTGCGGGTCAACTTCCAAGGTAAACCCGATTATGAAGCCGCCTCCTCGAGGTGGGTTATACGGATAGTAGTCACTAACTGTTTCCAAGGATATTCTGAAAGGTGCGGATTCATTGTAACTTAAGCCTGAAATATTGAATTCAAATGATCGCCCATTCCAAGACCAAGTAACGCTCGGATCGTTCTTAATTGATTCTGGTAACGTGACAAAGTAGTCAGTAAAGTTGTATTCTTGATGAAGGGTGCGTGGAAGATCCCGAAGTGATGGATAGAAGAAGTCTATCCAGGAAGGCGGAACTAGCTCATCAGCAAGGTCAGTTTTTTCAGGGTTAACCCCAAGCGACAGCACAGGCACCAAAACAGCCGCAATAATGTATGTGAACAGTATTGCCATTCCAACGAGCCCAATCTTGTTGTGGGAAAAGTCTTCCCAGAAGCTTCTTATTCGTCTTCCCATCAAGGTTTTGGCTTCTTGACGCTGAGCCGTCAAACTCAACGCACTTACAATAATGGGAACTGCACCTTGAAGGATTACTCTGAGATACATGACGGCAAGACCTTCATATTTTATTCTCGCTACATACGTCCACCAATCGCCAATACCATAAACAAAAAGAGCAACTAATCCTGTAGCAAACGCGGTCAACGCTGCAAACTCCATATGTTTCACTCTAAAAATTAGGTAGCCGCAGAGAATGAATATTGAGCCTATCACAAAATCCATTATCGAGTACAAGTGCGGAAGCAACATTAAGCCGCTATTAGCAAACAGCGCCCAGAGGTCAGCTGCCCAAGGCTCAGGATTTTTGAGGTCGCCAAGGTTAAGGCTCACGTACAGCTCACATACACCTAAGCCTATTGTGGCAAATCCCAGAAGGATTATAAGCAAACTAAAAATTAAAGCTCTGAATGAACGAGGTTCACGAGGTCTTTTTTCCTGAGGTTTGGCTGCCATTTGTCTTCACTCCTATCTTCGTGCTCCTACACGGATTCTTGGATCAAGAACTCCATATAAGAGGTCGGCAATTATGTTGAACATTATGGTTAGAGTTGCGAATATGAAGAGCACTGCTTGGACCACAGGGTAGTTAGGAGAACCTCTTGACAAGGATTCCACATACCATTTGCCTATTCCCTCAAGCCCGAAGATTGTTTCAGTAATGATGGCGCCAGTAACTATACCAGGGATAGACAATGTTATCATGGTGGCCACAGGTGGAAGTATGCTTTTGAAAGCATGCTTATACAAGACTGTTCGTTCGCTTAGTCCTTTAGCGCGAGCAGTAACTATGTAGTCTTGCGTTAACGCGTCAATTAACATGTTTCGCGTGTACAGTGCCCATCCTCCGAAGCCCCCGAAAGTTAATACGAGTATCGGCAGTGACAAGTGCCATGCAGCACCGGGTAAGAAGTCCCAGAAGGATTTGTAGGGTCCACCAAGTCCTCCTCCAGTTGGAAAGATGCGTATTCCGTATATGTTTGCAAGGTAGCTGAAGAAGAAAATTGACAAAAGTTGAAGGACGAATATGGGTATGCCGAATGTTAAGAGTGCACAGCCCATTATTGCGACGTCAAGTTTTCCTCCGCGTTTTGCTGCGGCAAATATTCCGGCGGGGATGCCTACTATGGTTCTTCCGATCATGGCTGAACCTAGAAGCAGCACGGTTAGCTGCATTCGCCACGACATTTCAGAAGCCACAGTTTGCTTGCTTTTGAAGGAAATTCCAAAGTAGGGTGGAATAAGCCCGTAAGAGAACATGTTTCTTAGATATTTGAAATATCGAACATCTAGAGGGTCTCGCAAACCATATTCTCTAGCAATCATCTCTTTTTGCTCAGGTTTCATTCCTGGCTGAAGGAGATATCGGGTTGGGTCAGAGGGTTGGAGTACAAATATGACAAAGTTTAATGTGGCAACTATAAGCAGGGTTATTATGCCTACAACTATTCTTTTAGCTAAATACTTTCTTAAAGTCATTTTTCTTCAGCCTCCTTATCCCCGATACGGTAGAGATAAATTGTTCAATATTTAAGCTTGTCGAACCATGTTGTTAAAAATTTTGCCTAGCTTTTGGATTATCGTTTTCGTGAGAATAGGTAGATGATTACTTCGGAAAAGTTTATTCCGCTCACGAAGCTGGTGATGCTGATGAACCACCACATTTGTGGAACTATGAAAAGGAGGGCTGGAATCAAAATTATCAACACGACTACTGCAGCATAGAGGAGGGTGAGAGAACGTTTGAAGTCTTTGGCTGTTTCTTCAGCTCCAGACACGTAAAGTTCAGTTTTTTTCGCGGTTTCGGCTGCAGAGTATAATCGCACTTTTATCAGTAAGATTAACAGCGTCAAAATTGCCGTCATAGAAAAGTATGAAAGTATAGGCATAGGAATCCCTAAAAAAGCAGGATTTGGCGCATTTGGATCTTCTTCTCTAAGAATAACAACAGCAAATGCTGTGGAGGCAATTGCTATTATTGCGCTTACACTTACCAGAAAACGGCCAAACGGGTAATCAACGTTTTTCATCATTTCACGTAGGTTCATCGCAACACCACAAACAACGTTAATTAGCTAGGAGGTTAGCACTTAAAAGTTTGTTTCAAACATCACATACCTTTTGATGATTGCTCGATTTCCAAGAAGAGGAGCATCAGACAGCTGAAGATATATCACTATAAACCACGCTTTTGGCGGCTCTATTGAAAGCACACTTTCCACGTTTGATATTTCAATTGTTATTGTAGTGTTTGCTGTCGCGTTCAGGGATATGTGTGGATAAAAGGTTTGAGCATGCTCTTTTTTGAGCAGAGGTGGTTCACCCGTCTGGAACGCTTGAAAACTTTCATAAATATACCCTTCAAATTTGACATAGGCCAAGTGCAGGTTGATTGAAACTGGGTTTTTGACGACGAACGTGAAGTTTAGTGAAGGCTTTGCAGATGCATTAAGGGTAAGTTCGCTCCATGGGATATCGACTTGGTTGGTTATTGCGTAAGCTGTTAGCAGGAGGTAAGTTGCGTTGAGAGTGACAACAAATGAAGTTATCACCATTGCTATGAAGACAACGGCAAGTCCGTATCTTAAAGAGGTAAGAGAGACCAAAGCGTGTCACAACAACTTTTTAATATCTTATGTATATATCCTTATTGCTCGAGGGAAAAGCGATTTGCAAAGAGAAAGACTTTGGATAGTTTTCGGTTTGGCAGTTGTCGCCATGTGCATCTTTGTCTACTACTTATTCTTTATTGCCATAATACCTTACTATTATGGGCTTCTGATTGTTTTTGTTTCAGAAG
>JAGTQT010000069.1:6669-8028 GCA_018396615.1 Candidatus Bathyarchaeota archaeon
TCTTGGAGAGTTAGGCGTTATTTTCGGAATGTGCGCAATATACACGGGCATATATGTTTCGGTAGGAATTTACCAAGCAGATTTTCACATTTTAACGGCGATCGCCGCGTTTATTGGCCTTTTCATCGGCTGCGCCGTGGGCATCATAATCCAGGACATAGGCAGAAGCATGATTTATGTCTGTGTTTCAGCAGTTTCTGCAATAGCCATAGCTGTCACCTTAATAGTGCTACCGCCTTTTCTGGCGGGAGAATATGAAATGGTTAATTACGCTTTGCTTCCAACGATGCAACTTATCACGTTACCAGCCATTTTTGCCACCATGTTTTCATTATTTGGAACCGCTTTAGGATATTTTATTGGAGATTCTTTGAAGTAGGCGCGACTTTCAACAAGTGCGATATGCTTAAATAGCGTCTGAGCTTCTGAAACTTCAAAAATGACTAAATAAGACGAGGACTAGAAGCAACATGAAACTGCACACTCGCTTCTTTATGTTTTTATTTCTTTCATGTGTTGCCGGAAGCACTCTCCTACCCCCGTTTACAGCACGCATTGTAGTCGCAGAAACTGCTGGGCCGCTGTATGTAAAATTCAGAGTACTATACACTGATACTCCTTCAGTTTGGGTTTTTGGAGAAGTCATAAATAATGGCTCAGTGCCTGTTAAAAACGTGAATGTTACAATCACCTTCTACGACAATCAAGGTTTTGTGATCAATCAAACCAAAGTAGCAACAAAGCTTGAAGTTATTTTACCTTCAAGAAGGTCTCCAGTAACTGCATCTATAGCGGATGACCTAGCGAGGAGGTATTTAGAAAATAATGGAAGGTGCGAGGTTGAAATCAGCGAGTATGAAGATTATCCGCAGGGAATAGAAACAAATCTTATCATACTCCCACAAGGAACTAGCTTGACAGAAAGTAACGCGTCAATATATGGATACGTCTATAATAACAGCTCTAAAACCTTCGCAGTAATAGAAGTATGGGCACTACTGTATGACGAGAAGGGAATCCGCACGGCGGATACATTCTTCTACGTGCTAGCACCTGGAAACTACTTGGTGCCAGGAGGGCAAACTCAAGAAATGTTTGTTATCAACACTGTATTTGCAAATGACGCTTGCGAACGATTGGCGTGTATTCTTCTTGTAGAAACAAAACAAAGAGGAAACCAGAGCGGATGCCAAGGAGACCAAGAAGTCTTGTTTTTCTTGAAGGGTGGCCCACCGCCGACGGGCGAAAGTTTTGATTTTCGGTGGCTTGTGCTTGCCGCAGTTGTGCTGTTGACAGTCATAGGAAGCGTTTATTTTGTAAGAAAAAGGAGGCAGAAAAGGGTTCGCCACGTGAGAAGTC
>JAGTQT010000070.1:0-7289 GCA_018396615.1 Candidatus Bathyarchaeota archaeon
CTGCCGCTACGTCTATTTTGTCTGTTTCAGGCTTTCGCGGGTTAACTTTGAGCAAGATGGTTTTTTTCATCTGAGTTGACTAGAGTTAGATCTAAACATTTAAGCTTCCTCCAAAAAAAGCATAGATTGCTAGTTTATACTCTATTACACAACGTAGTAGTCAACGACTTTCTTCATACTCTTTGGCGTTGTCTGCTTCACCGCGAGCTGTTTAAGAATGGCTATTACTTGAGGCTGGAAGCGAGCTATGTCGGTTAGCGTAACCAATCCCGCAAGACGTAGCGGCAGCCCTAATCAGAAATGGCGGGCTAGTTGCGTTTCCCACAGAAACGGTCTATGGGCTAGGCGCAAACGCACTAAACCCAAAGGCAATCCGAGCGCTTTTCGCAGCAAAAAAGCGTCCTCTTGACAACCCACCCATAGTGCACATAAGCGACATAGGAGACATCTACAAACTGACAAAGAGAATCCCCCATGACGCCAAAAAACTTATGAAGATTTTCTGGCCTGGTCCTCTGACGCTGATATTTGAGCGATCCTCGATTGTTCCAGATGAGACTGTATGTGGTCTAAGCACGATAGCTATTCGAATGCCACGTCATAAAGTTGCGTTAGCCTTAATCGAAAAGAGCGGCTGCCCTATTGCGGCGCCCAGCGCTAATCTTGCTGGGAAGCCCAGCCCTACTTCGGCGACACATGTGATGGAAGATTTAGAAGGCAGAATAGATGCTGTCTTAGACGCTGGTCCCACGCGTGTTGGCGTCGAGTCCACCGTTTTAGATTTAACTGTTGATCCCCCAGAGGTTCTGCGTCCAGGAGGCACATCTTTAGAGAAGCTAAAAACAGTCATGAAGCAAGTGGTGCTTAATCCTGTAGTAACTGCAGAAAAGCCCGTGTCATTCAAGCAAGTGCGTTCTCCTGGTTTGAAGCATAGGCATTATGCGCCTAAGGCGAAGTTGATTGTTGTCGAAGGAGATTTGGAAGCAGTTGTTAAACAGATTGTGGAGTTAGCACATCGTTACATAGGCAGCGGCAGAGAAGTGGGGATTTTGGCTACTGACGAAACTGTTGGAGAATATGCGGCGTGCAACTTAAAATCAATGGGAAGCCGAAGTAATCTGGCTACTGCTGCGCGGAATCTGTTTAAGCTTCTAAGAGAGTTTGACTCTAAAGGCGTCGACATAATTCTTGCAGAAGGGGTTCCTTCAAAAGGCTTGGGGTTAGCAATTATGAATCGTCTTCGCAAGGCATCCGGATACACTATTATCAAGACAGATAACAGTTAGAAACGTTTATATTGCAATTCTCTGGGTAAAGATTCCGAAGTCTAGTATAGAAGGAGAAACATAGGAGGAAGATTACAGATGGCAGAGACATCTCAAGGAGCAGTTCCAATTCTCGTTCTGAAAGAAGGAACCGGAAGGACAACAGGAAAAGAAGCTCAGAAAAATAACATAATGGCTGCAAAAATCATTGCCGAAACAGTGAAATCCTCGCTGGGTCCACTTGGCATGGACAAAATGCTTGTCAGCAGCATCGGCGACGTCACAATAACAAATGATGGCGCAACCATAATGAAAGAACTAGATGTGCAGCACCCCGCTGCGAAGATGCTTGTTGAAGTTGCCAAGGCACAGGACAATGAAGTAGGCGATGGCACAACGACGGCAGTGGTGTTGGCAGGAGAGTTGCTTGTCAAGGCGGAGAATCTGCTTAATCAAGGGATTCATCCAACCATAATCATTGAAGGATACAAAAAGGCAAGCGAAAAGGCATTAGAAGTTCTTGACAAACTGGCGATCCCTGTTAGCACGGATGATGAGAAGAGGCTTGTCGATGTTGCCCTCGTCTCATTAGAAACTAGAGTTGCGACCGCAAGAGATCATTTCGCAAAGTTGGCTGTAAAAGCAGTTAAGCAGGTGGCTGAAGAAACTTCTGGAAAGGTCAAAGCTGACATCGACCTTATCAAGGTGCTTAAAAAACATGGAAAAGGCTTAGACGAGACAGAGCTTGTCAGAGGCATGGTGATCGACAAGGAAGTGGCGAGCTCTCAGATGCCCAAATTAGTAGAGAACGCCAAAATAGCTCTTCTAAGTGCAAAGCTTGAGATTGAGAAAACAGAGTTTGATGCCAAAATTAACATCGAAAGCCCAGAGCAGATGAAACTTTTCTTGGATGAGGAGGAACGCATGCTCAGAGAGATGGTTGACCAGATTGTCAAAAGCGGCGCTAATGTTGTTTTGAGCGAGAAAGGCATCGACGATATGGCTCTACATTTTCTAGCGAAAGCTAACATTTTGGCTGTCAAAAGCATAAGCAGCGGTGACATGGAAAAACTGGCTAAGGCTACAGGCGGCGAGATCGTGGCAAATCTTAAGGATCTAAAGCCTGAAATGCTTGGAAAGGCAAAGATCGTTGAAGAAGTTAAGGTAGGCAACGACAAGCTTGTTTACATACGAGAATGCAAGAACCCCAAAGCAGTAACCATAGTGATCCGAGGCGGAGCAGAACATCTTATCGACGAGGCAGAAAGATCGCTACACGACGCTCTTTGCGTGGTTAGAAATACGGTCGAAGACGGCAAGATCGTCGCCGGCGGAGGAGCTCCAGAGGCAGAGGTCGCTAGACAGCTTAGAGAATTCGCTACCAAGGTTGGTGGACGCGAACAACTGGCTATAGAGGCTTTTGCAGAGGCTGTTGAAGAGATTCCACTGACTTTGGCAGAAAACGCGGGTTTAGATCCAATCGACATTATGGTTGCATTAAGAGCTAAACACGAAGAGGCTGAAGCTCCCTACTACGGCATTGACGTGTTCTCGGGAAAAATTAGGGACATGCTTGAAATGAAAGTCGTAGAGCCGCTACGAGTAAAACAGCAAATCATAAAATCCGCAACAGAAGCCGCAAACATGATAGTAAAAATAGACGACCTGATCGCTGCCAAAGGTGGCGGAAAAGGACCACCAATGCCGCCTAGCGGAGGACCGCGTGGTATGGGTGGCATGGGTGGAATGCCTCCTTACTAAAAAAGCTCTTTTTTTCTCGATCTCTAGATGCTACATTCACGTTCTAGCGGTTAATACCAAGTTTACTACGGGCTTTTGATTGCCGTTCAAATTCTCGGAAGTTTTATCTGACCATCAAGCCTATATATAGGGGGGTTTGAATCGCTGTGTCGCTTGAAGTTGAAAAGTTTGAGGGTCTGATTGCCGAAGCAATGTTGCGGGATCATGTGCCAGGACTAAGTCTGGCTATTGTTAAGGATGGAAAAATTGTCTACGCCAAGGGTTTCGGATCCAGAAACCTGAAAGCAGGTCTTAAAGCCACACCAGATACCCTTTATGGAATCGGCTCTTGCACAAAATCCTTTACGGCTTTGGCTCTCATGCAACTCCAAGAACAGGGAAAGCTAAACGTAAATGATCCGGTACGAAAATATCTGCCAGAATTTAAAATCGGAAAAGAGGAAAAACCCATCACGATTCACCATCTCTTGAGCCATTCTTCCGGCATTCCCGATTTAGGCGCAGCAGACATTGAAATTAACAGATTTCTCGGAATTGAAGAAAAATGGATACCCTTCGCCAGTTTTGACGACGCAATTACATTTATCAACGGCGCCACAAGCGAAATTGTCGCTGAACCCGGCAAGCGTTTCTTCTACCTGAACGAAGGCTATACTCTTCTAGGCTGGATAATTGAAAGAACCAGCAACATGCGTTATGAAGACTACGTTAGAGAGAACATTCTAAAACCTCTCAAAATGAATAGATCAGCTTTCCCAAGTGAGAAAATAGAAAACGATGCAGATGTTGCCACTCCCTATCTCGTACAGAAAAAAGAAGGCATTTTTGCGGCAGTGCCTACTGTGCTTCCTTTGGATAGACTGGCATTTGCAGCTGGAGGGCTTTTAAGCTCTGTTATGGAGTTGGCGAACTATCTGACCGCCTATCTCAGCGAAGGCTTTTTCGAAGGTTCACAGATTTTGGGCTCTACTTTGCTTAGAGAGATGTACAAGCCGCATATCGATGTTGGCTATTCTACTTTTTTTGGAAAAAGATATTACGGGTACGGATGGCGTAGTGATGAAGACTTTTTCGGGCATCGATGTATAGGACACAGCGGCTCCACTTTGGTTTCAAATGCTGATTTGCGTTTTCTGCCAGACTTAAAACTAGGTGTTGCAGTTGCGAGTAATAACGGTGCCGCTGAATCAGTGTATATGGTGGCTCCAGTTGTGCTGACGTTGCTGATAGGTAAAGACCCTGTGAAAGAGATACCGGTATTTGAAATTGAGAAAAAGATGAGCATTCTTGTAGGTGAATACGAGTCTTACAAGGGAATCGCGAAAATCTCGGTTACAAGAAAAGGCGGAATATTGTTTGCGAAATCCAAAGAGAAGCTAGTTGAACAGTGCTTTGCGCTGATTCCTGAGAGCGACAAACTTGAGAACCTACGCTTCTATATTTTTGCAGGCGGGACAAGAATGCCTGTAGAATTTGCAATAGATGACTCAGGAAGAGTGGATTTGTTTATCGAGAGAAATCGATTTCACAAAATAAAGTGAAAAACAGTATTCGTTCTTTCTTCCAACACTTATAAAAGAGAAATTACTTCAGCATTGGCATCTTGACGCCTTTTTCTCGAGCTACAATTTGCGCTTTCTCGTATCCCGCATCTGCATGCCTCACAATCGCTGTGCCTGGATCAGTTGTCAACACTGTCTCAATCCGCTTTTCCGCCTCTTTTGTGCCATCAGCCACTAGACACATGCCCGCGTGAATGCTGTAGCCGATTCCCACTCCGCCTCCATGGTGCACGCTAACCCAAGTAGCTCCGCCCACCGCATTGATAAGCGCGTTGAGGATTGGCCAATCAGCGATCGCGTTGCTTCCATCTTTCATGTCCTCTGTTTCACGGTTAGGCGACGCCACACTTCCACCATCAAGATGGTCGCGCCCAATCCATACAGGGCCACTAAGCTCTCCTAAGTGAACCATTTGGTTAATGATTTTTCCGAATTTTGCGCGTTCTCCGTAGCCAAGCCAGCAAACTCTTGCTGGTAGCCCTTGAAACTTTACATGCTCTTTTGCCTTGCGTATCCACCTGCACAAGCCTTCGTCATAGATAAATTCTCTGAGAATCACATTGTCAAGCTTGTAAATGTCTTCTTTGCTGCCGACAAGTGAAGCCCAGCGAAACGGTCCTTTGCCTTCGCAGAATAGCGGTCTAACATAAGCTTGCACAAAACCTGGATAGGCAAAGGCATCCTTAAAGCCAGCGTCGTAGGCTTGCTGCCGAAGATTGTTGCCGTAGTCAAATACTACAGCGCCTTTCTGCATCATGCCCACCATGGCTTCAACGTGCTTGTACATGCTTCTCATCGCTTGGCGCACATACTCCTTAGGATCACGCTCTCTGAGGGCATCTGCCTCGCTCTTGCTAAAGCCTTTAGGATAATAACCGTTCAAGGGGTCATGGGCGCTTGTCTGATCAGTCACCACATCTGGAATTATGCCTCGTCTCAGCAGTTCGGGATACACATCTGCAGCATTACCCAACAATCCGACGCTTAGTGGGACCTTCCGCTGCTTCGCATCAAGAACCATAGTGACCGCTTCATCCAATCGATCAGTCCAATCATCCAAGTATCCATGCTTCAATCTGCGTTCGATTGCCCACTCATTGATCTCGACAACTAGGGCAACGCCATCATTCATCGTAACTGCTAAAGGCTGTGCTCCACCCATCTCGCCTAAGCCGGCTGTCAAAACAAATCTGCCTTTCAATGAGCCGTCAAAATGCTGTCTAGCAACAGCTGCCAAAGTCTCATAGGTTCCTTGTAGTATGCCTTGGGTTCCGATGAATGCCCAGCTGCCAGCAGTCATCTGCCCATACATGGTTAAGCCTTTCTGTTCCATTTCTAGAAAATAGTCCCAGTTCGCCCATTTTGGCACAATCATAGCATTAACGATCAGTGCTCTAGGTGCCAATTCGTGCGTTTTGAAGACAGCCACTGGTTTACCGCTTTGGATTAGCATTGTTTCATCGGCTTCAAGATTCATCAACGTCTCAACAATCTTATCAAAGCATTCCCAGTTGCGCGCAGCCTTGCCTGTTCCACCATAGACTATAAGATGCTCCGGATCTTTCGCCACTTCTGGGTCCAGAACGTGGCAAAGCATGCGCAAAATTCCTTCGATCTGCCAGTTTTTGCAATGTAGCTCAGAGCCGGTCAAGCACTTGACGGGTTTTTCAACCTTCATTTCACATCACCAGAACTTCAAAAGAGTAACCCTGCTAAAATTCTTTGCCTATCCACTATATTTTTAAACAACATCTCAGTTCTCTATAACATCCAAAAAGGAAGAAAAAACATGAAAGGAGTACTAGTATTTCTAACAGTGTTTCTTACAGTACTTGCTGCTTCAATAGCTTATCCAGCCATGCCTCCGGGAAGACAGATATATGACGCCATTAATGTCCCCGATACTGATTACCCTGTGCTCGGCATTCCTGCAACCGTTTTAATAATAGCGGTTTTTAACGCCGTGATCTATGGAATAATTGCGTGGTTAGTTTTCACGGTTGCTGAAAAGGCACGGAAACCAAAGCCGTAGTTGTTCGCTTTTACTCAACTCTTCCGAGAACTATCTGTTCGCCACGTTTTTCTTCTTTATCAACCACTATTCTGCCGTTCTTGATAACCTTGTCTACAAGGTTGGATCCAAACCGGTAGCCTAGATTCTTGTGATTAGGGATATCCAGAATTAGTATATCCGCTTTCTTGCCAATCTCTAAGCTACCAACTTCTGATGCCTCATTTACTGCATGAGCAGCATTAATTGTGGCCGCTGTTATTGCCTCAGCCGGTGTTAACCGCATGAAGTTGCAAGCAAAACCTATGACCAGCTGCATGTTTTCGATCCAGCAGCTTGGGCTAAAGTCAGAGCCCAGAGCCACAGGCACGCCGAGGTCAATGATTCTTCTTGCGTCTGCGAACTTGTTATTCATTAGGCTGAAAGCCGCTGCAGGCAATAAAACTGCGATCACATCTTTCTTGGCCATGGCTCTTAGTCCTTCGTCACAGGAATAAAGTAGGTGGTCAGCTGAAACCGCTTCGACATCAGCAGCAAGTTCTGCGCCTCCCAGCATGCTTAGCTCGTCTGCATGAACCTTTGGTTTCAAGTTGAAGCTTTTTCCTGCGATAAGTATGCGTCTACTTTGTTCCAAGTTGAAGACGCCTTTCTCGCAGAAAACATCGCAAAACTCTGCCAAACCCTTCTCAG
>JAGTQT010000070.1:7307-8002 GCA_018396615.1 Candidatus Bathyarchaeota archaeon
TCTTTTCGGTGACGAGGTCAACGTAGCCTTGTGTATTTCCTTTAAACTCTGGTGGAACCGCGTGAGCACCCATAAATGTTGGAATAATGTCAACGGAGTGAAGCTGGTTCAGCCGTTTCATTACTTCCAGAATCTTGAGTTCATCTCGCACTGTTAATCCATAGCCGCTTTTTGCTTCTACAGTTGTTGTTCCATGCTCCAGCATAGCGTCGAGTCTTTCTAAGCCTATATCTGCAAGCCTGTCGATGCTGGCTTTCCGAGTTTCGCGTACAGTCTTCAAGATGCCGCCGCCTGCGTTAAAAATCT
Source organism: Candidatus Bathyarchaeota archaeon (assembly GCA_018396615.1). GTDB lineage: Archaea > Thermoproteota > Bathyarchaeia > Bathyarchaeales > Bathycorpusculaceae > JAGTQT01. Next base: position 7,614 of record JAGTQT010000070.1, read on the forward strand.
CTAGATAGTAGGCACCTTCGATGCGCATCTGGAATTCGTCTTCTCTTGAGCCAGCGAAGATTAAATGGGTATGCGCGTCAACGAAGCCTGGAAGAATGGTTTTGCCATCGGCGCTTATTACGTTTTCTGCTCTTATAGTGCATCTAACCTCAGCAGTCTTGCCGACAGCCACGATTCTCCCGTCTTTTATAGCTATACCGCCATCGCGGATTATGCCAAGTTCCTGCATCTGCTTGCCTACGCGAGGCTTTTGGCTACTTCCTTCAAGAGTAATAAGTTCATCTGCGTTTACGATAAGCAGGTCAGCTTTTTCCTTTGTCTTTACTCTAGAGACTTTACTCAAAGGCGTCGCCCTTTTCTAAAGCGTTGCTCACAGCTATTTCCAAGAC